>JAVJTD010000544.1:0-12037 GCA_040219065.1 Planctomycetota bacterium
CCCGAACAGGTCCCTGGCGCAGGGTTGGGAGCTCGCTCACGCGCACGGAACTCATGATCGATTCGGCGGGGCTTCGTGAGGGACGACGGGACCGGATCCCGCAAGCGATGGCGTGGGACCGTTCCGACGCCTTGACCGACGAGGATATCCGCTCGTCCCTTACTCATCACCGGACGGATGAAGTCCTCGCCGTGAATCCCACCGTCCCAACGGAAGGCGTCTTATGTCAGGGACCCGTGCGGGCTCTGGTTTCAGATCAGAGCTGACGCTCCACCCTCACACCTCGACGAGCTCTTTGATTCGGCGGTCGACGGAGGGGATGTCCTCGTAGCGCTCCTGGGCGAGCATGCCGATGCGCCTCAGGTACAGATCGATGATCGCGATGCGATTGGGGTGCTCGGTCTCGACGAAACCAGCGAGGTTCAATACGTCGCGAATAAAGACAGTGCCCTTGGTGATCTGCTTGAGCTCGGCGAGCTGCTTCTCGATGGGAGCGCCGGTCTCGCGGGCGAACATCAGCTCGCTGACCATTCGGTTCAAGAGCTCGAGGAACTGCGCGGTCGGCATGCTCCGGACGTCCGGGCCGCTCGGCTTCACCTTCTCCTTGCGAGGCTCGGCCTCGGGCGCGTCGGGCACCGCGGCTTCGCGTTGCAGGAGGTACTCGGCGAGGTAGTGCTGGGCGAAGCCGGAGAGCACGAGCCCGGCATAGGTGATGCTCGGGACGCTGCGAGCGCGCATCACGTCGCAGCTCTGCTCGTAGGGCTCGATGACGCCCGGATCGAATCCGACGAGCGGCAGGAAGCAGCCGTGGAACGGATCGCCCATCGGCTCGTCGGGGAGGTCCTTGATCTGCTCGACCTCGCCGCGCACCTGCTCGATCAGCTCCTCGGGGAGACCGCTGTGATCGAGGTCTTGCGTGAGCGATTCCCGCATCGAGCGGAACATCGACTCGCCGAACATCGTCCGGGACCACATCTCCCGGAACTGCTTGATGCGCTGGAGGAGATGCGAGCGCATCTCTTCGGGCAAGGGAAAGACGCTCGAGATCAATTCGAGCAGCTCGGAGGGATCGGACGCCACTGCGAGCGCAGGAAACCTCGGGTTGAAGGGATGATCCGAGCCTCCTTCGTTCTCGACGAAGACGATGGCTCGGCCGCGGAGCTCGGTGGGGTCTCCGACGAGAAACTCGAGATCTTCCATCATGTCCATGTCTCCTCTGGGAACGAGCGCGAAGGCCCGGTCCGATGCGGCTCGGGTCGAGCGGCCAATATAGTCAATCGAGCACGAACGTGCTGAGAAGTAGGCCCGCCCGTGAGCGCAGTCCGCCTCCAGCTCTGGTGCCGATCGACCGTCCAAGACACTCGCCCCGCCCACTTCGAATCCTGCTAGAATCTCGCCCGCAGGGCAGGAGGCCCGTATCGGGCTTGGCGATTCCCCGGTCGCCCAGGACGCCTCGGTACACTCCGATCCCGGTGCGGCTCGTCCTTCCGAATCAATGCCCTCTCGTTTCAGATCGACCGTCTCTCGCCTTCGAAGCCGCGGTTCCGATGACCGCGGCTGCCATGGAGAAGATTCCGGATGACAATCCTACGCGCCCTCTTTGGACTGTTGGCTCTCGCGATCTTGGGTGGGCTCGGTTGGCTCATCTGGGTGAAGGTCGAAGAGAAGACCGGTGAGGAGCAGGCGGGGCGTCCCCCGAGCGGGCCCGTCGCCGTCGAGATCGCCCCGGTCCGCAAGGCCGACCTCCGCGATCGCCGCTTGCTCACCGGCACGCTCGTCCCGACCGCCGAGTTCGTGGCCGCGCCGAAGATCGGCGGCCGGCTGGCGAGGCTCCACGTGGACATCGGCGACGCGATCGAGCGCGGCGACATCATCGGTGAGCTCGACGACGAGGAGTTCGTCCAACAAGTCGAGCAAGCCCGCGCCGAGCTGGACGTCGCCCGCACCAATCTCGAGGAGTCCGCCGCCAATCTCGAGGTCGCCAAGCGCGAGTACCTGCGCATCGAGAAGCTGCGCCAAGACGGCATCTCGTCCGAGTCCGACCTCGATCGAGCGCGCACCGACCTCCAGGCCCAGCAGTCGCGCCAGAAGGTCGCCCAGACGCAGGTCATCCGCGCCGAGGCCGCGCTGAAGGCCGCCGAGGTCCGGCTCTCCTACACGACGATCCGTGCCGACTGGGAGGACGGAGACACCTCGCGCATCGTCGGCGAGCGCTTCGTCGATGACGGCGAGATGCTGTCTGCGAACTCGCGAATCGTGTCGGTGCTCGAGATCGATCCGATCATCGCCGTCCTCTACATCGCCGAGGTCGACTATCCCAAGCTGCATCAAGGGCAGACAGCATTGATCCGCTCGGTCGCCTATCCGGGCCGCGCCTTCGAGGGGCAGATCGCACGCATCGCGCCGATGTTCCGGGAAGCCTCGCGGCAAGCTCGCGTCGAGATCCACGTCGCCAACGAGCACGAATTGCTCAAGCCGGGCATGTTCGTCGGCGTCGAGGTCGAGCTCGCCAAAGCCGAAGGCGTGCAGGTGGTGCCCATCGAAGCGCTCGTCGAGCGACAAGGTACGAGGGGCGTCTTCGTCGCCAATCGCGAAGGCAACACGGCCGAGTTCGTCATCGTCGAGACGGGCGTGACCGAAGGCGGCCACGCCCAAGTGCTCAGCCCGGACCTCGAAGGAGCCTGGGTCGTCACGATGGGCCAGCACCTCCTCGAGAACGGCAGCAGCATCCTCGCCACCGAGCTGGATCCCAAGGAGATCGATGCTCGAGTGCCAAAGGTGACCGAGACACCCGAGAAGGCACTGAAGGACGACACCGAAGAAGAGAAGACGCCCGGCTCCGATCGCGTCCCGGCTCAGGCCGTCTCGGGAGAGGCCGAATGAAGATCGCGCGCTTCAGCGTCTCTCGTCCGATCTTTACGACCATGGTCACCCTGATCGTGGTCATCCTCGGCGGCATCTCGCTCTGGCGGCTGCCGATCGACCTGATGCCCGACGTCTCCTTTCCGACCTTGACGGTGTCGACCAGCTACGAGAACGCCAGCCCCGAGGAGATGGAGGAGCTCGTCACCCGGCGCGTGGAGGAAGCGGTCGCCGCGGTGCCTGGCGTCGACGAATTGACCTCGACCTCGGCCGAAGGCATCAGCAACGTCCGGGTGACCTTCACCTGGGGCACGGATCTTGACGTCGCCGCCAATGACATCCGTGATCGCCTCGACCGCATCAGCGATGACTTGCCCGAAGAGGCCGAGACGCCGCAGCTCCGCAAGTTCGACATCGCCTCGTTCCCGATCCTCATTCTCGGCGTGGCGACGCAGCTCGATCCGCTCGAGCTTCGCCGCTTGATCGACGAGCAGGTGAAGTACCGCATCGAGCGCATCCCCGGCGTGGCCGTGCTCGACGTCTGGGGCGGCTTCGAGCCCGAGGTGCGCGTCCAGCTCGACATCGAGAAGATCAAGGCGCTCGGCCTGCCTCTCGATGGCATCATTCGCTCCTTGCGAGAGGCGAACCTCACGGTGCCAGCCGGGACGATCGAGCGCGGGCACTACGACGTGACCTTGCGCACGCCCGGCGAATTCAAGGACCTGGCCGAGCTCAAGGAGACGATCGTCGCCTCGCGCGACGGCGCACCGATCGTCCTCGATCAGATCGCCGCCGTCATCGACACCCATCGCGAGATCACGCGGGTCATCCGCATCAACGGCGAGCCGGGTGTGCGTCTGGCGGTGCGCAAGCAGTCGGCGACCAACACCGTCGAGGTCGCCCAAGACGTCCTCGCCGAGATCGAGCGCATCAACCTGGACTATCCGCAGATCGACATCGTGCCGATCTCCGACTCCTCGGAGTACATCGAGAACTCGATCGACAACGTCGGACGCTCGGTACTCTACGGCGGCGCGCTCGCGATCCTGGTGCTGCTCTTCTTCCTGCGCAACGTGCGCAGCACACTCGTCATCGCGACGGCCATCCCGATCTCGATCATCGCGACGTTCTCCCTGGTCTACTTCGGCGGCTTCACGCTCAACCTGATGACGCTCGGCGGCCTCGCGCTCGGGGTGGGCATGATGGTCGACAGCGCGATCGTCGTGCTCGAGAACATCTTCCGTTTGCGTCAAGAGAAGGCGATGGGCAGCACCGACTCGGCCATTCACGGCGCCGAAGAGGTGACGGCTGCCATCATCGCGAGCACGGTCACGACGCTGGTGATCTTCCTGCCGCTGGTGTTCGTCCAGGGCATGTCCGGCGTCCTGTTCCGTCAGCTCGCCTACGTCGTCGGGTTCTCCTTGATCTGCTCCTTGGTGGTGGCGCTCACGCTGGTGCCGGTGCTGGCGGCGAAGCTCGGCGGACGCGATCGCAATGCCGCGCTCGCGGCGTCGGTCACCTCCGGTGGACGCCTGTTCCGCGCCTTGGAAGGGTCGTATCGCGATCTCCTGGGGCTGGCGCTGAGGCATCGCTTCCTGACTTCGGTCGGCGTGCTCGGCGCATTCGTCGGCTCACTGTTCCTCTACCCTCTCATCGGTAGCGAGTTCATGCCCAAGACCGACGAGGGCGAGGTGCGGATCTCGGCCGAGATGGAAGTGGGCACGCGTCTCGACGTCGTCGATCGCCGCATGCAGCGCATCGAGGAGAAGATCGAGGACCTGGTGCCCGAGGCAAGGGCATCGGTCGTCAGCATCGGTGCCTCGTCGTATCGGCCGGGGAATGCCGCCACCGGCGACATCAGTCTCTCGCTCGTGCCGATCGCCGACCGTCAGCGCTCGAGCGAGGACATCGCGAACGAGCTCCGCGAGCAGATCGGCGCCCAGCCCGGCATGACGATTCGCACGCGCACCGGGACCGGGCTGTTCGTCCTGCGCATCGCGTTCGGGGACGGCACCGAGGGCGTGCAGGTGGAGGTGCGCGGTCACGGCCTCGAAGCGCTCGATGCGTTGTCAGCATCGGTCGCCGAAGCGCTCGGCGAGGTGCCGGGTATCACCGATGTGCGGCTGAGCCGTGAGACCGGGGTGCCGCAAGAGCTACTGCGCATCGACCGCCGCCGCGCGGCCGACTTGGGGCTCTCGATCGCCAAGGTCGCGCGCATGCTCGAGACCGCGATCGCCGGATCGCAGGCCGGTACGTTCCGGCGAGACGGCGACGACGTTCGCATTCTGGTGCAGCTCAAAGACGCTGAGCTGCTCGCGCTCGACGAGGTCCTGGATCTGACGATCTTGAACGACTTCGGCGAGCAGGTCGTGTTGCGAAACGTGGTGTCCGTCGAGCCGCGCCGCGGTCCGATCCAGATCGATCGCAAGAACCAGCAGCGCATCGCGACGGTCTCCGCCAACATCGCCGACCGCGATCTTGGCTCGGTCATCGCCGACGTCGAGCAGCGCTTGAAGGAGATTCCTCGCCCGAGCAACTACGACGTCTCGATCGCCGGCGACTGGGAAGAACGGCAAGAAGCCTTCGCCGAGCTGCTGATCAGCTTGGTGTTGTCGCTGGTGCTCGTGTACATGGTCATGGCCTGCCTTTACGAGTCCTTGCTCGACCCGCTCGTCGTGATGTTCTCGGTGCCGCTGGCCGCGATCGGCATCTTGGTGATGTTGTTCCTGACCGACACGACCTTCAACGTGCAGTCCTACATCGGCTGCATCATGCTCGGCGGCATCGTCGTCAACAACGTGATCCTCATCGTCGACCAAGCGACTCGCCTGCGGCGAGAGGACGGCCTCCCGATCATCGAAGCGGTGCGGGAAGCAGGACGGCGACGGCTACGACCGATCTTGATGACGTCCTTGACGACGGTCCTGGGCCTCTTGCCGTTGGCTCTCGGATTGGGCGAAGGCGCCGAAGCGCAGGCGCCGCTGGCGCGCGCCGTCATCGGCGGCCTGTTCAGCTCGACACTGATCACCCTCTTCATCATCCCGGTGGTTTACTCACTCCTTCACCGGGAACGACAACCGGCCTAGATTGGCAATCCGTTCCCGGCACAAATGGCCCACTTTGCAATCCAAAGTTGGCAATCCGTTCCCGGCACAAATGGCCCACTTTGCAATCCAAAGTTGGCAATCTGTTCCCGGCACAAATGGCCCACATCCGGGGCTGCGCCCGGGCTGCGCCCTGGGCTGCGCCCCGGCCCGATCCAGCGCCGGCGCTCCGCGCATCGGCTCTCAGGCCCGAAGGGACCACAGCGGGTAGCCCCGGGCCAATCGTTGGCGAGGCTTCATTTCGGCTCCTTGGCTTTCGCACCCTCGGACATCGTTGCCAGGACGGCGAAGAGTGTCCACGAGATGAAGCCTGGATAGAGGCCCCAGAAGAAGCTCCAGAGCGCGCCTTGCCACCACGAGCTGCCGAGGAGGTGACCCGCCGCTCCTCCCCCGAGGGCACAGACGATTGGTGCAAGGAGCAAACTTCCCACGGCGAGCCCATTCCAGGATCGGCGTCGCCATGCTGCCACGCAGATCAAGAACGAGACGCCGAACAGCATCCCCAGACCGCCTCCCCATATCGGTCCGACGGTCTCGAGATCCCTCAGGAAGAATGGGGAGAGAGCTATCCCGAGGAACCGGCCGATGAACGCCCCGAGTGCCCCGGAGACGAACAAGAAGAGGACGACCGCCATCGCGATCGAAGCGCGACGTGCCTTCATCGCTCCGCCTCGCGCCCCTGCCCATCGTCTGCCAACACCACGAAGAGGGTCACGAAGACCAGGTACAGGAGCAGACCGGCTCCGCCGCCAATGAAGGCACCGGAGCTCACGCCCGCCGCCGGATCTCCGGACGACCACATCACCGCAGAAACGAGCTCGGTCGTGAACCCGATGACACCATCGACGAACGATCCGGAGAAGGGCATGACGACCAGGCCCATCAAGAGCAGCCAGGTTCGAGCTCGGCGTCTTCGCGGGATCATCGCTGACTTCCTTGCTCCTTCCGCGCGACGTGCACACGGCCGACCTCGCCCATGTAGTCCGGGACGAAGAAGTCCTCGGCGGCCTTCTTCAGATGGCCGAGCGCCTTCTCCGGATCTCCGATCATCTCGTGATGCAGGCCGATGTAGAGGTGCGCGTATTGGAGCGCGCGCCTTCGGCGAGGGCCTTCTTCTTCCGACAGGGCTTCGGCGGCGGCGAGGACGGCTTCGGTCGTTCCCGTCCCGGCGAACAGAGCGTAGATCTCCTTCATGGGAACCCGTGAGTCCGGAAAGCGGCCGCCGACGTCCTCGATCGTCAAGAAGCGCTTCTTCGCTTCGTCGAGACCCAGCTCGCGCGCAGCGCAGAGCATGTGCCACACCGAGTTCTCGACGTCGTTGCCGTTGACCTTGCGATGACGCTCGAACTGCTTCCGGCCCCGCTCGAACTCACCGGCCTCGTAGTACGAGATCCCGCGCTGCCAGAGGTGTGGCTCGCTCGAAGGCGAGAGCTCCGCGACCCGGTCGAAGTCCTCGATCGAGCCTTTCACGTCGCCACGAAAGTAACGAATCGATCCTCGTGACAGATGCACCCGGGCATCGCCGTCACGCAGCTCGAGGGCCTGCGTGTAGTCCGCCTCGGCGGAGTCGAACTTCCGCAGACGCTCTTGGCAGCTCGCGCGCAGCAAGTGCACCTCCCGCCAGTCAGGTCGATCGGCGATCGCTTTCGTGAGCACCGAGACCGCGGCGGGCAACTCGCCCTTCGTCACAAGCGCCCGGGCACGTGCGAGCGCGTCCGCCGGTGCTTTCGGCTCCTGTGCCAAGAGCAGGACGAGTGTGCTGGCGAGCAGAGAGAATGGCATTCAGGCGGCTCCGGTTCAGAAGAAGGTCGATCACACGAAGCGACCTCTACTGTATCGAATCACACGAAGCCTGATAGTCGACGCGGAGACCGGGCGAAGCCGACAGTCCGTATGCGGCGCTCTCCGCTCGGATTGCTGGCCGCTGCGCGGCCCGATGCGGGCGGGACGCCCGCGCTCCCAGTGGGGCGCGCGGGCTCTGCTCGGGCGCGCCTGGCCGCCGCGAAGGCAGGGTTGCGTTGACTTGCGGACGCCCGTCGGCACAATGGACGCTCTCGCGCGGCACGACGGCCGCACGATGCGGCTTCCCAGGAGGCCGATTCCCCACGGCTGACGAACGATGACCCGGGCCCTCGCATGGCGGAAAGCACGCGCCCCCCGCTTCGGCTAGTACCGGGGATCGCCGCTGCCCGCGATCCGGAGCGCTCGCTCGCCCAGCTCATCGAATGGGGACGGTCGGGAAAGCGCCGCGCACCCAGCCAGTTCCAGCTCTTGCGCGCGTTTCTCGGAAGGGCGAGGCGAGATGTCGGCTTCCGTTTCTTCCTCGATCATCCGGCGCACCTGAAGCCGTTCTGGGACGCGCAGCCCGACGAGCGAGAGCGACTGTCCGAGCTACGCGATCAAGGACGGCTCGGCTTCGCGTGTGGTCTCTACCGGCCGATCGATTCGACCGCAGCCTCGCTCGAGCTGATGATTCGCACCGCCGCGCTCGGCATCCTCTATCTCGAGGACTACTTCGGGCTCGAGCAGCACACGTTCTGGCACGAGACGAGCGGCGACTTCGACGCCAACCTCCTGTCCGTCCTCGCGGCCTGCGGCATCGAGGCTGGGCTCCTGTCCCGAATCGGCGATTCGGAGACTCCTGAACCGGGGCTGGGGCCGACCTCAGCCCGATGGCTCACACCGGACGGCACCGAGCTGAAAGGCTGGCGGGCCGGGCAGCTCGCCAGGCCCTACCTGCAGCTCCAGCGGCAGTGGCAGGCCGCGCGGCGGGCACGCCTACTCAGACCCGCTCCCGAGGAGCTGAACGGGACGCCGATCCTCGGCCTCCTTCCCCTGGTCGCGCCCTGGGCACCGCCCTTACCCAAGCTCGAAGGGATGGTCGAGCTGCTCGAGTCCGAGGAAGCCGGCTCGGTCCACGTCTGCCTTCCCGACGTCCTTCGCGCCGAAGATCCCGGCGCGATGCTGTCCTCCCGCATCGCGGGTGCAACTGCGCCTTCCGAGGAAGGTCATCTTCCCGACGGCGGTGCCGCGCATCGAACAGCCGGCGATGCCTTGCAACGTGCCGAGACGCTCTCGACCTGGGCCAGCCTGATCGGCGAGCCGCATCCGGCGATCGAGCTCGACCACGGCTGGCGCGTCCTCATGGCGAGCGCACGCCGCGAAGTCCTCGCCGGGCGCATCAACGATCAGGAGCGTCTCGATCGCCTTGCCGCTTGGCGACGCGTCAGCGGCACTGCCGATGCGATTGCAGCGCGCGCCGCCAAGGCCTTGGCTCGCCAGGTCGACACTCGCCTGCCCCGTGCGGCAGGGAAGTCGGGCCTGCCGCTGGTCGTGTTCAACGCGCTGTCCTGGTCTCACCGAACGGTCGCCGAGTTGGCGATCCCGGTGTCGTGGCTGCCGGCCGAAGGCCTGGCGATCGTCACGAGCGAGGGCGAGAGCTTGCCGTTCGAGGTCGTGCCGACGGACGCTTTGCGGTGCCGGCTGCGGTTCTTGACACCCGATCTGCCGCCGATGGGACACGTCTGCGTGTTTCTCGTGCCCGGCGATCAAAGGCCAGAGCTCTCCATGGAAGAGAGTCTCGCCCAGGACGTCACCGTCAAGACCTCTCGCCATCAGCTCGTCATGGCCCCCACTTGGGGCGGCGGCATCAAGAGCCTGCGCGATCGGTCGACCGGCGAGGAGCTGCTTCACGATCGGCAACCGGGCAATGAGCTGGTGGTCTATCCGATCGGCAGCCATCGGCGAGATGGTCCCGGGAGCCGCGGTTATCCCGCGCGCGTGACCGTGCGCCATTCGCCGCTCGGCACGACGATCGTCTCGATCGGTGCTTTCGAGCAAGGCTGGCGGCGGCAGGAGATCCGCCTCGTCGATGGGCTGTCCCGCATCGACTTCCGGACCGAGCTGCAGGGCTTCGCTCGGCCCGATCGCCTGGTGACGGTAGAGATGCCCTTCGTCGCGCAGGGACGCACTCCCGTCGTCGGTCGCGCCCTCGGCGCCGAGGGACATCCGGCACCGGTGCCACCGTCCGGCCAGCCGCTGAGCTGGCTGACCGTCGAGCCGAATCGCTGGGCCGGGTGGTCGGCGCCGCTGCGTGTTCGCCTGGGAGAGGGCACCCGAGCGCGCGATCGGATCGTCTCGCGGATCGAGATCGTCGTGGCTGCCGGCAGTGCGGCGCTCGGCGAGGGCCTCCTGCGCGCGCTGCGTCCCTATGGCGTCACGGCACGCATCGTCATCGGCGCGCTGCTGAAGAAGAGCGACGCTGACCTACGCATCGTCTTCGGAGCGCCGAAGACGTTGCCATTCGTCGACACGCTCCTCGAGCGCGCTCATCCCGCGTTGCCGCCGAAGCTCCGCGAGCGGCGCTCGGCGGCGGCTTGGCTGGACTTGCCCGGAGAGCGGCCGGTGCTCTTGCTCTGGGCCAATGGGCAGCCGCTCGAGCAGCTCGTCACCAAGCAGCTCCGCCGGCTGGAGAGTGACGGGTGCCTCGAAGCGGACGTCGTCGATCCGAACGTCGATCGCAGCGCGCCTTCTACAACCTCGGTCGCTCTCTCGAATCGCGGCCAGGCGCCCTATCGCTTCGGCTCCGATGGAACGATCGGCCTGACGTTGTGTCACCTCTCGGCAGAAGGCGCGGTGGGACGCTGGCCCGAGCCGCCACACCGCGTCGGTCCGCGAGGTGAGCCACTCGGATTGGGCAATGAGACGCGCATCCTCGAGTACAGCCTCCACACTGGCCAAGGAGACTGGCGCGAGGCTGGCTTTGTGCGTGCAGCCTTGGAGGCGCAGCATGAGCCGCTGGTCGTTCCGACGAAGCCCGAGGCTGGGCCGATGCCACGATCGATGGCTTACCTCGAGCTGGAGTCCGACTCGGCGATGGTGTCCGCGGTCAAACGTCCCGGCTTCGCGAGTGTCGATCGGCTGCTAGCACGACCGCTCCGCCGGAGACCCGAAGTCCTCGTTCGGGTCGTCGAAGCGCATGGCCGGGCGCACGAAGCGCGGCTCAAAGCGCCGGCCAGCATCGACAATGCTGATTGGGTCGATCCGACCGAGCGACTGTCGCTGGAGCCGGTCACCGGCAAGCGTCAGCTCCGATTCGAGGTCGCACCTTACGAGATCGCCACGCTGCGGTTGAAGCTGGGCTCGGGCTTGATCGAGGGCAAGCGCACCGGCGGCGCGGCCGAGCCGGTCTCGGATGCCGAGGCAACGACTTGGTGGCGCACCGGCCCGGGCGCCGAGCCCGAGCGCTTTGCACCACTGGGCGTGTTCGTGCGGCCAGCGGTCCGAAGCTTGGACGGCCCCGACCCCGGCGAGATCGAGGTCCGAGTCGTCAGCAACGTCGCCTCCGGCGACCAGTCGGGACACCTCGAGCTCACAGTGCCTCCGGGCTGGAAGCTTCGCGGTGTGCCGCGAAAGGAGGTGGCCCTGGGCGCCTTGGCCAGCCGGTCCTGGCGGCTGCAGTACGAGCCAGCCCGCGAGGACGGATTGCACCTGCTCCGGGCGCGGTGGAAGCCGACTGGCGACGGCCCGACGGTCGAGTCGTTCGCTCGCATCCTGATCGGACCTGCGCCGGCCGATGAGGCACCCGTGCGGTGGCGCTGGCTGGAAGATCGCCTCGAGCTGTCACCTGGTCAGCACGGCACCGCCATCGCCGAGCTCGAGAACACGAGTCCGCTGGAGCTGACGGTCCGCACCGAGCTGATCGCCCCTTTTGCGGCCTGGGAGCATGTCCACTGCGCTGACGAGTCCCTGACACTGGCGCCCGGCGAGAGCCGAGCCGTGACCCTCGACGTGTCCCTCCCCGAGACGATGATCACCGGCCATGTCTGGGTCGTCGCCAAGGTGACCGCAGCCGATGAAGCGCTCTACTCGGAGCCGCTGATCGTGTCTGTGTCTCCCCCGGCTTAGGTCGAGGCTCGTCCTCGATCAGGAGAGCGACCTCGTTGATCGAGGCGGGCGGGACGCCCGCGTTCCCAGTGGTTGCAGATCAGCGGCGCCCCCTGGCGCGGCGCCCGGAGCATGCCGGTGGTGAAACGTTCAGATCCCGAACAGGTCCCTGGCGCGGGGTTGGG
>JAVJTD010000546.1:0-4347 GCA_040219065.1 Planctomycetota bacterium
GAAACTAGATCCCGCGCGACCGAGAACAGAGCCCGCGCGACCGAAACGGAAAGCGGTCACCGAACTGGGAGCCGCTTCCTCGACGGTGCCACCGATCGAATTGAGAGGCGCCGAGCAAGGGAGCATTCGGAGTGCGCTGTCGTCTTGAGAGGCGCCGAGCAAGGGAGCATTCGGAGTGCGCTGTCGTCGCACGGCCGCCCCGGCCCAAGCTCGCTTGCGCAGAGCCCTCACCGACAGACTCGGTCTTTGACTCACTCGACTTGGGCACTCCATCGCCCTCGGGCCCAGTTTTATCATTTGTATGCTTCACCACTCAGCCCGGCGGCGTTACGTACCGTCTCAGCGCTTCTCGGATCATGCGGCCGCCGGCCGCTAGCTGCTCGAGTGATAGGAACTCGTCGGGCTGGTGCGCTTGCGCGACATCTCCGGGGCCACAGACCACCGCCGGCACGCCGGCCGCCTGGAAGAGGCCTGCCTCGGATGTGTACGAGACCGTCCTCTCGCTCTCTTCCCCGAGTACCGACTTGGCGAAGGCGACAGCCGGCGAGCTCTTCTGGGCGGGGAAGGCCGGCACCTCGGCGAGGGTGCGCGTCTCGATGCGAGGCAATCCGTTCTCGTCGGCGGGGAGCTTCTCGGCGATGAATGCGTCGACCTGCTCGCGAATCTCGCTCGGTCGCTCTCCTGGCAGGGGGCGATACTCCCACACGAGACGGCACTCTCGCGGGATGATGTTGATCGCCGTGCCACCGTCGATCCGGCCGACATTCACCGTCGTGTAGGGCGGCTCGAACTCGCCGGGCTCGGCGCTCGCCCGGCGGGACTCGGCCAGCTCCTCCAGAAAGCGGACGATCTCCGCGCCGATGCGGACGGCGCTACAGCCGAGGTCGGGGCGGCTCGAGTGCGCCGCTCGGCCTTCGATCCGCGTCTCGTAGGCCTGCAAGCCCTTGTGAGAGACGACGACGCCCAGAGACGTGGGCTCGCCGACCAGGACCAGCTCCGGCTTGGGGCGATCGGTGGGCAGAGCCGAAAGGAGCCGGCGCGCGCCGTGGCATCCCACCTCCTCGTCGTAGGTGAGCGCGAGATGGATCGGTGCTTCCAGACGCCGGATGTCGAGCGAGCCGATCTCGGAAAGTGCCAGGGCGATGAACCCCTTCATGTCCGTCGTTCCGCGCCCGAAGACGCAATCTTCCTTCTCGGTCAGCCGAAACGGATCGCAGGTCCACGGCTGCCCTGTGACGGGCACGACGTCGGTGTGCCCCGAGAGCACCAGGCCGGGCAGATCGTCCGGTCCAGCCGTCGCCCAGATGTTGGCCTTCATTCCTTCGTCGTCCCGGGTCAGCGCCACTCGCCAGCCCAGACCCTCGAGGTGGTCACAGACGAAGTCGATGAGCTCGAGGTTGGACTTCGAGGAGGTCGTGTCGAAGGCGACCAGCCGAGCGAGCATCTCGAGAGGAGTCAAAGAAGCTTTACTCACTGGAGCACCTCTTCGGCCTTGCAGACGAACGCCTCGACGTCTTCACCGGTGGTGTCGAAGGACGTCATGATTCGCACGATCGACTGGGACGGCTCCCAGACGGCGAACGGGAACCGCTCTTGCAATGGGGCGATCCTCTCCAAAGGTAGGCGAGCGAACACGACGTTGGTCTCGACCGGCTGAACGATCTCGGCACCGGGCAGGGGTGAGAGGCCTTCGGCGAGCCGCTGCGCTTGGGCGTTCGCATGAGCGGCGCTTCGTCGCCAGAGCTCTCCTTCGAGCAGTGCCTCGAACTGGGCCGCCACGAACCGCATCTTCGAGGGGAGCTGCAGGCACTGTTTCTGGTGATACGGGATCTCCTGGCTCGCCGCGCTCGGAAAGGCGATCAGGGCTTCGCCGAACAGGAGGCCGTTCTTGGTACCGCCGAAGGACAGGATGTCGGCACCAGCGGCCGCGTCGGCCAAGGAGGCACCGAGTGATGCGGCGGCATTGGCAAGGCGGGCTCCGTCGACATAGAGGAAGAGGTCGTGCGCGCGGCAAGTGGACGAGATCGCCTGCAGCTCCTCGGGGCGGTAGACCGTGCCCCATTCGGTCGGCTGGCTGATGGCGACGACCCGGGGCCGTGCCCGGTGGACCAGCTTGCGGTCCTCCAGGAAGGGCACGATCTGCTCGGGACGCAGCTTGCCATCGGGCGTCTCGATCGGCTCGAGCTTGCAGCCGATCACGTGCTCGGGTCCACCGCATTCGTCTCGCCAGAGATGCGACGAGCGCGCGCAGAGGATGGCGTCGAACGGACGAACGAGAGAGGACAAGCCGACGACGTTGGCACCGGTGCCTCCGAACACGAAGGTGACCGACGCGTCAGCGCCGAACGCTTCGCGGAGCCGCGCGGTTGCGCGCTCGGTCCACGGGTCGTGTCCGTAGCCGACGGCGTGGCCAGTGTTGGCGCGGACGAGGGCGTCGAGCACCTCGGGATGCGCGCCGGCCGCGTTGTCGCTGGCGAAGAAGCGCATGCTCATCCGCCGACGTGGAAGGCGACGGTCTGCAAGTCCGACATGAACTCGAGCACGTGGCGTCCGCCGAGGCGGCCCACGCCGCTCGAGGTGCCCGACATCCCGCCGAACGGTATGTGCGGCTCCCAGTAATTGGAGTGATCATTGACCACGACGACGCCCGTGCGGAGCGCTTCGGCCCAGCTCCAGGCGCGGTCGACGCTCTCGGTGAAGAGCGAGGAGACCAATCCCAGGTCGCAGGACCGGATGAAGCGCCAGGCCTCGTCGTCGCTCTCGAAGCTGCGGATCGGCGCGATCGGACCGAAGGTCTCCTCGGTGTTGACCAGGCTGTCCTCGCTGAAGTCCACCAGCACCGTCGGCTCATGGTAGAAGCCGGGCAGCTCCGGGCGACCTCCGCCGGCGACCACGGTCGCGCCGCGCTTCTGTGCATCCGCGACGTGCGAGGCCATCTTCTCGACGACGCCCGGGTTGTTCTGCGGGCCCATCAAGGTCTTCTCGTCCCATGGATCGCCTTGAGTCCACAGCTGGGACTGCGTGACCATCTCGTCGACGAAGTCGTCCTTCAGGTTGCTCGCGACCAGGATACGCTCGGCCGAGGAACAGACCTGGCCGGCGGCGAAGAAGCAGGCCGCGCTGATCGCCTTCGCCGCTTTCCTCGGGTCGGCATCCGGCAAGACCACCGCCGGCCCGTTGCCACCGAGCTCGAGCAGGCGCGGCTTGAGGCCGCAGCGCGAGGTGATGACGCGGCCGGTCGCCGTGCTCCCGGTCATCGCGATGGCATGGGTGCCCTCGCTCGTCACGAGCTCGTCGCCGACCTCCGATCCCGGTCCGATGACCAGATTCAAAAGGCCCTTGGGCAGGTCCGCCTTCTCGAAGAGCCGCATCAGGGTCACCGCGGTGGCGGCCGCGGTCGGAGCGGGCGTCCAGACGACGGCGTTGCCCTGAACCAGCGCGTAGGGGATGTACTCGCTCGGGATCATCGCGGGGAAGTTCCAGGGCGTGATGACGGCGACGACGCCTTTGGGCCTCCGAAAGGTCGTCATCCGCTTGTGCGGATCACGGCCGAGGAACGTATCGCCCTCCTGGTACCGCGCCATCTCGGCGGCTTGCCGGTAGAAGACGGGGACGAAGGCCTCCGACTCGGCCGTTGCTTCACTGTGCCGCGGCTTGCCGAGCTCCGTGCAGAGGATGTCGCCGATCTCCCGCGCGTGCTCAGTGACGATTTCGGCCAGGCGAATGCAGGCGTCGGCGCGCTCCCAGAGTGGTACGCGCGCCCACTCCCGCTGGGCACGGTTGGCTGCCTCGATCGCTCGCCGGGCATCGGAGCGATCCCCCCAAGCCACTTGACCGAAGGGCTGACCCTCGGCCGGATTCACGACATCGTGCGTCGCGCCGCTGGCCGCATCGCACCATTCGCCATCGATGAACATTTGAAACTCGGGCATCGTCGACGCTCCTTTCGGTTCGGGGGAGTGACGACCTCAGGGTAGTGGCTGAAGCACTGGACTTCGAGGATCGAAGTGCGGCTCGGATCCGACAACCGAGATCAGAGCCCGCGCGAGCGAAACGGAAGGCGGTCATCGAGCCAGAAGGCGCGTTCCCGACAAAGCCTGACGATCGAGCTGAGAAGCGCCGAGCCAGGGGCGGGTCTGGGCCGACGTCGGCCGATGACCCCCGTCTCGCTCGCTCGTGCGCGCACGAACGCTTCGAATGGCCGTGCACGCCGGATGGCAGTGGAGGACGGAGCCCCCGGCAGCGGAGCGCTGGAGCGAGCGAGACGGGGGTCATCGGCCGACGTCGGCCCAGACCCGCCCCTGGCTCGGCGCTTCTCAGCTCGATCGTCAGGCTTTGTCGGGAACG
>JAVJTD010000552.1:0-12207 GCA_040219065.1 Planctomycetota bacterium
GGAAATGCGTTGCCGTGGCAGGCGCCGAGCAGGATGGTCCTGGTGGCCGGGCTGCTGCTCAGCGCGCTCTTCACCTTCAACTCGTCGACTCAGGACATCGAGCGTTTCTGGTCGAACGCCGGCCAGCTCCTCACCAGTGAGGACTCCGAGGCCCTGGGCGCCGAGTACCGCTCGATGCAGCTCTTCGTCACGCGCTGCCGCGAGCAGATCCCCGAGGACGGCAAGGTCTATCTCGAGACCGATCAGCGACCGTTCCACATCAACTACTACCTGCTGCCCCGACGCGTGTACCTGCCGCTCGACGTCCAGAAGCAGCTCGATCGCAAGAACACCTGGGCGTCGGAGACGACGACCGTCGAGCGGCTGACCGGCGCCGCGCGGGCCGCTTATCTCCACGAGCTCGGCATCGAGTGGATCGTCCATTGGCACGGTCCCCGGTCCTCCAAGAATCGCATCGAGCGAGTCGCCAAACCCGAGTGAGCTTCGATCGGGGCTCGAGCGCTTCCCCCAGGCAATATCCTCATGTCGATCCTCTACCTCGTCTGTCACGTCGTGCTCGGTTGGGCGCTCTACCGCCTGCTCTTCCTCGGGAAGCCCGAATCAGGCCACGACGGATTTCGGACCTTGGCGACCTCGTTCGGCCTCGGGATCGGCGCCTCATTTCTGATCGCTCTGATCTTCTCGGGCTCGGGCGAGTCGTTTTGGCTGGGTCTCGGTGTCTGGCTGGCGATCCCGGCCGGGTTGATGCTGGGCGTCGCGGGCTTCCGCCGGTGGCGTCAGCGCAAGGTCCATGCGAACGGCCATGCCAAGCGCTCCCTCGACGCGCTCGAGGCAGTACTCGTCGCGATGCTGATCGTCCTGCTCGGCACGATCCTCATCCAGGCTGTCAGTGAGCCGCTGAAGAGCTGGGACGCTCGCGCCATCTACGGCACGTCTGCCAAGGTGCTCTATCACGAAGGCGGCGTGCACGGCGACTCGATCCGGAACGACGACCGCATCCACTACCACCGTAACTATCCCCTCCTGATCGCATATCACGAGGCCTCGATCTGGAGACTCGTCGGCAACGTCTCCGAGCGACAGGGCAAGGCGATCTTTCCGGCGTTCTTCATCGCCCTCATCGGGCTCGTCTACTCGCTCTTCCGAAAGCGCTTGGGACGGCTGCTCGGCATGCTCCTCGTCATCAGCTTCGCCTCGCCGCCCTTCTTCGCCTTCTATCACGACGGCGGCGGCGTCTCGGGATACGCCGATGTACCCTTCGCGTACTTCTGGGCCGGAGCGGCCGCGTACCTGTACCTGTACCTGGGATCGAGGGACTGGCGACACATCGCCATTGCCGCCATCTTCCAGACGTGCGCGATCTCGACAAAGAACGAGGGGCTGCTGCTGACCTTGCCGCTCACCGCGCTCCTCGCCGGCGTGCTGCTGATGCGCGCTCCCGACGCCCCGGCCCGGCTCTGGCGGCGTCTACGCCCCGCGGCAGGGTTCCTCGGCGGCGTCGCGCTGCTGACCTTGCCCTGGCTGCTGATTCGGTCGACGCTCCCCGACTACCTCGACGAGAACTACCCCAAGCAGATCCTCGAGCAGAGCTTCGCCGACACTCTGGACCGCCTGCCGAAGACGCTCACCTTGGTCTTCGAGGAAGGCTTCCACTACAAGGACTGGGGCCTCGTCTGGCTGATCTACCTCGCCGCTCCACTCCTCGCCTGGAAGCTCACCGATCGCCGAGCCACCCTGTTCTTCGGTGGCCTCGCCGTGATGCAGATCGCGATCTACGTGGCCGTCTACCTCTACTCGCCCCATGATCTCGGCTGGCACATCGAGGTCTCGTGGAACCGCCTCTTGATCCACGTGCTCCCGATCGCGGCTCTGTGCTGCGGCATCCAGCTCACCGCCCTCGTCTCGCGTCGATCGGACGAGGAAGACAGTCGCGCCGCCCGCGACTTCCACATCGTCGGGACCGAGTGAGCTCGAGCCAGAGAGCCGGCACGCACGAGGGCCCCTTGCTCGGCGCCTTTCAACTCGATCGTCGGCACCGTCGAGAAGGCGGCTCATCGCTCGATGGCCTCTTCCCGTCTTCGTCGCGCGGGCTCTGTGCTTTCGTTCAATGATCCGGGCTCTGGTTCCCCAACCATTGACGCCAGAGGGGCGGGTCCTTACGATTTCGATCTGTTTTCCGGGGACCTCTGAGCCAGGCGTGCCGATTGGATCGGGTCGATGGGTGATTCCGAGGCCGCGACGCGGCCGAATCGCGGGGAGCGCAACCCGCCGCGACCTGTTCGTGCGTGGATGCGGCGCAGTCTCGCCGCGCTGCTCCTGACCGGCTTGGCGGCTCTCGTCTTCTCACTCGTGGCCGATCGACGAGCCCTGGATCCGGACGAGATCAACTGGATCACCGCGGGAAACAACTACTTCCAAAACCTCGGCGACACGGCCGGTGACGCTCCGATTCCCGATCCGGCCTCCCCATGGGGCAATGCCAGCCCACCGATCGCCAAGTACGCGATCGGGGCGTCCTTGGCGGTTCACGGTGAAGCGCGACCCGAGCTGACAGAATTCTGGGACTTCGATCGGAAGGCGGAAGACCCAGAGGAGATCGCGCAGCTCGTGCCCGAGAGCCGTCTCACCGCCGCCCGCCGGACCTCGGTCGTCTTCGGGGTGTTGACTTGCCTGGCGATCGCCCTGCTCGTCGGAAGCATCTGGGGACTCGGAACCGGGCTCGTCGCCGGGCTCCTCACGATCGCTAGCCCTGTCTCGCTGGACGCATTCACCGCGGTGACCGACTCGGCGGCTTGGCTCTGCATGCTGACGGTCACGAGCTGCGCCGCGCTCTGGTTCCATCGATGCCTGCGGTCGCGCGCCCCGTGGCGAAAGACGCTGACGGCCGCCCTGGCCCTCGGCATCCTGTCGGGGCTCACGGCCGGCATTCGACTCGCCGGCCTGCTCACTCCGCTCTTGATGCTCTCTCCCATCGCACTCTGGATGATGCGCGGCGACCGGCGACATCTCAGCCGGACGGCGATTGCATCGGCGGCGATGCTCGTGACCTTCCTCGTGCTGGCCATCGCCCCCAATCCGCATCTCCACTCGGCGCCGTTTCAGCGGCTCGATGAGATGCTGCGGTCCGAGGCACATCTCTCGCAGCGTCAGATCCAGGATCAGCCCGACCGCGCGCTGGATTCGATTCCCGAGCGCGTCGCGGCACTCGTCCCGGCGATCCTGTTCCAGGGCGACCCGTTCTTCGGGCACCTCAGCTTGCCGCTCGGTGCCCTGTTCCTGCTGGTCGGGTTGATCATCCTCGCCCGGCGGCTCGTGCCCGGCTCGAATCGCGAGGAAGCGATCGTCCCCATCGCTCTCCTCGTCGCCGCAGCAGCCGCGACGCTCGCCCTCGTCCGCCTGGAACGGGCCGTGAACTACTTCCCGGTGGCGATGGCGGCACTCCCGATCAGTGCGGCCGGCATGAAGCTCGCCCTGCTGTTCGCGCTCCGGTTGAGCAACAAGGACACCGCCGAAAGCTCACCCAAGGAGCGTCCGACCTTGGTGCCGACGGCTCGGGAGTCCGCGCTTCCGGTGGCACCGACTCGTACGCTCCAGGAGGCTTATGCCGAAGCTCGGATTCCGAGGCACTTTCTCGACAGCCCCATCAAGTACCTCTTCCTGACCGGCCTGATCGCGATCTTCATCCTGGCCGCGGTCAACCTCCACGGATCGCTGTCGGGCACTCGCCGCTTCGATTACAACGTCGTCCTGATCACCGTCGACGGGCTTCGCGCCGATCGCTTGAGCTGTCTCGGGCAGGAGCGAGGCCTGACGCCGAACATCGACGAGCTCGCGCGGCGCGGCATGCTCTACGAGCGGACCTTCGCCCCATCGACATCGAAGGACGCCGGGCTGGCCTCGGTGCTCACCGGACTCTCCCCCTTCGTCCACGGGGTCGGGCATGACGATGCCACCCAGGACCCTCTCGGGACCGAGCTCACGACGCTTCCCGAGGTGTTGAAGGACAAGGGCTACGAGACACACGCCATCGTCGCTCGCCCCGGCCTCCAAGAGCGCAGCTTCGACCAGGGCTACGAGGCACTCGATTTCGAAGTCGTCGTTCCCGAGGAGATGGCCAACTGGGAGACGGCGCGCGCGATCGATGCGGCCGTCACCGATCGCGCGATCGTCTGGCTGAGAGAAGAGCGGCGCCGCTTTCGAATCGGCGGCGAGCGGTTCTTCCTGCACCTGGGCTTCTCGACGCCATCCTACCTGGGCGAGCATCCGGGCGACGCGATCGGCGAGGCCGTCGAAGGTGCGCCCCCATCGAGCTACGACGACATCGACATCACCGCGATCAATCAGGAGCTGCTCGCGACGATAAGAGATCCCGAGGAGTGGTACGCGCAGGCGGTGCGCGCGGTCGACTTCGAGGTACGCCGCGTGCTCGAGGTCCTCGATGATTGCCGGCTGCACGAGAACACGCTCGTGATCCTGGTGTCGACCGCCGGCGAAGCGATGCCCTCGCAGGACGCGTCGATCCTGCCGTTGAGCAGCGTTCGGATTCCTCTGGTGATCGCCTGTCCGAACGACTTCCAGCTCTCGCATCGAGCGAGTGGTCTGGCGCGCCCGATCGACATCGCTCCCACCGTGCTGCACTACCTCGGGATCTCCGACCCGGTCGGCTTCCCCGGTCGAAGCTTGCGGCAGGAGGCGCCGAGCAATCCGCTGATCACGATCACCGGCCCGGATGAGAAGACGGCGTTCAAGGTGACCGACGGGCGCTACTCACTGTGGCTCCCGAGCTGGACCGCCCCGAAGGAGAGTCGTCTCTACGATCTGCTGCTCGACCCGGACGAGCAGCACGATGTGCGGCCCGAGAAGCGTACAGAGGCCGATCGCCTCCTCCAACGGCTCGCCCAGCAGCTTCGCATTGAGTCCGAGCTGGCGAGCCGCTACCGCTCGAACGAAGACCTGGTCGAGATCATGATCCGGCTCCGAGAGGACGGCTGATTCGCAGAGCCGGATCTCGGGCCGAGCCGACCCGAGGGCCGAGCGCACTTCAACTGCGCTTCTCGATCTTGACCTTGACCGCGACCTTTTGGTCGGTGTCGTCGTCCTCGAGATACGTGATCTCGACATGCTGACCATTGGCCAGGTTCGAGATGGGCACGAGGGTGTCTTCGGACTCGATGCGGGTCGAGTCGGCGAGGCCGAAGGTCAGCTCCTCGTCGCTTTCCGTGCGCACGCTCATCACCTTGGCGACGGAATCGACACCGACCACCGTGCCGTCCACCTGCTCGGCATCATCGCCTTCGGACCACTCGCGTACCTTTGCGACGAGCGCGTTGGTGTCTTCGGCGATCTCGTCCTTGTTGATCCCGAACTCGAGTTGCACGCGATCGCCATCTTCGCCATCCGCGTTCTGGGAGCTGACGCCGAAGTCGAACCAACCGAAGAACAATCCCAAGAGGACCAAGACGGCCAGCAGTCCGAGAACGACACCCAGGATGCCGCCGCGCCGTTGAAAGTCCGGTTCTCGCTTTATCATCATCTTCTTCCAGTCGTCCATCAGGGGCGCCCGAGCGCGACAGGCGATGCGACACGCCACGTCCGTCGGGCAATCATCACGGGTTGGATGACCGGTGGAGAGATGAAGTTCGGTGGTCGATTCAGCCCTCGTTCAACGATTCGTCGGCCGCCTCGAGCCGCCTTTGGACCTCGCGCGCCCAGCGGAGTCTCGCCTTGGCCAGCTCGAGGTATCCGGACGCCGCCAAAGAAGACTCCCAGCGCCCCTTCGTCTCGTAGCTCTGGCAGTAGGCCCGGACGTCCTGGATGCGGGCCTCGAGTCCGGCGACGACGCTGTCCAGGTAGCGGCGCCTCTCGTCGGGGCGCAGCGCCGCGAGGAAGTAGATGCGGGTGCGCAGCGAGTCGAAGGGGACCGAGAGATCGGCATCGTTCGGCTCGGAGCGCAGCCAGCGGCGCAGTGCCGCGGCACCCGATCGGGTGATCTTGAGCATCCGTCGGGGCCGCTTGCCGGTGGCCTCCGTCTTCGAGCCGAGCCAACCGCGGTCCACCAACCGATCGACCAAGGGATAAATCGCTCCCGTGCTCGCCGAGAAGCTGGACGAGGGCGAATGCACGAACTCCTGACGAATCGCGTAGGGAGTCATCGGCCCGAGCTTCCAGACGATTCCCAAGACCACGCTCTCCAGCAAGCTGCTCTCGGCCAAAGTTGCCTCCTGCGGTACACGAATGTTCTCACGGCCCACTGGTAGCGACGTATCCCCGATAGTACGATTCGAACTATCCTGATCGACATTTCGAACCGAGGATCTCGCTATGTACCGTCTCACCTCTCTCGTGCTTCTCGCTTCGTCCCTCGGCTTCCCCGCGCTCGCTCGAGACGACGCACCCGCCATCCGTGTCGACCCCAGGCTGCTCGCTCAATCCGAGGAGGTTTGGAAGCACATCGCCCGTGAGGATAACCGAGTTTGGCCCGGTTGGGATGCTTCGGACACTCCGCGCCTGTTCTACCGCCCCGGCGAGCAGGACGTGCTGATCGGGCACCCTGCGCCGCCCGCCGGGTTCCTGGAATACCGGGGCGATCTGCCGTGGACCGGCGCGCCGATCTTCGTCCGCGACGACGTGACCTTCTTCGACATGGACGGTCAGAACACCGCGCGCCCCATCGAAGGCGTCGAGACCCTCGTCGTCGCCGACACGCTCTCGAACCTGCGCCAGCGTGTCGGCGGGCTGCTGCACGACCCGCGTCCGGCGGCCGACAAGGTCGAGACCCTAAAGCTCTCCGACCTCAATCTCGACGCCTACGAGCAGATGGCGATGATCGCGCACGAGGCGTTTCACGTGTACCAGAACCGGCGAGCGCCGAACCGGGGCGCCGATGAGTCGGCCCTGCGCTTCTACCCGACTTTGTCGGTGGTGAACAACGTGGGCTTCGCGCTCGAGTCGGACCTCTTGCTCGAGGCGTTGAGCGCGGACTCCGAGGCGGCGGTCCGAGACGCGGCGCTCCGCTGGCTGGCGGTTCGGGCGCATCGCCGCACCAGCCTCCCAAGCAGCGCGATCCCGTACGAGGACGAGGTCGAGTTTTCCGAAGGTCTGGCAAAGTTCGTCGAGTTGAAGCTCTTCGAGACCCTGGAGGGAAGCACACCATCGGACGCCCTCTGGTGGTCCCAGGAGTTTCGGGGCTTCGACGATCTGAGCTGGCTGCGGGACCGGCGCCTGGACGACCTTCGCCGTAACCTGACAGGCGAGCAGGTCGTGAACAACGACCGCTACGGCACTGCACCGCTGCGCTTTCGGCTGTACTATTCGGGGATGGGCATCGCCGCGCTCCTCGATGCGCTCGGAACGAGCTGGCGAGAAGATATCTTCCGCACGCAGATCAGCTTGACCGACCTCGTCCACCGCGAGCTCGCGGCGTCGGACGAGGTGCTCAAGGCGGCGCTCGAGCGCGCCTGGAGCGGAGCGCGAGCCGACTCTTTGATCGCCGAGAAGCGAAACCTCGCCGAAGACGGTGAGGCCGAGTTCAAAGCACGTCTCGCGAGTATCTTGCAGAGCGATGCCACGGTACTGGTGATCGACTACAGCGCGCTGCCCGACGAGACGGTGGGCCTCGGCTACACGCCGTTCGGCCTGACACGCCTCGACGACGACCGCACGATCTACACCATGGTCCCCGTCTCGGTCGCGCTGCCGGGCGGCTTCGGCCTCCAGCAAACGCGGCCTTCGCCCCTGCTCCACGATCGGGCTGCCAAGACGTTGACCTTCGCCCTCTCCGAGAAGCTCGGCTCTGCGGAGGCCGCGAGCGCTTTCGGCGGGGAGCTCGGTGAAGACGCGGTCCCGATCGGCATCCGAAAGCTGCCCGGTGTCACACTGAAGCTCGGCAAGGGCCACGTCTCGCTCGACGGTCGACGCCTGCGCATCGTTCTGTCGAAGCCGTGAAACCAGAGCCCGCGCGACCGAAACGGGAAGCGGCTGCTGAGCTGGGAGCCGCTTGCTCGACGCTGCTGACCATCGAACGAGGAAGCGCCGAGCAACGGGCCGCTCGGAATGCGCTGGCTCATCGCGCCCGGGGGACGCCGCTGATTCGAAACCAGAACCCGCACGGGTCCCTGACACGGAGGCGTTGCCCTTGGAACGGCGAGGTTCACGTCGAGGACATCATTCGTCTTCCGATGAGTAAGGGACGATCCGACTTGCCCGTCGGTCAAAGCGTCAGAACGTCCACTCGCCTTCGCTTGCGGGATCCGGTCCCGTCGTCCCTCACGAGGCCCCACTGAATCGATCGAGAGCTCTGTGCGCGCGAGTGTGCTCCCAAACCCCGCGCCAGGGACCTGTTCGGGCTCCGATCGTTTCACCCCCTGTATGCTCCGGGAGCCTCGCCGGGGGCGCTGTTGATCTGAAACATGGCATTCGGACCGCCGGCTTCAGCCGGTCTCGGTGTTCTCTGAAACCAGAGCCCGCGCGACCGAATCGGGAAGCGGCTGCTGAGCTGGGAGCCGCTTTCTCGACGTCACTGACGATCGAACGGAAAGGTGCCGAGCAAGGGGCCACTCGGAGTGCGTGTTCCGTCCGCACGACGGCCCGGCCCAAGCTCGCTCGTGATAGCTCTTACCGACAGACTCGATCACCGGCTCGCTTCGACTTGGGCACTCCTTATTGTCGCGCAAGTTTGACCCCCTGATCTGAAACCCAGGCGTCGCCCGGGGCTAATCCAGCGACGGCGCTCCGCGCCTCGTCGACAGACGGAATCAGCGGAGACCCGAACTTGAGAATTGAGAGTCGAACGTTGAGCCGTTGGACGTTCTGCAAGCCTGGCTCGCCGAGAGGCAGTACCGCGAGAACTTCGGAGTTGAGAGTTGAACGTTGGTCCAACTCGGGCGCCCCAACTCACCCCGCTTGCGGCGCCTCTCGGATCGGCTTACCGTGCAGGCATGAACGCCGACCCACATCAACCGCTCCGCTCGGACATTCGCTTGCTCGGTCGGCTCCTCGGCGAGACGCTGAAGAGCCAGGAAGGCGAGGCCCTCTACGAGACCGTCGAGGCCGTGCGCGCCGCGACCAAGAAGGCTCGCGAGGAGGACGCGACCGAGGCCCTCGTGGCGCTCGGCGCCGAGCTCGAGTCGGTCGCACCGGACGCGGCGCTGTCCGTCGCGCGCGCCTTTGCTCATTTCCTCACCTTGGCCAACATCGCCGAGCAGCACCATCGGATCCGAAGGCGCCGCGCGTATCTCGGAGATCCGAGCTCACCGCCGCAGAGGGCTTCCTTCGACGAGTCCTTCACACGGCTCCTCGGGTCAGGAGTGTCGGCCGAAGAGCTGGAGCGCTGCATCGCCGACCTGCGCATCGAGCTGGTCTTCACGGCTCATCCCACCGAGGTCGTCAGGCGGACTTTGCGGCAATGCCAAGCGCGCGTCGCCGCGCTGCTCGAGCGGCGGGATCGCACGGACCTCCTGCCCGACGAGCGCGCCGCGGTGCTCGAAGGCCTGCGCCGCGAGATCCTGACGATGTGGCGCACCAGCGAGATCCACCCCGAGCGGCCGACGCCCTTGGACGAGGTCAAGCAAGGCCTGGTCGTCTTCGAGCAAACGCTCTGGTCAGCCGTGCCCTCCTGGCTCCGAACCCTCGACCGCTCCCTTCGGCGGACGACCGGGCGCGGTCTGCCCTCAGGCGTGGCGCCGGTGAGATTCGGATCGTGGATGGGCGGCGACCGAGACGGCAACCCGAACGTGACGCCCGAGGTGACCCGCCGCGCCACCTGGCTGGCACGCTGGATGGCCGCTGATCTCTACGCAGACGAGCTGAGCACTTTGAGGCACGAGCTCTCGCTCACGCGCGGCTCGGCAGAGCTCGAGGCGGCGGCCGGAACAAAGTACGAGCCCTACCGCGCGGCATTGGCAGGCCTGATCGATCGGCTCCGGGCGACGCAGCGCGTGATCGAGCATTGGCTCGAGGACGAACAGCCGGAAGCCCGGGACGAAGAGCTCCTCTTGATCGAGGAGAGTGAGCTGCGCGAGCCGCTCGAGATGTGCCGGCGCTCGCTCGTGGAGACAGGCGCGCACCTGCTGGCCGAAGGACGACTTCTCGATGTGCTACGCCGTCTCGACTGCTTCGGGTTGACCCTGGTGCGTCTCGACCTCCGCCAAGAGTCCGGTCGGCACGAGGAGACCCTCGATGCATTGACCCGCGCGCTGGGCCTCGGCTCATTCGCCGAGTGGCCCGAGGAGAGGCGCCAGGAATTCTTGTCCGAGCAGATTCGTGAAGGCGGCGCGGCCTTGAAGGAAGCGGCCCGCGAGCGCTCGAGGTTTCCCGAGACCGTCCAGGACGTGCTGGGCACATTCGATGTGATTGCCGAGATCCCGCCGAAGTCGCTCGGCGCCTACGTCATCTCGATGGCGAGCCAGCCTTCGGATGTGCTGTCGGTCGAAGCACTGCAATGCGCCGCAGGTGTTCGAGATCCGCTGCGGGTCGTGCCACTCTTCGAGACCGTCGACGATCTCCGCCGGTCGGCCGACTCGCTCGAGGCGCTGCTCGCGATTCCCGCTCACCGGGACGCCATCGGCGATCGCCAAGAAGTCATGCTCGGCTACTCCGACTCGGCCAAGGACGGTGGTCGCCTCGCCGCGGCCTGGGCGCTGTTCCAAGCTCAGGAGCGCATCGTCGAGGTTGCGAGGCGTCGAGGGGTCGCCTTGACGTTCTTCCACGGGCGTGGCGGCACGGTGGGACGAGGCGGCGGTCCTCTCCACCTCGCCATCCAATCCCAGCCGCCCGGATCGGTCGACGGGACCATTCGCGTCACCGAGCAAGGCGAGATGATCCATGCGAAGTTCGGCCTGCCGGGGATCGCCGTGCGGACCTTGGAGGTCACGACGACCGCGGTGCTCGAAGCGACGCTGCGCCCCGACCGATCGCCCGAGCCCACCTGGCGCTCCCGCATACAGCAGCTCGCCGATACCTCGCGCGCAGCCTATCGCGATGTCGTCTACGAGACGCCCCCGTTTCTCGAGTACTTCCGGAAGGCGACCCCCGAGCAAGAGCTCTCGGCGCTCAAGATCGGCAGCCGCCCGGCGCGAAGACGGCCCGGTGGCGGCGTCGAGACCCTGCGCGCGATCCCCTGGATCTTCGCCTGGATGCAGACCCGGCTGCTGCTGCCATCCTGGCTGGGCGTCTGCGAGGCGATCGAGGCCGCACTCAGCGAGTCGGCATGGGACGAGCTGAAGGACATGTACGCGCGCTGGCCATTCTTTCGCTCCACCATCGACCTGATCGACATGGTCCTCGCCAAGGCATCCCCGCGCATCGCCGCTCGATACGACGCGCGCCTGGTCGATACGGCTGGCCGCGCGATCGGAGAAGATCTGCGCGACCGACTGAAGCAGACGATCGCCCGCCTCGGTGAGCTGACCGGCAGCGAGCGCCCCTTGGAGGGCAACCCCGTCTTGCGGCGATCGATCGATGTCCGGAATCCCTACGTCGACCCCATCAACCTCGTCCAGATCGAGATCCTCCATCGGCTCCGACAATCTCGAGGCGACGAGCGCCTCCTCGACATCCTGCTCATCACCGTCAACGGCATCGCCGCCGGCATGCGCAACACGGGGTGAGACGTCTGACGATGGAGTGCCCAAGTCGAGCGCCTCATCTTCCGGAGGGCCGAAGGCCCGGCATATGACAGCCCCCAGGGCGGAAGCCCTGGGTTTGCGGTGCCACATAGAGTGACGTCATCCGCAGGGCCGAAGGCCCGACAGCGTGTAGCCCAGGCCCAAGGCCTGGGGCCCGACAGCGTGTAGCCCAGGCCCAAGGCCTGTGTTTCGGGCCTACGGGCCCGGGCGCAGCCCGGGTTGAGGAGCTGGATGACCCAATACCCCCTTGCTCGGCGACTGTCCGCTCTCTCGACAGCACCGTCGATCGGACGATCGGCCGTTCTGAAGCGTCACCCCGTTTTT
Source organism: Planctomycetota bacterium (assembly GCA_040219065.1). Lineage (GTDB taxonomy): Bacteria > Planctomycetota > OFTM77 > OFTM77 > OFTM77 > OFTM77. The sequence continues at coordinate 11,949 of JAVJTD010000552.1, forward strand.
GTCGCGCGGGCTCTGATTCTCTTCACGCGATGACGTCGTGGATGACCTTGCCCGCGACATCGGTCAGGCGGAAGCGGCGGCCGTTGTGATGGAGTGCCCAAGTCGAGCGAGCCAGTAGCAGAGTCTCTCGATGAGCGTTCTCCCGAGCGAGCTTGGGCCACATCTCGCGACTCGCAATACCCCCTTGCTCGGCGACTGTCCGCTCTCTCGACAGCACCGTCGATCGGACGATCGGCCGTTCTGAAGCGTCACCCCGTTT
>JAVJTD010000563.1:0-3378 GCA_040219065.1 Planctomycetota bacterium
CTGAACCTACTCTACGATAACGACCCCGGCCCAAGCTCGCTCGTGCAAGCTCTCACCGTCGGACCGGGTCCGTGGCTCGCTCGACTTGGGCACTCCAACGTGTACGTTTCACCACCTGTATGCTCCGCCGGTCCGCCGGCGGGGGCGCCGCTGAGTTGAAACATGCGGGAGCGCCGACCAGGAGGGCCTCGACTGACAGTGGGGTGAGAGCCGTGAGCGGAGCGATCGGTCCTCGCTCGGCCCGGGGAGGGTCCCCGCCGGTAGAGTCTCGGAGAGGAGCCTACCGCTTCATCGCCAACCTGAAGAACTGCGAAGCGTAGCGAGCCTTCTCTAGAAAAGTCTCGCTTCGCTCGAGGTTCTTCAGGTCGCGAGACGGGCTTCACCACCGCCCGGTCGATTACCGGCAACGACCCTCCCCGGACATTGCGTGGACCGGTCGCTGCGCTCGCGGCTCTCCCCCTCCTGTCTGGCAGGGCCTTCCCCTACTGACCGGAAACCACCGGGAGCGCGGGCGGCCGCGCAGCGGCCGGGAGCTTCTGAGCCCTTGAAAGTTGAAAGTCGAACGTTGAGCCGTTGAACGTTCGAAGAGGCCCAAGCTCGCTTGCGCAGAGCCCTCGACGACAGACTCAGTCACGGGCTCGCTCGACTTGGGCACTCCTCACGGCGTCTGCTACCGCCCGCGGCGGCGACCCCCTCGCTGCGGGCCGTCGCGCTCATAGTCGGGTAGCTCCAAGAGCGCCGGGTCGAGCTTGGTGAGCGCCTCGTCCAACCGCTTCACGAGATCGTCACGCTCGGCGCGTCGCAGTCGCGCCTGCAGGACGCGGGACGTGTCGGCCGGAGAGACGTTCAGCCCGTCGAGCGTCGCAGCCGCTTCGGGCTTCTTATCGAAGCTGGCGATCAAGAGATCGGTCGCCTGCTCGAGATCGCGCTGACCGAGAGCGATGCGGGCCCGTCCGGCGAGGATCAAGGCTAGGTAGTGCTCCGCCGAATCGCGGGCATCAGGCTTCTTCTCGATGAATCGCTCATAATGCTTCGCCGCCTTGGCGTAGGACTCGATGGCGGCATCGGGCTCTCGGCGCCGGCGCTGGAATTCGGCGGTGACCATCATCGCCAGTCCGGCATACCATTCGACCTCGGGTGCGGCGCTCTCGCGCTGCAGCATCCGGTCGTAGACGGTCTCGAGTCCGCCCAGACCTTGATCGGCGATGATGCGACCTCGCAAGCGATCGTGAAGCTGCGACGAGGCGGGAAACCGGCCCAGTCCCTCCTGCAACACCTCACTCGCCTTGCCCGCGGCGCCGAGTCGGTTGAGGAAGTCGTAGTGAGCGACGACCTGCCCGTCCGTTCCCAGGGGGTGCTTGGCGAGGATCGAGTAGGTGGTGTGGACGTCGGTCAGCCATTGTTTGGGCCATTCCTTCTTCGCGTCCCGCGCTTCCTCGATCGCGCGGCGCCGACCCTCGGCGAACAGCCCGAGCACGGCCATCGCCTGCCAGCTTGTCTCGCCCGCCGGCATCGCCGTCACGGCTTTCTCGGCGAGGGCGTAAGCTGCTTCCTTTTCACCCAGGTAATACTTGGGCAACGCGATGCCGGCGTCGACCTGCCAGGCCTGCTCGCCGAGTTGCTCCGCCGCGCCCAACTGCTTGGCATTCTCGGCTGCCTCGAGGGCGTCCTCGAGCATCGCCTGGCGCATCTGCTCGGCGAGGGCGGGGTCGTCCGAGAGGTTCACCGACGCCGCAGGATCGAGGGCGTAGTCGAGGGACGCCTGCGACGATTCGAGCTGCGCGAGGGCGTCTTCGGGTTGAGTCTCAGTCACCTGCGTGCTCAGTGCGAAGGCCTCGGCATTGGCGAGAGCTTCTGTCGCGGGCTGATAGGTCGCGCCTGCGAGGCGGCTGGACCAACCTTCCACATCGACGGTGCCCTTCGTGTCACCCAGCCCGCGCTGGACGACCGCCATCGTCTTTGCTTGCGGAGACTTCTCACCGAGTCGCTCGAGCGCGGCGACCAGGGTCTCGTGCTCCTCGGGACCGAGCGGCACGCGCAGCGCCTCGAGGATCAACCCGGTGGCGTGCTCGGATTCGCTTCCGGCGAGGGCTTCCCGTGCCCGCTTGGCGAGGTCGGAGTCGAGGCCGTAGATCGCGAGACGAAGCAGCTCGATCGGGGCGGCGTCGGGGTTCTCGGCAGCCGCGGCAAGAAGGCGCTGTCGTAGCTGCTCGTCTCCCTCGCGGTAGGCTTTCTCGACGGCTTGGCGGTCCTCGATATGTCGGCTCGCCACCCGCTCGAGGATGGGACGATCTCCGCGAACGATCGTGCGCGGCTCGATCTGACGTCGGTCGATGCCCTCTTCGAGCGTGGAGAAGACCGAGTCGGTGTCCCAAGCGTAGTAGATGTCGTACACCTCCGAGCCGTCGAGCTCGACCATGATGTGCCGCGGTGCGACGCGCGTGCCGTCGAGGAACTTTTCAAAGAGGATCGGCTCGATGTAGATGTGCTCGCCGCAGGTCACGCTGCCGAAGCGCGGGCACAAGATGCGCTCGCCATTGACGTCGTAGTCGCGGGGCGTGTGCCGGTAGACCGAGGCGATGACGCAGACATACGGCTCGTAGAGCTTGGCGATCTCGGGGTCGCGATAGCGACAGCCCGCGTAGTTCTCGCTCGCCGGCTCGCCGTCCATGTTCACGCAGACGAGGATCGCCTTGTTCTCCTCCCGAGCGACCGCGACGGCGTCCTTCCAAGTGCGCTGGAACGTGATCTGAACTGGCTTCTCCCAGTCCTGATCGGTCGGCGCCGGCCACATCTCCTGGTTGTTGACGCCCCCGGCGGGCCGGCCGTCCTGCGCGCCACGCGGCAGCTTCGGATCTCGCCAAGGGTTCCAGGGCTCGTCCTGACCGGAAGGAGGCGTCTGATCGGGAGGATCCTGGGCGAAGAGAGGAGAGGTGAGGAGAAAGGACAGAGCAGTGAGGCGAAGAAGGATGGAGAGAGAGGTGTGCACGGGTCGGTCCTCGTTTCAGCGTTCGGCGAGCATTGCAGATCACGCTAACCCGGTCCTTCCGGGCGGGCAAGGCCGGAGCCGGTCGAGGGGGCACAGAGTCTCCGAGTCGCCGCCCTCTTGCGAGCGGTTTTGACGATCGGAGCCCGGCGGCGGATCGGTGGAGCGAGCAGGTGGTCAAACGTGGTCCGATCGCACCCGGCGCGATTGGTCCGCGTGGTCCGATCGCACCCGGCAGCATCCTGCCACGGAGCTTCTGTCTGAGGTCCGGGTCCGCTCCGAGGCGCTTCGAAGGAGGACACGGAGACCGGCTGAAGCCGGCGGTCCGAATGGCGTTTCAAGTCTGCACCACGAGCGGCCCCTTGCTCGGCACCTCTTGGCTCGATGGTCAG
>JAVJTD010000570.1:0-5747 GCA_040219065.1 Planctomycetota bacterium
ATCTCTGTTTTGGAGAGCAGTCTATGTTAGGTGGTCGTTTTTCGTGATCTCGAGGGACACTCCTACGAGGACATCGCCGAGCTGATCGGATGTCCCATCGGTACCGTTCGATCGCGGCTCCATCGGGCCCGCGGTGTCCTCCAACAACGTCTCGAGATCGCGAAGGACGACCACCTGACGTAGACTGCTCTCCAAGGCAGAGATCGCCTCTTGGATCTGCAGCCCCATCTCTTTCTGATCCACCCGCCGCGTCGGCTCGTCCCGGCGATCCTCCAGATCGATGGTGGGCTCCCGGAACGTCGAGTCGGGCTTGCGGAAAATGGAGAGCGTTCGACCTGCCATCCGCGTCGAGAGCCTCCGCCTGTGAGAGAGACACAAGTTGACGGCGATGCGGTACAGCCAGGTATAGAAGGACGATTCGCCCTTGAAGCGATCGAGGTGGCGATAGGCTTGCGCGAAGGCCTCTTGGGCGAGGTCCTCGGCCTTGTGCCGGTCACTCACCAGCCGGTAGACGACGTTGTAGATTCGATCCTGGTACCGAGGCACCAGTGCATCGAATGCCGCACGGTCGCCCGCCTGGCATCGCTCCACGAGCTCCTGGTCTGCTGGCTGATCCACGTCTCGCACCATGGCCGAGCTTGGACTCTGACCGGCCGGGAAAAGTTCTCGGGGGAATTCGGGGCGATCTAGGAGCGCGGCGGTCGATCACGCCTCGCCAGAGGAGCCTTCTGGATCGTTGGCGTCCCGAGTCGAGGCGTCCGCCGTGACCGACTCGGAGCCGTCGTCCGAGGCCTCGCCACCCGTCACACCGTTTCGGTTTGCCGGCTTCGAGCCGTCTCCGTTGAATTCGGAGACGAGGTCTCGGAGCTCATCCCCCCCCAACGTCTCCTTTTCCTCGAGGACCCCCGCGAGGTGATGGAGCAGCTCGAGCTGTTGACGCAGGATCTCCCGGACGCGCTCGTGCTGATCTTCGAGGATGGTATGCACCTCGGAGTCGACTTGGGAGGCGGTCTGCTCGCTGATCTCGCGCGAGAGCGAGAAGCCGCCGTCACCGAGGAATGCGGATCGATTGCCGCTGCCGAGGGAGACCAGACCGATGCTGTCACTCATGCCGAAGTCGACGACCATGCTCCGCGCGATATTGGTCGCGTGCTGGATGTCGTTTTGGGCACCGGTCGAGATCTCATTGAAGACCAGCTCCTCGGCGACACGGCCGCCGAAGAGGACGGCGATCTTGTCGAGCAGCTCGGTCTTGGTCATCAGGTAGCGGTCTTCGGTCGGACGCTGGAGCGTATGACCCAATGCGCCGATGCTCCGCGGGATGATCGAGATCTTGTGGACCGGATCAGCGGTCGGTGCGTACTCGGCGACGAGCGCGTGTCCGAGCTCGTGATAGGCGACGACCTTCTTCTCTTTGAGGTTCAGGATGCCGTTGCGCTTCTCGAGGCCGGCGATGACACGATCGATCGCCTCGTCGAACTCGGGCATCTCGACCTGCTGCTTGTCGCGACGCGCGGCGAGGAGCGCCGCTTCATTGACGATGTTCGCGAGGTCGGCCCCGACGAAGCCGGGCGTCCGTGAAGCGACGATCCGCAAGTCGACGTCCTTGCTGAGCTTGATCGCCTTGGCATGGACCGTCAGGATCGCCTCACGCTCGTTGATGTCGGGATTCTGGATGACGACTCGCCGATCGAAGCGCCCGGGTCGGAGCAGCGCGGGGTCGAGGATCTCGGGGCGGTTGGTCGCCGCCATGATCAGGACACCCTTGTTCGTCTCGAACCCGTCCATCTGGACGAGGAGCTGGTTGAGCGTCTGCTCGCGCTCGTCGTGCGAGCCCATCGGGTTGATGCTGCGCGCCTTGCCGAGCGCGTCGAGCTCGTCGATGAAGATGATGCAGGGTGCGTTCTTCTCGGCTTGCTGGAACAGGTCGCGAACGCGAGCCGCACCGACGCCGACGAACATCTCGACGAAGTCGGAGCCGGACAATGAGTAGAACGGCACCTTCGCCTCACCGGCGACGGCCTTGGCGAGCAGCGTCTTGCCGGTACCCGGTGATCCGACGAGCAGGATGCCCTTGGGGATCTTCGCTCCGAGCTTCCGAAACTTCTCGGGGTTGCGAAGATACTCGATGACCTCGACGAGCTCGGCCTTGGGCTCTTCCACACCGGCCACGTCGTCGAAGGTGATCTTGGTGTCTTTCTCGGAGTAGAGGCGGGCGCGCGCCTTGCCGAAGGAGAGCGCCGAGCCCGGCCCGCCGGCAGCGCGACTGAAGAAGAAGCGCCACATCAGGATCAAGAGCAGGATCGGCACGACGAGCATCAAGAAGAAGCTGAAGGTGCTGTCGCCCTGCGGCTCGAACTCGTATTTCTCGAGCCCGTACTCCTTCTTCCAGTTCTGCTCGAGGTCCTCGGAGAGCCGCTTGTCGGTGGGATCCTTCGCGGTGACGAACCAGTTCTTCGCCGGACGACTGCCGCTCTCGGGTCCGCCTTCGCTCCGGAGCTTCCCGGTGATCTCGGTCTGACCGATCTTGAGCTCTTCGATCTCGCCGTTCTTCAGGAGCTCGAGGAACTCGGAGTACTCGATCTTGCTCTGGTTGAGCTGAGGGAAGATCGTGACCACGAGCAGGACGGCCGCACCCACGACGAGCAAATAAATGATCGGCTCGACGCGACGCTTCTTGGGGTCGTCGCCTCGCCCCTCGGGACCACCGCCCGACTGGGGCCTGGGTTCGTATTCAGTCGACATGCATCTCGGCTCTGGTCTCTATCTCTTTTCGGCGTGCCTAGTTCGGGGCCTACTATAGTCGATCGCGTCGAAACGCAACCAGACTTCGTTTTCTCTGTTATCGACCGATGCGCGCCACATCCTGCCCCCTCTCTCGAATCGCGCCCGAGGGGGCCTTGGGACGATCATTCGAGCGTGCGCGGCAGCGCGATGCGTCGGTCTTGGCCCACGAGGTGAGCAATGAGATCCGCGTGCGGCCTGGGGATGACGACCTGTCCGACGAGCAGGCCCCGCTCTCGCGGCCAAGCACTGCCGACCGCCACGGCCGACTCGACGTCGGCGACGCCCCCTTCGAGCAACACGTACGACTTCCCGCCCAGTCCGTTGGCCAAGGCGAGCTTCAGGGGACGGACGGAGGCGGCCTTGGTCGCTCGGTCGGCCGCCACGATCGCCGAGACGATCGAGAAGGTCTCGATGATTCCCAACGCGTCCAGCTCGGGCTCTGGATCCTCGGCGGTCAAAGCTTCGAAGACCGATGGCTCGACGGCGGGAATGATCGCCTCGTCGACGAGATGGTCGCCCGCGATCTCGAGGCCCCGCGCCATCGATTCCTGGACCTCCTCCACCTCGCCGGTCAGGAGCACGAAGTACTTGCCGGGCGATGTCGGCCGGGCAAAGAGCAGATCGACGGCAGACTGCTTCAAGGCAGCATCGGCCGTCTCGATGCCGCGCGCGATGCTGGCGAGCTCGATCAGGCCGATGCACGGACGCAGCCCTTCGACGCCGCCGTAGGCGACGACCGTGGGAGCGGACGTCTTTCGTGTCGTCTTCTTCGCGGGCATCGGGAACGATCAGCTCTTCGAGCTGGCCGCCAGGCCCTCGCCGGGAAGGATCGATTCGACCTCACCATGGGGACGGGGAATGACGTGGACCGCGACGAGCTCGCCGACGCGCCGGGCCGCGACTGCGCCCGCGTCGGTGGCGGCTTTCACCGCGCCGACCTCACCCCGCACCATCACGGTGACGAAACCACCGCCGATCGTCTCTTTCCCGATCAGGGTGACCTTGGCAGCCTTGACCATGGCGTCGGCGGCTTCGATCGAGGCGACCAGACCCCGGGTCTCGATGAGTCCGAGGGCGATGCTACTCATGAATTCGACTCCTTGTCATCAGTTCCGATCGCCTTGGCCCAAAGGGCTCAGACGTCTCGGCGTTTGGGGATCTCGAAGTGTCCGCGCTTGAAGATCGGGAGGGCTTGCCCCCCGTCGAAGCGCGGCAGGATGGCGCCACTGGAAGTGCCGGAAGACGCGGCCGGTCGGCCAGCCTCCGCGTCCGGGCGCACCACGGTGGGCCGCCCTTCTCTGCCCAGCTTACGCTCGAACTCGGGCTGCACGAAGGCGAGGCGCTTGAGGTTGATCAAGTTGAGCGGGCCGATGTTGTCGGCGGTGATGTTCCCGCCGAACGAGCCACAGCCGAGCGTCATCGAGGGGACCAGATTCGTCGCATAGCCGACCCCGCCCTGGCTGGACGGCGCGTTGACCAAGATGCGCATCGCCGGCTTCTTGAGGGCGAACTCCCAGATGATGTCTTCATCATTGGAGTGAATGACCAAGGTGTGGCCCAGCCCGCCGAGGTGCAGGATCTTCAGGCACAATTCGCACCCTTCGCGCCAATCCTTCGCGACGAAGAAGCTCACGATCGGGGCGAGGATCTCTCGGGAGAGCGGCGTCTGCGGGCCGACGCTGTCACAGGGCGCGACGAGCAGCGTCGTGTCGCTCGGGACGTCGATGCCGGCCATCGCGGTGATCCGCGTCGCCGGCAACCCGACCACGTCCGGATTCATGATGTCGTTCTTCAGCGCGACGCGCTCGAGCTTGGCACAGTCTTCCGGCGAGAGGACAGCGGCCTTCTGCGCGCGCAGCTCGCTCAGGACGGCGTCGACGTTGGCCTTCTCGCAGACGATCGATTGCTCGGATGAGCAGAGCGTCCCATAGTCGAAGAGCTGGCTCTCGATGATGCAGCGAACCGCGCGCGCTGGATCGGCCGACTTCTCGATGAAGGCCGGGACGTTGCCCGGTCCCACGCCGTACGCCGGCTTGCCCGCGCTGTACGCTGCCCGCACCAGACCCGAGCCGCCAGTGGCGAGGATCAGGTCGGTCTCCTCGTGCCGCATCAGCTCGGAGGTGCCTTCCAGCGTCACGGTCTCGAGCACTCCCACCGAGCCCGCCGGGGCGCCGCTGTCGCGCGCGACCTTGCCCAGCTTCTCGGCAACCGCGCCGACGCAGCGTGCCGCGCGGGGATGCGGACTCAGGACGACCGCGTTGCGCGTCTTCAAGGCGCAGAGGATCTTGAAGATCGCCGTCGACGTCGGGTTGGTGACGGGGCAGATCGCCGCGATCACCCCGTAGGGCTCGGCGATGTCGTAGACGCGCTGGCGCTCATCAGCCCGCACGACCCCGACCGTCTTCAGCTCGCGCATGTAAGCCCAGAGGTCGCGGCTCGCGAAGAGGTTCTTCTCGGTCTTGCTCTCGACCCGGCCGAACCCGGTCTCCTCGACCGCGATCCGAGCGAATTCCTCGGCGTGGCGCACCGCCTCGGTGACCATGTTCGCACAGATACGATCCACCTGCTCCTGGGTGAACTCCACGAGCGCAGTCGCTGCTCGGCGCGCCGATTCCAGGCGCTGGCGAGCTTCTTGGATCGAGATCAAATCACGGTCACGGAGCATGATCTGGCGCTTGGTCGACGACGACGGCTCGACCCGTCAGTCGGGATGTCCGAGGGAAGAATGGCCTGGCGGCAACGGCCGCGACCGTTGCGAATCTCCCCGTCCCGGAGCCGCTCGGAGCGGCCGGATTCTAGCATGGCCCCCTCGGGGTCGAAGAGAAAAATGGGTGCTTGGGTGCTTGGGTGCTTGGGTGGCTGGGTGCTTGGGTGCTTGGGTGCTTGGGTGCTTGGGTGCTTGGGTCCTTGGGTGCTTGGGTGCTTGGGTGCTTGGGTGCTTGGGTGCTTGGGTGCTTGGG
>JAVJTD010000571.1:0-5307 GCA_040219065.1 Planctomycetota bacterium
CGCGCCGGAGCCGTCCGAGGACCGCGCGCGAGAGGACGACCGGATCTCGGAGCTCGAGCGCCGCCTGGCCGAGCTCGAGCGAGCGCCTGCCCCTGAGTCGATCGAAGACGTCCCGGAGCGGAGCGACGGGGCGCCCCTGACTCTCGAGGAGCTGCTCCGCCAGATCTCGCAGCTCGGCAAGCCGGACGGCGACGCCCTGCGCCGGGTCACCGAGGAGCGCATCGCACTGATGCAGGAGCTCCTCGAGCGCTTCCCGGACCACGCCGGAGCTGACGGCACGCTGCGGCTGATGATTTCCCTGCAAGTCCGCAACGGCCAGCACGAGCAAATGCTGAAGGACCTCGACCGGTTTGCCCCCGCCATCGGTCTCGAGGATTGGCAACGCGACGAGCTCGCCGTCAATTACTACAGCTCTCGAGGAGACACCGAGGGACAACGGCGCCTGTATCGGAAGATCCTGGACAATCCCAGGGCCTCCGAGAGTGCGGTTGCGAGTGCGCGCTTCTTCACGGCCTACTCGTATTATCAAAGTGGCGACTACGACGAAGCCGAGAGACGCTTCGTCGACCTCATCGACCAATACGGCTCCGATCCCCCCGCCACCGTGAGAGATTCCGTCCAGGGGGCGAAGAACTACCTCGAGAAGATCCGAAGGCGGTGAGACGGAGTGCCCAAGCCGAGCGAGCTTGGTCCGGAGGAAGCCCGCGTTTCGAATGCTCCCGAAGCCGCTGAGGCGGAGTGCCCAAGCCGAGCGAGCATCGCGCCGAATCCACCGGGGAGACCTTTCGCGAGCGAGCTTGGGCCGGATGAGGCCCGCGTTTCGAGTACCCTCGAACGCTCTGGCTCACCGGCTCTTCGTCACCTTCTGGAGGCCGCGCGGCTGCTCGGTATCGAAGCCTTTCGCTCGCGTCAGGTGGTAGGTGAAGAGCTGGGCCGCGACGATCGAGACGATCGGCGTGAGCCACTCGGGCACGTCGGCGGGCAGCGGGACGGGTGTCTCGGCGAGGGCGAGGGTCTCGTCGTCTTGGGCGAGGATGACGAGCTCGGCCTGATGAAGGGACTCGAGACGTTGCAAGAGGTCGACGATCTCGTCATGGACCTTGCCACGAGGTGCGACCGCCAGGACCGGAAAGCCGGGCGCGACTACTGCGATGGGGCCATGCCGGAAGTCCGCCGATGAGTAGGGCGTCGCCATCGTGTAGGTCAGCTCTTTCATCTTGAGCGACCACTCGAAGGCGGTGGCGTAGTTGTAGCCGCGGCCGAGGACCACGCACTGATCGAGGTAACGATAGCGCTGGGCCGCGACACTCAAATGTTCATCGAGCTCCAGGGTTTTCGAGACCCACTCCGGTAGCCGCTGCATCTCCTCACGTCGCGCGTCGTCCTGGGAGAGCTCAACCGACAGCATCGCGATGCTCAATAGCTGCGCGGTGTAGGTCTTCGTCGCGGCGACGGCGGTCTCCGGTCCGGCCAAGATGTCGATCACATGATCGGCGGCCTCGGCGAGCGGCGAGTCCGGGTCGTTGGTGATGGTCAGAGTCGGTCGCTTCTGCCGGGCCGCTTCCTCCATCACCGCGATGAGATCTGGCGACTGCCCCGACTGCGAGATACCGACCACCCAGGAGCCGTCCAGCTTGGGAGGTGCGTCGTAGAGCGTGAAGGTCGAAGGCGTCGCAAGCGCCATCGGCAATCGCTCGTGCATGCCCCAGAGGTACTTCGCGTACAAGCCGGCGTGATCCGACGTGCCGCGCGCCACCAGGAAGACGTACTGAAAGGCCTGCTCTCTCAGCCGGCTCGCAATCTCCCGAATCGGCTCTTCGCCGCGTTGCAGCAGCCTCTGCAGCGCGTCCGGCTGCTCGAAGATCTCGTCATGCAGTCCCATCGTTCCTCCGGCTTCTGGGGTTCGCGTGGAGGAGGATAATCTCGCCGCCTCTCCTCGACACGAGGATTCTCACTCGGCGCCCGCATTCGACCGGAGCTCGAGGCCCGGGTTGAAGGTCAGGCCGATCAGGAGCTGGAAATCGGGAGCATCGTGGTTCAAGCCGAACGCAGCACCGGCATCGAGGACCAGCCCGGGTCCGACGGCGAGCGCCAAGCCCCACGTCGTGAACACCGAGTCGAAGTCCTGCTCGCGGTCGTAGATGGCGGCCAGCTCGGCGAACGCGCTCAGCTCCTTCACGATCGGGGCACCGGCGGCGAGCGCGAGACCGTGCTCCAGGTCGACCTCCGAGTCGTCCGGCTCGCCGAGAACGCCGAGCTGATAGAAGCCGGTCAAGGAGATCGCCTCGAAGTCCTTCGAGAGGATACCGGCAGCGAAGAAGTCCACCTCGCCGCTGCTGAGCCCCTGCGACTGGCTCCCGGTAGGCAGCTTGGTCGCGAGCTGGAGCGCCGCGGCGGGACGGCCGCTCGTCTCCTCCCAGAATCGATGACGCGTCCCGATCGAGAGGTCTCCCGGACCGTGCCCATCGGCTCCCTCCCGATCCAAGTGGCGGTAGGGTGACCAGCCCACGAACAGCTCGGTCGCGGACCCCGCGCCGTACTTCCAGGTGGTCGGCGTATCCACCGAGTCATTCGGATCCACCGAGAGTCCCGCCTCCAATTCGAGAGTCCGATAGGCGGTCGTCGTGGTACTCGACGAGTACGTCGGTCGCTGCGGAGTCACCTGGGTCTCCGGGTCGTGCACGACCTCGCAGGCGACCAGGACAATGGCGAGGAGCACCGTGCCCGGACCGAGATGCCATCGCGTTGTGCTTCCTATCACCTGGCCGACCTCCGAAACATCCATGCTGACAGGACTCCTCCAACCGCGCCGCACAAGTGTCCCTCCCAGGAGATCCCTGGCTGCATCCGGAACGGGATCAGACCCCAGATCATCCCGCCGTAGAGCACACCCACCGCGACGGCGACGAGGAACGAGAAGAGGCTGCGGTCGAAAAGGCCGCGTGCGACCAGGAAGCCAAAGTAGCCGAACACCAGACCGCTCGCGCCGATGTGGACCGTCCCGGGATTGCCGAGCACCCACGTCCCCAGCCCGGACACCAGCGACACGATCGCGGTCACGGCGACGAACTCGCCGGCGTCCCGCATCGCGACGAGCAGGCCCAAGATCGCGAACGGCACGGTGTTCGAGATCAGGTGCCACAGATCGCCGTGGAGGAACGGTGCGAACACGATCCCACGCAGTCCGATCTTCTCCCGGGGGAGGATGCCGTAGCGTCGGAGACCGCCGTCGAAGGCGAAGTGGTCGATCGCCCAGACGATCCAAAAGGTCGCGACCAGCCCGAACACCACGAACACGCGCTCGCGTACACCACTTCGGACCCGGTCCATCGTCTTCGATCGCGCCATCATCCGCCCTCCGGTTCTCGGTTCGGCGTGCCAGTATAATCGCCTGTCCAACGAGCGCGACTTTTCGCGGCGAGAACCGCCCTTTCTGCAGTGAGGCGACGATGACCATCGAGTTCCGGGCCCTCGACTACCACGCCGATGACCGCTTCGCGCCGGCGATGTATCGGTTTCGATCGGAGGGCTCCGGCTGGGCTGTGACCCGCGATGACGAGCTGGCTCTGAGCCTGGGCGAAGGCTACCGTCCGCTAGATGTGCTCGCATGCGGCGTGTGCTCGACCGACTTGGCGAGACGGTTCCTGCCGTTTCCCTTGCCACAGGTGATCGGACACGAGCTCGTCGCGCTCGATGAGAACAGGCAGAGAGTCGTCGTCGAGATCAATGCGTCTCATCGGGCACGCGGTCTGGATATCGACTGCCCGTTTTGTCGCAGTGGGCTCGAGCGGCACTGCCCGGATCGGCTGGTCCTCGGCATCCACGATCTGCCCGGAGGATTCGGTCCGAGGGTACTCGCGCCGGTCCACGCCGTGATTCCCGTGCCCGATGCGGTTCCGTCGGAGACGGCCGTCCTCGTCGAGCCATTCGCAGCGGCCCTAAATGCCGTCGATCGATTGGATCTCGATGGGAAAGAGAGTGTGGCCGTGCTCGGTCCGCGTCGACTCGGCATGCTCGTCGTCGCCGCCTTGGCGGCGCGGCGGGCCGAGCGGGGCCACGACTTCCAGATCCTGGCGCTCAGCCGTCATGCTCATTTACTCGACCTTGCCGGAGAGCTGGGCGCCGACAGGGGAATCCGGGTCGAAGGCTCGGGGGACGCTCTCCCTTCCGAGCTGGCGGACATCGTCATTGACACGACGGGCTCCCCCACCGGATTCGAGCTCGCCTTGCGATTGGCCCGAAGCGAGGTTCATTTGAAGTCGACCCATGGCCAGCCCTCGGGTGGATCGCGCCACCTGACCGAATTGGTCGTCGACGAGCTCTCGATCGTGCCGGGTCGAGCAGTCGATGGAGCGTTCGATCTTCGTGGTCTGGACGCGGCGCGAGCCCGACGAGAATGGGAGGCGTTGCGGGAGCGCTCTCCGGCCCAACTGCCCCGCCACGCCTCGGTCTTGGTCGACTCGATCGGAAGGGTCGATCTCGCCATCCGCCCGATCGAAGGCGAAGAGCTCTCGTTGGTCGCACCGCGCGGAACCATCGCTCTCGAGGGCACACCCGAGACGGCCATCGAGCGCGCCGTGATCGAGCGTGGTCTGCGGATCTCCAGCTCCCGATGCGGCGACTTTCGAGAAGCCCTCACCTTGCTCGAGGCGCAGCCTGAGCTGCAGCGATTGGGCGAGCGCATGATCACCCATCGCTTTGGAGCCGATGCATTGCCTGCCGCATTCGAGATGGCCCGTCGCCCCGAGTGCCTGAAGGCGCTCGTGCTGCACGAGTGATCCGGATTCGACGCTCAAGAAGCATCGAGACACGGAGATTCGGATGTGAGATCCGGGTCCACGGTGAAGCGCGCGGAAGGAGGACACAGGGACCGGCTGAAGCCGGCGCTCGGGCAGAGGTGCCTAGGTGCTCTGGTTCCTGGGTGACCGTGAGATGACGAGGCGCCCCGATCATCCGACTTCGATTGACAGCACCCAGTCACCCCAGGCACCAGTCACCCAAGCACCCGGAAGGAGGTGCCTTGGTGTCTTGGTGTCTTGGTGTCTTGGTGATCGTGTGACCCAGCCAGTGACCCAGTCACCTGAGCACCAGAAAGGAGGTGCCTTGGTGCCCTGGTGCCTTGGTGCCTTGGTGATCGTGTGACCCGGTCAGTGACCCGGTCAGTGACCCAGTCACCTGAGCACCCGGAAGGAGGTGCCTTGGTGCCTTGGTGTCTTGGTGTCTTGGTGTCTTGGTGTCTTGGTGTCTTGGTGTCTTGGTGTCTTGGTGTCTTGGTGTCTTGGTGTCTTGGTGTCTTGGTGTCTTGGT
>JAVJTD010000572.1:0-17721 GCA_040219065.1 Planctomycetota bacterium
CGACATCGCCGAGCAGCTCGCCAACGATCCCGACTCCCTCCTCGATCAGGAGGACGACACCACCTACGACGAGCACTCCCAAGACTTGCAGGCGCTGCTCGATCCCGACGCGCCCCAGCCGCCGAAGCAGCCGCAACGTCCGGTCCCGGCCTCGAGCATCAAGGGCTGGGGTGTGCAGTCCTTCGTTCCGACCGGCATGCTGCGCTCCGATGTCGGAGTCGGCACGCCCGACGCATTCATCAACGGCTTCGTGCGTGAAGCCAAGTGGCGTCTCAACGATGACGCCGCCGGTGGTCCCTTCTGGAGCTTGGCGGTCGAAACCTGCGGCTTCGTCATCACGGTCCTCTGTGATCCCGACGACCTGCCCCGCGAGCCCAAGGTCGGGGACGTCGTCTCCGTGCACGGTTGGCTCCACGCCGACCTTGCCTCGATTTGCCCGGCGCCCGCCAAGGACGATTCCCTGAGCCGCATCTTCGGCTGAGCGACCACCGCCTTCTTTGCAGAGAGCCCGCATCCTGGAAGCCCCGACGCCCGGTGTCCCGCAAGCCTCTCGCGCGAGCCCACACGCGATCCGGCGATCGCCCGCGAGAGGAACCGGAGACCTTCCGCACTCCAGGATGCGGGCTCGGGGGAAGTGATGTGGGTTTGAGCGAATGAGTGCCGCCTGGCCCGGACTCGCTCCCTGGCCGCTCCACCGGTATCCTGTCAGCGGCCCCCGTCGGCGGACCGGCGGAGTACACAGTTGGTGAAGTCGCGCGGGAGACCATGGAGTGCCCAAGTCGAGCGAGTCGAAGACCGAGTCGGTCGCTTCGGCTCCCTCGAGCGAGCTTGGGCTGGGCGCAACCGTGGCGGCGAGACGGCGCACCGGGAGCCGCCCCTGCGCGGCTTCCTGCTCGGTGACCGTTTCCCGTTTCGGTGCGCGGGCTCTGGTTTCAGTTCTCGAGCTTCATCGACAGGTTGATGTGAGGAGCGAACGTGAGCGGACAGGATGTGCAGTTTCCGAGTAACGGCGGCCAGACGGACGGCTTCTTGGCCATCCCCGCTTCGGGGTCGGGCCCGGGCGTGATCGTGCTGCAGGAGTGGTGGGGCTTGCATCCCCACATCAAAGACGTGTGTGTGCGCTTCGCCGGAGCCGGCTTCGTCGCCCTCGCGCCGGATCTCTATCACGGTGAGTCCGCCGACCACCCCGACGACGCCGGTCGCTTGATGATGGCGCTCAACATCGACCAGACCTCCAAGGATCTCGAAGGTGCCGTGCAGTACCTGAAGGGACGCTCCGAGGTCCGAGGCGACCGCGTCGGCTGCGTCGGCTTCTGCATGGGAGGGCAGCTCGCCTTGTACGCCGCGACCGAGAATCCCGAGATCGGGGCCTGCGTCGACTTCTACGGAATCCATCCCAAGGTCGAGCCGCGTCTCGAGCAGCTCGAAGGGGCCTTCCTCGGTCACTTTGCCGAAAAGGACGAGTTCGTCTCTCCCGAGGCGGGTCGGAAGCTGGTCGGACGCCTGAAGGAGCTGGGCAAGACCGCCGAGATCGAGATCTACGACGGCTGTGACCACGCGTTCTTCAACAACACGCGTCCTGAGGTGTTCCAGAAGGACGCCTCCGGTCGCGCCTGGGACCGGACCCTTCAGTTCCTGAAGTCGCATCTCGGCTGAATCGCCGAGGCCCGCCGCCCCGCGCCGGGAACCTTCTCCCTTCGGCGCTCGTCTGGGTAGGAGAGGAATCCTCCTCTCTTACCCGCCTCCACCCACGGGCAGTCCTTGCCCGCCTCACTACCCCCCCCTTGAAATACCATCGACGAGCCCATGACTCGGCTGCCGTCGATGAGATGCGCCTCGTTCTCCCGCGCGGCGCTGAAGGAGAAGTCCATGCGTCTGCTTTGTCTCGGTCTCTTGGCCCTCGGTCTGTCCGCCTGCGCCTCGGCGCCCGCGATTCACCCCGGTGACACTCCCGACCAGGTGGAGAAGCTCCTCGGGTCGCCCGACGAGGTCTACTTCTACGACGGTGGCAACGAGACCTGGTGGGTCTTCCGCCCGTTCTTCGGCGAGACGCGACTCGTGCAGTTCGTGGACGAAAAGGTCCAGGCCTACTCACCCGGAATGATCGTCTCCGACGTCGAGGGCTCCCTCGACCGGAGCAGCAGCGCCCCGAACTGACTTCGGAGCGGGGATCCACTCGGGCTCCGAGGAACGGAGCCCGAATGATCCGGCGCGTCAGGCGACGGCTTCCTTCTCCATCGCCTCGGAGTACTCGCCCTTGGTGGCCGAGCTGTTGCACTTGGCGCGGTGGAAGAAGGCCTTCTTGCCCGCATCGATGTTGCCGGGCTTGCCGCCCCAGCTCGAGAGGGCCGGCGCCTGGAGGGCGCGGCCGTAGGAAAAGCTGAGGTTCCAGGGCATAGGACCCAGCTTGTTCATCTCGTTGAGGTGGGCGGTGGCGAGCTCGTCGCTCTGGCCGCCCGAGAGGAACACGATTCCCGGGACCGCCGCCGGTACGGTGCGCTTGAAGCAGCGGATGGTCGCCTCGGCGACGTCGCGGACCGACGCCTGCGTCTTGCACTCCTTGCCGGACAGGACCATGTTCGGCTTGAGCAGCATGCCTTCTAGGGAGACGCGCTGACGGTCGAGCTCCGAGAAGACGAGCTGGAGCGTCTCTTGGGTGACGACCTCGCAGCGCTCGATGGTGTGGCCGCCATCCATCAGCACCTCGGGCTCGACGATCGGAACCACGCCTTGCTCTTGGCAGAGCGCCGCGTAGCGCGCGAGAGCGTGGGCGTTCGTCTCGAGGCAGTAACGACTCGGAAGATCATCGGTGATGGTGATCACCGCCCGCCACTTGGCGAACTTGGCACCGAGCTCGCGGTACTCGGCGAGGCGCTCGCGGAGGCCGTCGAGGCCCTCGGTGACCTTCTCACCCGGCGCACCGGCGAGGGCCTTGGCGCCCATGTCGACCTTGATTCCAGGGTGGACGCCCTGCGAGGCGAGGATGTCGCGCAGCGGCTTGCCGTTCGAGGCGTTCTGGCGAATGGTCTCGTCGTAGAGGATGACGCCGCTGATGTAATCGCTGGCGCCTTCGGTCGTGAAGAGCATCTCTCGGTAGGCGCGCCGGTTGTCCTCGGTCGACTCGAGGCCGATCGAGTCGAAGCGCTTCTTGATGGTCGGAGAGCTCTCGTCGGCCGCCAAGATGCCTTTGCCCTTGACGACCAGTGACTGGGCAATCGCAGCCAGGTCCGTGTTCGTGTTGCTGATGGGAGGACCTCCTCGGAGATATGGATTTCGGGGCTGAAGATCGGTTTGGTGGGCGCGATGGTCTCTTTTTGCGGGGATCGAATCAAGGACGATCGACCGGTGGCAGCTCGGAGGGGCCTCGAATATGATGCCTGGACGCCATCACCGCACCCATGCCCACGGGAGAGCCCATTGAAGAGTCGAGTCTCCGAGGACGGTCGCATCGAGATTCCCCCCGAGCTGATCGAAGCGGCGGGGCTCATTGAAGGGACGTGGATCGACATCGCCGTCGACGGCGAGAGCATCGTGATCCGCAAGACCGCGCACGACCCGTTCGAAGAGGCGAAGAAGCAGAAGCCCGAGGCGCCGAGCCTCTCGGATCTGGTCCAGCGCCACAAGGACAAGCAGTCCCGAGCTCACTCCGAGTTCGATCAGAAGATCCAGGAGGCGGGTGACTCGGACGAAGAGCACCGCCCCGAAGACCATCCCGACTTCTGGCGGTGATTGGCAGGGTCCGTGGTGCAGGAGATCATCGATCGCGTGCGAAGCGGCTTGGCCGAGCGAGCGCCGCGCCGGTTCAAGGTCGAGGGATACGGTCGCGCCGCTGTGCTCGTGCCATGGTTGGTCGGCCCTCGCGGGGACTTTCGCGTCGTCCTGACCGTGCGCTCGGCGCACTTGCAGCATCACCCCGGCCAGGTGTCCTTCCCCGGTGGACGTCAGGAGCCCGAAGACGCGACCACGCTCGAGACGGCGCTCCGGGAAGCCCATGAGGAGATCGGGCTCGAGCCCTCCAGGGTCCTGGTCCTCGGGCGGCTCGACGATCAGATCTCGCGTCCTTCACGAAGCGTCGTGACACCCTACGTAGGCGTCGTCGAAGGCGACCTGGAGCTGCGACCGGACGATGCCGGCGAGGTGGCCCATCCCTTTGCCGTCGACCCGGCGGCGTGGCTCCGGGGGGAAGGTTATACCCGGCGAGAAGCGGTCGACGGTGGCTTTCCGTGGACCGATCACCGGTTCCTGCACGGCGAGCATCTCGTGTGGGGACTGACTGGCCGCGTGCTGCGGCAGTTCCTCGATCTCCTGGGAGAGCCATGAGCCAGACCTATCGAATCGACACCCGGCAGCGCGAAGAGATGATCGACATCACCGAGCAGGTCGCGGCCTTCGTCACCGAGTCCGGTCTTCGAGACGGGTGGGCCGTGGTCACCTGCCCCCACACGACCGCAGGGCTGACGATCAACGAGAACGCCGACCCCGACGTCCAGCGCGACATCCTGCACGCCCTTCGAGAGCTGATCCCTGTCGACATGGGGTTTCAACACTTCGAGCACAACTCCGATGCGCATCTGAAGTCCTCCTTGATGGGCGCGCACACGCTCGTCCCCGTGGAAGACGGCCGCCTCGCGCTCGGGCGGTGGCAGGGCGTCTACCTCTGTGAGTTCGACGGGCCCAAGACGCGGAGCATCCGCATCGGCTGCCTGGCCGAGCACTGAAGTACCGGACCGCGGCGGCGATGCCCGTCCGTGATGAAGGTCGCCGGGTGTTCGGCCCAGGCGAGGAAGCCGCTCAGTGAGAGATCCAATGGGGCGTGCTGCTCGCCGCCCACCACGGCCGGAGGGGCAGACCGAGGTCTTCCGCTCGGCTCGCGCGAAGTTCGTGGCGATCCCGCCGGGCGTTTCGTTAACCTGTCGGGTTCGTGGGCCCGGAGCGACAGCATCCCGACGGATCGAACCCGAGTGAGATCATGTGTCCTGATGAAGCCGATTCGCAGCGGCCTGAGTCCGAAGACCCTTCGACGGGAGGGACGGATCCGACTGCTTGGCGAGGGCCGGGCGAGCGACCGGTCGAGCCCGAGGATCCCGAGCGCACCGTCCCGCTCGAGGACTTGCCCGAAGAGGATGAGGCGATCGACGAGACCGCGACACGCGACCCGCTCGCCGATGACGACTCCGACCTGATCCCGACCAATCCGGCCGAAGGCGGCCTCCTCGCCGGGGCGCTGCTCGGGCGCCGAGGTCCCGCTTTCGATGCGACCGAGATCGGACCCTACAAGATCCTCAAGACGCTGGGCGAAGGCGGCATGGGCACCGTCTATCTGGCCGAGCAGAGGGCCCCCGTGCGGCGCCGGGTCGCCCTCAAGTGCGTCAAGCTCGGGATGGACACACGCGAAGTCGTGCGCCGCTTCGAGTCGGAGCGCCAGAGTCTCGCCTTGATGGATCACTCGGGGATCGCCCGCGTGTTCGATGCCGGGACGACTGCCGAAGGGCGGCCGTACTTCGTCATGGAGTACGTGCACGGTGAGCCGATCACCGACTTCTGCGACCGCGAGCGCCTCTCGAACAAAGAGCGCCTGGAGCTGTTCATCGACGTCTGCCGAGCGGTGCAGCACGCGCACATGAAGGGCGTGATCCACCGCGACATCAAGCCGTCCAACATCCTCGTCAGCCGAATCGACGGCATCCCCAGCCCGAAGATCATCGACTTCGGCATTGCCAAGGCCGTTCATCAGCCGCTCGAAGCGGAGACCGAGCTGACGCGCGTCGGTCAGATGGTCGGCACACCGGCCTACATGAGTCCGGAGCAGGCTTCGGAGAACCCGGTCGACATCGATACTCGCAGTGACATCTACTCGCTGGGCGTCTTGCTGTATCGCCTCCTCGTCGGCGAGCTGCCCTACGATCTCGAGGCCCTTCGGCGGGGGGGCTATCACGAGCTGCGGAGGATCCTGCGCGAGGACGAGCCGCAGCGCCCCAGCACGCGATTCCGGCGACTGGCCGGAGAGACGTCGACGACGCTCGCGGATTTGCGCCGCATGGCACCCGTCCAGATCGTCCGGCAGCTCCGAGGTGATCTCGACTGGATCACGATGAAAGCGATGAGCAAGGATCGG
Organism: Planctomycetota bacterium; assembly: GCA_040219065.1. Taxonomy (GTDB): domain Bacteria; phylum Planctomycetota; class OFTM77; order OFTM77; family OFTM77; genus OFTM77. Next base: position 6,116 of record JAVJTD010000572.1, read on the forward strand.
GAGCTGCGCTACCAGTCCGCCTCCGAGCTCTCGGGCGATGTCGAGCGTCACCTGGCGAACGAGCCCGTGACGGCAGGCCCTCCCAGCATGGCGTACCGGGTGCGCAAGCTGATCCGACGGCGCCGCGGCGCGATGACGGCCGCGTTCGCGGTCGCCGTGTCGCTCGTGGCCGGTCTCATCGTGAGCTGGGTGCTCTACCGAGATGCCGAAGCGGCGCGACAGGAGGCCGAGTCGGCGCGGCAGATTGCCGAAGAGGCCCGCGTGGATGAGGCGAAGAGCCGAGAGCGAGCCGAGTCGGAGCGCAATCGCGCCCTCGCCGCCGAAGAGCTGGCCGAGAATCGGTTGCGCGACGTCCAAGCGGCCCGCGATCGTGAGAGCCTGGAAGCGAAGAAGGTCCTCGCCATCAAGGACTTCCTCCAGGACATGATCGGCTCGGCAGATCCCGGTCGCAACGGGCGCAAGATCCTCGTCGTCGACCTGCTCGCCAGCGCCGCCGAGCAGATCCGAGCCTCCTTCCACTCCCAGCCCCTCCTGCAAGCGGCCCTGGCGAGTGTGATCGGCGGGACCTTCCTCGAGCTCGGACTGATGCAGGAAGCCGAGGATCCCTTGCGCCTGTCCTTGGAGCTGCATCGCGAGCATCTGGGCGACGCCGATCACGCCACGATTGCGGCCGCGACGCGCTTCGGCGAGTGGCTGAAGATCCAGGGAGAGCTCCTCGAGAGTGAGAAGCTGCTCTCGAGCACGCTCGAGAGGGCGAAGAGTGTCCTCGAGGAGAGCTCGAGGGAGCTGAGCGAGCTGCGACGGCAGACGGCGGACGTCTTGCGTAAGCTCAGCCGCTACGACGAGGCCGAGGCCTTGGCCCGCACCGAGGTCGCGAGCTGCGAGCGGATCCACGGGCCGAGCGCCGAGCCGACGCTCGAAGCGAAGCATCAGCTCGGCCAGGTCCTCAAGTCGGCTGGCAAGCGTCCTGAAGCCGAGGCGCTCGCCCGCTTCGCATACGATTCGTTTCTCGAGGGGCGAGGGCCGTCCCATCCCAAGACCCTGAGGGCGATGAGCACGCTTGCGAACTTGCTCAACGAGATGGGGCGCTACGACGAAGCCGAGCCGCTCTACCGGGACCTCCTCGAGCGACGCCGCGAGGTCTTGGGGGACTTGCACCTCGATACGCTCAATGCGATCCACGCGCTGGCGATCTTCGCTCGGTCGCGAGGCAATCTCGAAGAGGCAGAGGCCTTGATGCGCGAGGCGGTCGAAGGCTCGAAGAGCTTGTTCGGGCTCGATCATCCCGACACGGCGCGCTTCATCGACGGGCTGGCTTCAGTGCGGATGAGCCAGAGCGACAAGGGCGCCGCCGAGCAGCTCTACCAACAAGCCCTCGACATCCGACGGCGCGTCCTGGGCGAAGGGCACCTCATGACCATCGTCTCGAAAGACAACCTGGCCGGGCTGCTGCGCAACATCGAGGGCCGCAAGCTCGAAGCCGAGCAGCTCATGCGCGAAGCGCTCGAGTCGAGCCGCAAGGTCTTGGGCGCGGACCATCCCGACACACTCCTCACCACCTTCAACCTCGGGTTCTTCCTCCTCGAGCAGGGGCGGGCGAACCAGAGCTTGCCGTACTTCGACGCGCTGATCGAGGGCGCTCCGAATGCCTTCGGGGACGATCATCCCTACCTGAGGATCTTCGAGCGGCGGGCGGGGGAGGCCCACTACCTCTCGGGCTCGTACGACCGAGCGCTCGAGATCCTCACGCCACTCGCGGAGCGCTTGCGCGGCAGAGCCGACGCGATCTCGGACCTCAGGAAGACGCTCTCGCTCCTGATATCGGTGTACCAGCAGCAGGGGAGAGGGGACCTGGCGGAGGAGCTGCGGGCCGAGATGAGCGAGCTCGGACCGGGTTGAGACCCGGGGCGCGTGCGAGGTGCTCGTCGCGGTTGACCCCTGGGAGAGCGAGGTTTATAACTCGGCAGTCGACGATTACGACGAGTCGTCCAGCCCTCCGGCGGGGCCTCGTGAGAAAAGAGAGGAGCTCTCGAAGATGGTAGCGCCCAAGGCGGAGATCCGGACATTCGACGATTTTCGTGAGTACAGCCTGTGGTACTTGCGGGATGTCGGGCTCACCACGCCCGAGATCCTGGGCAACGAGTTCAAGATCGTCCTGGCCAAGAACAAGGACGATGAAGTCGAGTTCGGCGACTTCAAGGGTCGGAAGAAGTTCAAAGGCCCTGAGGACTTCCCGTCCGGTGAGTGGAATGGTCGCTCGTACGTCGAGATCCTGGCCAACCTCGCGAACATTCAAGGCGACACCGAGTTCGGCTCGAACGAGCAGCAGGTGGGCCTTTGGGAATCGGCGCCCTCGGAATACGACCGCAAGATCCTCCTCTCGGTGATCAACGAAGAGTTCCGTCATGGCTGGCAGATGGGCTTCTTCGAGACCGACGTGATCAAGACCGAGGAGGCCTTCTGGGCCGCCCAGAGCCTGCTCGAGCGTCGCTCGGGCGATGGCGACGACAAGCGCTTGCTCGGCGCTTTCAACAACCCGATCACCGACTGGATCGGGATGTATTGCTTCCTCGAGTTCATGGACCGTGACGGCGGTAGCCAGCTCACGCTCCTCGCCCGCTCGGCAGTCGAAGACCTCTCCCGCTCGATGCTGTTCATGCTGCGCGAGGAAGCGAAGCATCTGCGCAGCGGTCAGCAAGGTTTTGAGCGCATGTGTGCGGCCGGCAAGCTGCCGATCGACCTCCTCCAGAAGTACGTCAATCTCTTCGCGCCGCTGGGTTACGACTTGCACGGCGGCGAGCGCTCGACCAACGCCCTCATTTACTACAAGCTAGGTTTGAAGGGCTTCTATCCGAGCCAGCACGACTACCTGGAGCGGCCGGCGCGTGAGGCCTTCGATCCGCACCTGTTCAACGACCTCGTACACCGCGAGCGCAACAACCGCGACTACGGATACAAGTTCGTCGACCTCAACCTCGAAGGGCCGGCTGAGGACATCAATAAAGAGCTCCTGAACGGAATCACCGTGACCTTCTACAAGCGGGCTCTCGAGTCCCACTTCGAGAAGTTCAACGAGCTGATCCGCCAGAACTACCCGGCCGGCACGCCAGAGCTCGTGCTCCCGTCCATCCGCTTCCATCGGGATCGGCCGAGCATCTATGCCGGCGAGTACTACGACATCCACGGTCGACCGATCGAGTCGAAGGCCGAGTACCAGCGCTATCTCGAGGAGAACCTGCCTTCGGAGAAGGACAAGGCGCGACTCGAGGAGGTCTTCGCCGAGAGCGACTGGCTGGCTCCACCCGAGCTCGATGTCTACAAGACCCCGACCAAGGTCCAATCGACCGACGAGGTGCTCTACGAGACGGTCTTCGGCGAGCGCGTCTCGAAGAAGTACACCTTCTGCCTCTCCAAAGCCGCCAAGGAGCGCGAGCAAGCGGAGCAGAAGCAGGAGAGCGCCTCCTCGGCTTCGGACTCCGATGACCAGCCGTTCTGGGCGTTCATGGACGCGGAGACGGACTGAGGTCCCTCACGGCGGATGCCATTCCAAAGGCGCAGTCCCGGGCGGCCGCGCCTTTCTTCATTGGTTGCCGACCTCGAGCCGCTGGGCGCCGAGGAGCCGCCTCTGGGGCGCCTTCGGTCGATGGGCGTAAGCCCGGAATTCACAGTTTTTTGCGATCACCCACCGCACTTTTTGGCTCGATTTGCCTCTGAGTATTTGTGGGATATACTGCCTGTGCAGGTTGAGCAGCATGAGCAGCCTGCGGAGGAAAAGGGGACTGGACCGCTGTGGATCCTTTGGTGGATCGACAGCGGTTCGTTCACAAGATGCCAACCCACGAACAACTCTGACCTTTTGCGCCTGCGAATCCGGAGTCACGGAGCGAAGCCTCCCTGTGCTCGAGGGAGTTTCGTGCTCGGCGAGACCTCATGCGGTCTCGTCTCGGGAATGGCGCGTTAGGAGATCGCAAAGATGAAGCGCCTTCTGTGCAACGCTCTGCTCATGTCGGCCTTGGCCGCATGGGCGACCGACCTTCGGGCCGATCACATCACGACCGCCTCCTTGGAGATCGGTGGTGCCGGCTCGTTCGGCTCGAACGGCTCGTTCGACCCCGGAACCCTGGACGACGGCTCCACGCTCGCCTCGGCGAACGTCACCCTCACCTACGATTCCAACGCCAAGACTCTGACGATCGACCTCGAGAACACCTCGCCGGTCTTCGTCGGTGAGCCCAACCCGCTCCTCACCGAGCTCTTCGTGAGCTTCCCGCGTGCGGTCACTGGTGTGATGTTCGCCGACCTCAATTGGAACACCAGCCCGACCGGCCCCCGGCTCGAGCTCAGCTTCGACCCCGACGTGCTCATCGGGATCCAGCACAATGACTCGGCTTTCGGTGCCTTCTCGCTGCGCCTGTCGGCCTCGACCGGCATGCCCGGTGGCTTCGCCAATGCGGCCGCCGATACGATCAACGCCGATCCGGCGGACGTCCACGCCGGCCCGGCCAGCATCAAGCTGCACCTCTTGGGCAACCTCGAGGGTCTCGAGGCCGAGTTCTTCGCTCGCGCCTTCTCGTACACGACCGGTGGCGTCCAAGCGTCGCACCTCGCCGGCAGCTTCGAGAAGGGCGGCCCGGCTGGCACGGCCGCCGGCCTGATCACCGACACGCTCCCGGATTGCGCCCCGCTCCTGCAGTGGGACGAGCCTCCGATGATCAACCACGACTTCACGTTCATCTTCAGCGCGAAGCAGGGTTGCCACGGCTGCGCCGTCTGGTCGAGCGGCAAGCAGGAGACTCCGATCACCGATCAGTTCAGCCTCCAGATCGGTCCGGATCTCCACGAGTTCTACGTGCTTACCCTGAACGACAGTGCCTACCACAAGCTGACCATCCCGATCCCGAACAATCCGGGCCTCGTCGGTGTGGTCATCGCCGTGCAGTGGATCGCCTTCGACGGCACGCCTTCCAACTCGGGTGTGCTCGGATCGAATGTCTTCTGCGATCACATTCGCGACGACTGCTGATCGATACGACCTCCCAGGCGAGATGGGCCGCTTCGCCGAGCGGCCGCCTGGACCGTGGTGGCCGGTGACTCTCCCCGCACCGGCCACCACACTTTTTTTGGTTCCTGCCGGCCCGCGTCGCCCTCGGCAAGGCGTTGCCTCACCGGAAGCGAGGCGTTACCGTCCTGCCTCTGACCGAGGTGATGGAGCGCACGCATGAACCGAGAGATTCTCGACTACCTCCTCGGGCGTGGAGGCCTCGCCAAGGCCGCTCACCTCGCGGATTGGCCTCTCGATCCTCGCGACCAGCTGCAGGATCTCACGAGGCTTCGTCAGGAGCACGGGGACCGCGAAGGCACCGCGCTCTACGAGCTCGCCTTCCTGCGCCGCCGCGCGGCCGTCAAGTTTCGCCGCGCCGACGAGATGATCTTCGAGCGTGAAGCGCTCGAGCAGGCGAGTGGCGAGATCCTGGGGCGTCACCGTGCGTCGCGGATGACAGCGGCCGGCATTCGAACCGTCAGCGACCTCGGTTGCGGGATCGGAGGCGACGCCCTCGCCTTCGCGAGCGCACTCTCGGTCCACGGGATCGAGCGCGATCCCGTTCGCGCCGACATCGCCCGCTTCAACGTCGGCTTGCACGCAGAGCACGAGCTCCGAATCGAGACGGGGGACCTGGCCGCTTTGGAGACCCTCCCGAGCGAGTCCTTCTTCTACGATCCAGGGCGCCGGGATCGGACGGGACGGCGCATCCATCGGACGAGCGACTACGAGCCGCCCCTCGAGTGGATATCGCGCTGGCTTCCCGACGTTCGGGCTGCCGCCGTCAAGGTCGCCCCGGGCATCTCGGCACGAGAGATTCCCAGCGGCGCCGATGTCGAGTGGGTCTCACTGGATGGCGAGCTCAAGGAAGCCGTCCTGTGGTTCGGTGACGGCAAGGACGGCGCCAAGCGCCGCGCGACGCTGCTACCGCGCGGGCTCACATTCGCACCCGATGGCGAAGGCCCGCTGCCCGTCGCCAAGGTCGGTGAGCTGGTCCTCGACCCGGATCCGGCCATCCGCCAAGCCGGTCTCGTCGACGAGATCGGGCGCAGCTTCGGTCTGAGCAGAATCGACGTCGACGGCGATCTCTTGACCGGTGACCATGTCGAGACGACCGCTCCGGGCCGTGTATACAGGGTTGCCGAAGTAGCCGAGCCATCGGTGAAGAAGCTCCGGCGTCGCTGCCGAGAGCTCGGTATCGGACGCGTGACGGTCGGCCATCGCGGCGTCTCGATCGACCCCGCGCGACTGGAGCAGCAGCTCCGAGGAAAGGGCGATCGAGTCGCCCATGTCATCCTGACCCGCCGCGCCGGAGAAGCCTGCGCCCTGATCTGCGAAGTGCCGCGCGAGCGTGGCTGACGTGAAAGCAGACACACCGCATTCGGACCGCCGGCTTCAGCCGGTCTCCGTGTCCTCTCTCCAAACGTCTCGAAGAGGACCTCGACCTCACATCCGAAACTCCGTGGCCACGCTCGAACCGGCCCAAGCTCGCTCGTGCGTGCTCTCGCAGACAGAACCGGTCACCGGCTCGCTCGACTTGGGCACTCCGGGGATCTCGGCGTTCTGCAGTTCGGCACAACACCGCGAGGTCGCTATCGCGCCCGAACACGACCGGTGATGCTTTCGAGACTTGCCGGCTCTTCCCTGGCCGAGGTCACCGATGTTATGCTGCAGAGCCCGCATTGTTGAGCTTGCTATGTAGACTTGTCGAATACTTGTTCTCCCGTTCAGCAATAAGTCTTCGGGGCACTGACAGCACTCAGGGAATATCGAACATGATGCGATTCCTCGTTCCACTCTTGATTCTGCTTTCTGCGACTCCGTTGGCGGCTCAACAAAACGCTGCGAGCGAGAAGCTAACCGCGCAATCCAGGCATTTTGAGGAAAAGATATTCCAAGTTGCCGAAGACGTTTATACGGCGGTCGGTTTCAGTGTCTCCAACGTCTCAATGATAGTTGGCGACGATGGTGTCGTGATCGTCGATACGGGAATGTCGTTCGATGTCGCCAATCGCATCGCAAAGGAGTTTCACAAACTCAGCCAAAAGCCGGTGAGAGCGATCATCTTTACGCATTCGCACGGCGACCACACCGGCGGGGCGGTCGCGTTCTTGGGCAGCGAGCGTCCCCAGATCTGGGCACACAGAAACTTCGGCAGCGAAGCACGTTCACTCGCCGAGGGTGGTGTGACGTTTCAAGAGGTTCGAGGGGCGAGACAGGCCGGGTTCAAGTTGCCGCCAGAGCGAAGAATAAATAACGGAGTCGCGCCGGTACGCTACCCCGAGCGAAGCGGTGCCGTGTTCGCTTCGGGCGCGGAGACGAAGCCGACGCACTTTCTCGGCGGCGACCGGCAGACGCTCGAGGTCGCGGGGATTGAAATTGAACTGGTCTCATCGCCCGGTGAAACGAACGATCAACTGTTCGTTTGGTACCCGGCTGGCAAAGTCCTGTTTGCCGGAGACAACTTCTACCGATCGTTTCCGAATCTCTACGCGATTCGAGGGACGCCGAATCGAAGCGTGCGATTGTGGGCCGAGAGTCTCGGCAAACTTGCAGACAACGATGCCGTGGCGCTTGTCGGAGGTCACACTAATCCTGTTCTTGGGGAAAATGAAGTCCGGCAAGTCCTGAGCGATTACCGGGATGCCGTGCAATTCATTCACGACAAAACCGTGGAGGGGATGAACAAGGGCCTGACGCCCGACGAGTTGGTCCAGTACGTGCAGCTCCCCGAAGAGCTCGCCAACAAAGACTACCTGCAACCCTTCTACGGGCATCCTGAATGGGGCGTCCGCAGTGTCTTCAGCGGTTATCTTGGCTGGTTCGATGGCAATGCAACGAACCTGTTCTCGCTGCCGCCCAGGGAACAAGCTGCGCGAATGGCCAAGCTCGCCGGCGGTAAAGACGAGTTGTTGCAGGCCGCCCAGGACGCACTCGCCGAGGATGACAACCAGTGGGCCGCGCAGCTTGCCGACTACCTGTTGGCAATGAACAATGACGACACCGATGCAAGAGAGATCAAGGCCGAGGCCTTGACGAAGCTGGCGAGCAATACGGTCAATGCTACAGCAAGAAACTACTATCTCACCGTAGCAAGTGAACTTCGCAACGAGTAGCTGTTGGATAAGCCCTTCGGTTGAAGAGCGCCAGGCGATCTTGAATTGATGTGCGTCGTCGTTTGCTACGTCGCGCCTCCGCCGATTGACGGAGTGAGCATGCCCTACCCCGGAGGCGGCGCTGCCGTACTCGGCAGCGGGGCAACGCTCTGCTTCGCGCTCGAGTGATGATCGACACGTACGTCCCGAATCGAGGCCCATCGGGCGTCGTGAGCCCGGCGGATCGTCTGGGAGAAGAGCTTCGATGGTCTGCCGTTGCTCGCGCGCTCGAGAACAGCGACGGGATATCGGCGCTCTGCAGGTCTGCATAACGCTGCGATGTCGCCATCGCTCCCGGACACAATCGGAGACGTCTTCGAGACTTGCCCGGTCTTCCATGGCCGCGGCCTCCGATATTATGCTGCAGAGCCCCCAGCGTTGGGCCTGTTGCGCAGACCTGTCGAATCCTTGTTCGGCGTAGGAGATGAGAAGGCAGATGCCGACAGACGATGAAATCATGGAGCAGTTGATCGGGATCATCGTCGACGGCTTCAACCGATCGCTGGCCGTGCTGCGCTCCGCAAGGGCTGTCGACACCTCGGTCATGGATGAGCACTACAGCGGAATCGGCAGTCAGTATTACGATCTTGTAACCGAGCAGATCCAGCTGACGGCGGAGGCCGGCGTTGAGGCCATTCGTGACCTCTTTCGACAGGGCGGCGACAACCGAGATCGGACGGGGGACGCCTAACATGCCGTTGCAGCGGACGGTCCGCTGCGTGGCCCGCAGCTGACCACCACCCGTTAACCAGGCCACCGCTTGCGCAAGTTGCTGACCGTTGAAGACGTGTTCCTCATCGAGGGACGCGGAGTCATAGTTCTTCCGGCGCTGCCCTTCGGCACGGGTCGCGGCCTGGTGGACAACAGCGCAGAGCTACGGCGGAGGGATGGATCAGTCATCCCGGTCCAGCTACGCATCGACCCTGAGCGTTTCAACCGCCCACTCGTTGCCGATGGATCGAACTGGCGGCGCTTGTGCTCACTCACGGGCATCGAACCGTCCGATGTGCACGTCGGCAGCGACATCTGGTGCGCCGACGAGGTCGTGCAGGATGCGCTCGACGGAGAGCATGGGTAGGCTGGCTAACTCGCCGATGCAGCCGACGTTCGCTTCCGTCACGCCACTCGCTTACTGCGAGCGAGGCGCTTCGCGCCGCCCGTGATCGGCCAACACGTTAGCCGAATGAAAGCGGTCGATGGACCATCGGATTCGAGGTGGCCGCCATCCGCAGGAAAGGCGGTGGCCGGCTTGTCGTGCTCTGTGGCGGGGAGTCACCGGGAGCTCGCGCACGCTCTGAACCGAGGCCCGTCTGGCGTCGTGAGCCCGGCGGATCGTCTGGGAGAAGAGCTTCGATGATCTGCCGTTGCTCGCGCGCTCGAGAACAGCGACGGGATATCGGCGTTCTGCAGGTCTGCATAACGCCGCGATGTCGCCATCGCTCCCGGACACAATCGGAGACGTCTTCGAGACTTGCCCGGTCTTCCATGGCCGCGGCCTCCGATGTTATGCTGCAGAGCCCGCAGCGTTGGGCCTGTTGCGCAGACCAGTCGAACACTTGTTAGGCGGCGCGATGCGTGGCTTCGAGATTCGGGACGCGATGTCTTCAGATCGCGACGCCATGGTCTCAGTCGAGCGAGCTGGACAGAACGAGCCAGCGCGCGTGGCCTTCATCGAACGGTCTCTGCGCTCAGCGACGTGTCTCGTTGCAGAGCGGGAAGGTCGTCTTATCGCCTACGGCGTCCTTGAATACTGGTTCTTCGACAACGGGTTCGTGTCTATGGTCTACGTCGCCGAACCGGAGCGCCGCCAGGGCGTCGGCCGCGCGCTCCTGGAGGAGCTCGCGGAGCGCTGTGTAACGCCGAAGCTGTTCACATCCACCAACGAGTCGAACAGGCCGATGCAACAGCTCCTCCACCTCCTCGGGTACGTGCCTAGTGGCGTTGTGGAGAACCTCGATCCAGACGACCCCGAACTCTTCTACTTCCTTGATTTAGACGCGCGCCGCCCAACAAGGCGCTTCGGCTGACGGGACACAGCGCCTTTCAATCGATCCTGGCAGCCTTCTGGCATTGAACTTGGGCTCCGCGGCGACCGTCGGCGGCCTGTGCCACGCAGCTGAGCGCCATGTCAGGCTATCGACATCTTCCCGCTCTTTCTATTTTGCGTCTGGGCGCTCGTGGTTTTGCTGCCGGTACATGAGACTGGCAGAAGAACCTGCGCGCTCCGACCACCGAGATCAAGACGAGGACGCGAGCCATGAGCCACCCCTTTCTTCCGCGTGTCGGCGGAACCCTCAGCGCCGACATCGCCGTTCCCGAGCATGAGCGCGAGTTGCGTTTCTATTCGCGTGTGCTCTGCACGGGCGAGCAACCGCTGTGGCGCGAAGATCTGATGGACAACCGGGGCATGCCAATCATCGGTCTGGGACAGCGTATTCCGGAGTATTCCGATCTTCCGCTCCAATGGATGCCGCACATTCAGGTGGCCGATGTCGCCGCCAGTGTGGCGCGTGCGCTCGATCTGGGCGGCAGCGAGCTCATGCATGGTAAGAACGACGACGGAACAAGCCAGTGGGCGGTGCTACTCGATCCGAATGGTTCGGCTTTCGGCATCATCCCAGTGGTCTCCGCGGAGTCGATGCCCCAGCCTGACGACGTGGCCGCGCGCGACGTCGCGAATGGGATGGGCTGCATCTCCTGGCTCGACCTGACGGTCTCCGACGCCTCGGCGACCCGTGACTTCTATCGCCAGGTCGTTGGCTGGTCGGTACAGGACGTCGATATGGAAGACGGCGGCGAGACCTACGCCGACTACAACATGCTCGGCGATGACGGCAACCCGGCGGCCGGCGTTTGCCATGCGCGCGGCGTGAACCTGGGTCTGCCGGAGATCTGGATCATCTACCTGCCCGTGGGCGACCTCGCGGAGAGTCTTCGTCGTGTCGAGGAGGAGGGGGGCACAATCATCAAGGCGACCAAGGGCGGCGATGGAACGTACGCCAGTGCGGTGATCCAAGATCCGGTTGGAGCGTGCCTGGCGCTGGTGGCGGGATAGAGAAGAGCCCGGCCGCTGATCGCCAAGGCGCTCGGCCGGTGAAACCTTCTGAAGTGACGGCATGAGGATAACGTGAAGCGCAACCTCTACTTGGAGACGAGGATCGCCAGCTATCTGACGGCGCTGCCGAATCGTGACCTCGTCCCGAGGAGATCCTAGCCCGAGTTTACCGCGTTACTTTCTTAAAGTATGATTCAGTCGCGATTTATGCTCTGCTTTCCGTATGACCTACGCGCTGCGGTAGCGGGAGAGCTCCAAGGCCTCGTAGAGTTCGCGCTGTTCCTCAGACATTGCAGAGAGGACGGTCTGGATGGCTGGTTCGCCGCCATTAGCTGCATACACGACGCCGACTTCC
>JAVJTD010000575.1:0-5858 GCA_040219065.1 Planctomycetota bacterium
GAACAGGTCCCTATCGCGGGATTGGGAACACGCTGGTGCGCACGGAGCTTCTGATCGATTCAGCGGGGCCTCGTGAGGGACGACGGGACCGGATCCCGCAGCGATGGCGTGGGAACGTTCCGATGCCCTGACCGACGGGCACGTCGGATCGTCCCTTACATCGAGAGACGGACAAGATCCTCGCCATGAACCTCGCCATCCCAACGGCAACGGATCCGTGTCAGGGACCCGTGCGGGCTCTGGTTTCAGATCAGCGGCGCCCCCGGGCGCGGCGCCCGGAGCATAGAGGATTGGGCCTCCTCGAACGATCTACGGCTCAACGTCCAAGTCTCGACTCTCAAGTCTTCCAGAAGCTTTCGGTCGCGCGGGCTCTGGCTGTTGCTTCGCGTGGATTCGGTCCGGCCGCTGCGCGGCCCGATGCGGGCAAGACGCCCGCGCTCCCAGTGGCCCCGTTCCGGTCGCGCGGGCTCTGGTTACTTCAATCGTCGCGGTCGGCTGGGGGGAACTTGCGGTCCCAGGGTTGCGGGGGCAGCGGGTCGTAACGGGGGTGAGCGTCTTCTTTCGGGAAGGTCGCGGCGACGGCGAGAAGCTTTTGGAGTGCGGCCTTCGCTTCGGGGTCGTCCTTGCCGAGGAGGTTCGTCTCCTCGGCCGGGTCGTTCTTCAGATCGACCAGGGACGCCGGGTTCCCTTCGGTATCGAGCGTTAGCTTGAACCTCTGGTCGCGAAGGACTCGGTCTCGGTAGGTCGTTCGATTATGGACCCGAACCTCGGGCTCGGTGACGAAGGTGGCCGAGCCGCCGCCCATCGCCAGGATCCACTCCCTGGGCCCCAGCTCCTCCTCACCGCGGATCACCTTGGCGATGGATCTCCCGTCGAGGACGGTGTCCTTCGGGAGCTCGGCGCCGGCGAGGTCACACAGAGTCGGGAGCAGGTCCGAGAAGTCGGTGAGAGCCTCGGTGACGGCGCCCTTGGGGACGCCCGGTCCCTTCACGAGGAAGGGGACGCAGATGCCGGGCTCGGTCGTCTCCGACTTTCCGCCGCGGACGGTGCGGCCATCGCGCTTTCCCCGGATGTTCCTCGGCGAGCCGTTGTCGGTGGTCCAGATGACGATGGTCTTCTCGGCGAGCCCGAGCTCTTCGAGCTTCGCCTCGAGGCGGCCGACCAGCGAGTCGACGTGGCGGATCATCGCGGCGTGGCGATCCAGCGGCCGCCGCACGTCTGGCTCCGCCGGCGTCGTCGTGAAGGGTCCGTGCGGGAGGATCATCGGCCAGTAGAGGAAGAAGGGCCCGTCCTTGTGCTCCTTCAGGAACTCGAAGGCGAACTCGGCGCAGACATCGGGACCGAATCGATCCGAATACGCCTTACTTCCTTCCTTCGTATGAAGGTAAGGGTTCCAGTAGCGCTCGGTGCTCGGTGGGTTGCCCCCTTCGGCTCCGGTCCAGACGCAGTACTCGTCGAACCCGTGCTTCACCAACGCGTCTGGCTGAAGGCGGAAGTCGTTGATCTGCCACTTGCCGACGATGCCGGTCGCATAGCCGGCGGCGCGGAGCTGGCGAGCCACGCTGGGGTTCTTCGCGGCGTCGAAGTGGCACCCGCGTCCCCAGCGTGGGACGTCCCAATGATTGATCCAGCCGTGCCGGAACGGGTACTGCCCCGTCAGCAGCGTGACCCGCGTCGGCGTGCACTGAGGCATGGCGTAGGCGTTCTGGAAGCGGAGGCCGGAGGCCGCGAAGCGATCGATGGCTGGCGTCTCGATCTCCTCGGCGCCGTAGCAGGACACCCATTCCTTACCGAGATCGTCGGCCATCATCACGATCAGGTTCGGCTTCTCGACCGAAGCCCCGGACCCCGGACGCGCTTGCAGCCAGCCGGTCAGAGGGACGATGCACAGAACGATGACCCCGAGGCACTGCTTCAACACGACCCGCCCTCCTTGGTCACTCACTTGCCCGGCTTCAGACCGCTGGCCTGACCTCGCACCGGAGCGCCATCGATCAGCAGGTACCGCGCTCGGAGTGCACGGTCCTTGCTTCCGAAGACCTCGCGCGCCGCTGGTCCACCGTCGGTCCAGCCGATGAACCGATAGCGGCGGCCCGAGACCGTCTGTTCCAGCGGCGCACTCACCGTCGTGCGCCCCATCCGGATCATCTGCCGCTCGACGGGCGTTTGGAACGAGCGCCCGGCCATCACCAGCTCGAGGCCGGCGGGCTCGGTCTGGAGTGACAGGGTGACCGTTCGGGGATGCAGCTCGCGATGCACCTCGACAGCCAGGCCACTGCCCGACTGGACCGGCCCGAAGCGCAGGAGCTGATCCGACATCGAGCGGTACTGGATCGTCACCCAGTCGCTGGTCCTCGAGATGCCATCGATCCGAACCTCGTCGATCACACCCGGGAAGTAACCGCCAGTCGCGGCATTCAGGCGACCGATGGCCAAGGGGTCGGTCCCGGACGTCACGTTGGAGACGAGGATATCCCTGGGCTGCTGCTGACCGTCGACGTACAGCCGGCCGACGAAGCCGACCGCGGTCGCGGCGAGGTGATGCCAGCCAGCGGTCGGCACGAAGGCCATCTCGGCGAAGTCGTTGCCACCACCGTACAGACGCATCCGACCTTGGGCCGGGTTCAAGACGAGAGCGAAGCCGCGATTGCCATCGAGTGTGGACTTCTTCGAGACGATGACGAGGTCCCGGTCCACGCCGGGATCGTCGAGCCGGATCCAGGCCTCGATCGAGACCTGACCCGAAACGCTCAACGCATCGCTGGAAGGCGTCTGCAGGTAGGCGCTCGCGCCATCCAGCCACTGCGCCTCGCCGATTCGCCCCGCGACCGTCTGCGTCCCGGCCGAGAGGAGCCCCTGGGGCCGTCCGGTGGAATCGGTGAGATCCGCTCCCATGTGCCAGACACCGCGATGTTCGCCATCCCACAGAGCGACGGGATCCTCGGTCGACTCAGCGGCCTGGTTGCCCCAGTACATCCAGACGTGGCCCCAGCGATTCCCAGCCTCGATCCGAGGCACCTCGACCCAGATCTCCGAAACGCCGCCTTCTTGCCAGGACTCGATCTCATGAGGCAATGGCTGTCCGTCGATGTCGGTGAAGCGGAGGTCGCTGCCGAAAGGCGCGCTCTGGCCGTAGTCGAGTCGCGAGGGATCCAGGCGGACCAGGACCGGCACGTCGAAGACGTTCGTCGCCAGGTCCTCTGCCTCGAAGAACAGTCGCCGGCGCCACCGCCAGTCGCGATTCCACCAGTCCGGCGGCCCTGCGTCGCGACCCTCGACGCGCAGCTCGAGGTAGGACGGATACTCGTGGTCGGGTGCGATGAACTTGCCGTCCGCGCTTCCCTCGACATGCTCGATGACGTGATCGTGGCAATCGTGATCGGGGTCCTCGTCCGTGCAGTGCAACAGGACGAGCGTCCAGTCGAACGCGTCCTCGGCGAGCGGACCCAGGTCCGGATCGATCCCGCTCGCCGCGAAGTCGATCGGATCACCGGCCGACCAGAGCTCGCTGCCGTCCGGCTTGAGCAGATCGATGCGAGGCGGCGAATCGTCGACGGTCACCTCGACGCTCGTCTCGTCGACGAGGTCACCAGAATCGGAGACGCGCAGGCGGACATCGAACGCTCCCGACTGCTCGTAGACCCAGACCGGTATCTCCTCCGACGAGTCGCCGAAGATGCCATCGCCGTCGAGGTCCCAATCGAAGGTGAGGAAGTCGCCTTCATCCTCATCCGGATCGCTCGAGCCACTGCCATCAAAGGTGATCGTCAGAGGCGAAGCACCGAAGCGCTGATCGGTCTCGACGACGGCCCTCGGGGGATGGTTGACGGGAAAGTATCGGATCTGTCGAAACTGACCGGTCGCGATCTCGACGTAGAACAGGTCGCCGCCCGGACCGGTTTGGAGATCGACCGTTCGCGCACCGGTGTGGAACGTGCGCCAAGCCGAAGGGTCGAGCTGACCATTCTCATCCTCGGGGATCACACGTATGAAGCGCCCGCTGTAGTCGGCGAAGAACAGCGCTCCGTGAAGCTCCGACGGATAACTCTCACCGGTGTACACGGCGAGCCCGGTGATGGCGCGGCTGCCCCGGTGGTCGTAGGCGTGGAGCGGCGCGGTCGCCGTGCCCGAAGCGTAGAGGCTCTCGCACAAGGGCAGGTTCGCCTGATCGTAGCCGGGCTGCGCGGGATCGCCTTCGAAGCAAGGCCAACCGAAGTTCTCGACGGTTCCGTCGAGAGGATCGGCGACGATGTCGATCTCCTCCCAGGTGCTCCATCCGACATCACCCACGAAGAGGCGGTTGTCGCGCGGATCGACCGTGAAGCGGAACGGATTCCGCAAGCCGAACGCGATGACGCGATCGTCATCGAGATCCGCGCCGCCGTAGAGCGGGTTGTCGGGAAGGGCTTCTCCGGTCGAAGGATCGATGCGAAGGATCGATCCATGCAAGCCGACGCCGTCTCCCTCCGAACGGACGTCCTGGCTCCGCATCGCCCCGCCCTCCTGCACTGGATCGTTGCAGGCATTGCCGATCTGGCCGTAGTCGACCCCGTTGAAGCTCGCCCCGTCTCCAGCGCTCACGTACAGCGCACCGTCGAGGCCGAAGTGCAGATCACCGATCGAGTGGCTGGGAAACTGCTGACACCACGCCTCGATCAGCACCTCCTCCTGGCCCACCATCTGATCACCGTCGATCCGCAGCCGAGACACTCGCCCGCTCACCACGCAGCCATCGCGCGTGAATCCCGGCGGGTCGGGACACGTGTCTCCCCAGGTCGGTGGCGTGCCGCCGATCGCCGCGTCGAACGTGTACAGGACGTAGATCCAGGGCTCGGTCGGAAAGTCGGGATGAATCGCCAGCCCGAGCAGCCCGCGGTCCCAGGCGTCATAAACGTTGGTCGAGAGATCCGCGACCAGCGTCGGCGCGTCGTCCTCCAGGTCACTGAAGACCAGCAGACGACCACTCTTCTCGGCGATGAAGATCCGCCCGTCGGGTGCGAAGCGTGCCGCGGTCGGCGAGTTGAGACCGTCGAAGACGAGGTGGTCCTCGAATCCCTCCTCGGTCGGATTCTGTCCGAGAGCCAACCTGGCCGTGCCCGTCAGAGCGATGAGGAGGAAGCCCAGAGCGGCAATCGGCAGACCGGGAGCGCGACGCGGTTGTGACATGATCCGTTCCTTCGGGAGTCGGTTCGACTTTCTCGGTGGACGATTCATTTCGCCGCACCGCGCCCGGCGCGTCAAGGTGCTTGGGTGCCTGAGTGCTTGGGTGCCTGGGTGCTTGGGTGCCTGGGTGCTTGGGTGTTTGGGTGGCTGGGTGCTTGGGTGGCTGGGTGCTTGGGTGGCTGGGTGCTTGGGTGCCTGGGTGCCTGGGTGCCTGGGTGCTTGGGTGCCTGGGTGCTTGGGTGCTTGGGTGCTTGGGTGCTTGGGTGGTTGGGTGCTTGGGTGCTTGGGTGCTTGGGTGCTTGGGTGCTTGGGTGCTTGGGTGCTTGGGTGAACAACCTGCTGTTCGCACGTTCACCAAGACACCAAGACACCAAGGCACCTCCTTCTGGGTGCTTGGGTGGCTGGGTGGCTGGGTGGCTGGGTGACTGGGTGCTTGGGTGACTGGGTGCTTGGGTGCTTGGGTGACTGGGTGCTTGGGTGCTTGGGTGCATGGGTGAACAACCTGCTGTTCGCACGTTCACCAAGACACCAAGGCACCCCAACACCGAGACACCTCCTTCTGGCTGGCTGGGTGAACATCCTGTTCGCACGCTCACCAAGGCACCAAGGCACCCCAACACCGAGGCACCTCCTTCTGGGTGCTTGGGTGAACATCCTGTTCTCACGTTCACCAAGACAGATCGGAAGAGCACACG
>JAVJTD010000040.1:0-6109 GCA_040219065.1 Planctomycetota bacterium
GAGAGCGGCTGGATCACACGGGACCTCTTTCCGTCTCGGTCGCTGCGGGCTCTGGTTGGACCTCTTTGGGCCGGGGCGGACCGCGGCGACGCGAGTGTATTCCATGCGGCCCCTTGCTCAGCGCCTCCTGGCTCGATCGTCAGCGACATCGAGCAAACGGCTCCCAGCTCAGCGGCCACTTTCCGTTTCGGTCGCGCGGGCTCTGGTTTGACGGTCGCGCGGGCTCTGGTGGGTCCTCTTTGGGCCGGGGCGGACTGCGGCGACGCGAGTGTATTCCATGCGGCCCCTTGCTCGGTGCCTCCTGGCTCGATCGTCAGCGACATCGAGCAAACGGCTCACAGCTCAGCAGTCGCTTCCCGTCTCGGTCGCTGCGGGCTCTGGTTCCGGTGGCGCGGGCTCTGGCTTCCGCCTCTCACCGCTCTCGCCTTTTTCCTTGCTGCCCGGTGGTCGCCCCGAAACAATCTGGGCCTGCCCAGAGGCCCGGCGTTCCGTGATCCGAGGAAGAAGCTTTGAAGTACATCGCCATGAATCGATTTCAGGTCTTGCCCGGCAAGGAGTCCGAGTTCGAGAAGACCTGGCGAGATCGCGAGCAGTTCCTCGATGAGGTGCCGGGCTTCTTGACCTTCTCGCTCCTGCGCGGCCAAGACGGCGAGTTCATCTCGCACAGCACCTGGGAGAGCGAGCAGCACTTCCGCGACTGGACGGAGTCCGAGGCGTTCCGCAAGGCCCACGCACGCGGCGGGAGCGCCGGGCTCATCCAGGGGCCCCCGCGCTTCTCGGGTTATCAAGTCGTCCTTTGATACCTTGGGCCGCTCTTCGGATCGGCCCTCACTCGGCGAACTGGCACAGGAGATCCGGCGCATGCCCACGTTGATCGAAAGCCCGACCCGCATCGAAGCGGCCGGCAACAAGCCCAAGATCATCGAAGAGCACGTCGGGCGCGTGAACAGCGGCACCGAGGCGCTCAGCGTCGCGCACATGAAGAGCCCCCCCGGCTGGGTCGAGCCCGGCCAGACGCCCGAGTTCGACGAGTACACCCTCGTCCTGAGGGGCCTGCTCCGCGTCGAGTCGAAGTCGGGCACGCTCGACGTCCGCGCCGGACAAGCCGTCATCGCTCACAAAGGCGAGTGGGTGCGTTACAGCAGCCCCGAGGCGGACGGCGCCGAGTACGTGGCGATCTGCTTGCCGGCCTTCTCTCCCGATACCGTCCACCGCGACGATTGAGGCGAACCGGACGGCATGGCCTCCGAACCCGAAGCGCTCCAGCACTCATTCGAAGACGGCCCGTCGGGACAGCGTCTCGCCTTGCGAGGTGCGCTCCTCACTTCGAGCCTCGGCTCCTTCTGGCGCACTCTCGAGCGACTCGACGAGAAGTCCGTCTCCGATCTGCGCGAGATCGATGCGAGTGGGCTCACCGACTTCGACAGCAACGGCCTCGCCCTCCTACTGAGTCTCCAATCGCGCGTGCGAGCGGCTGGCGGTGACTGCCCACTGACCGGGCTCGAGCCCGAGGCTCAGAAGATCCTCGACCAGCTCGAAGAAAGGCTCGCCGCCGAGGACGTCCCCACGCCCCCCCAGAAGAGCTCGTTCGTGGTTGCGGTCGGTGAGTCCACGCTCCGGTTCTTCCAAGACCTCCGCACTCTGATCGCGTTCGTCGGCGAGCTCACCCTAAGCTTCGCGCGCGCCCTCCGTCATCCGAGCACGATCCGCTGGCGAGACACTTTGGTCCAAGCGGAGCTCGTGGGCGTCAATGCCCTCCCCATCATCATCCTCCTCGGCTTCCTGATCGGCCTGATCCTCGCCTACCAAGCCCTCATCCCGATGCAGGAGTTCGGCGCGGGCATCTTCGTCGCCAACTTGGTCAGCCTCTCCCTCCTCCGCGAGCTCGGTCCCCTGATGACGGCCGTCATCCTGGCCGGGCGCTCGGGCTCGGCTTTCGCCGCCGAGATCGGCACGATGAAGGTCGACGAGGAGCTGGACGCGCTTGAGACCTTCGGCCTCGACTCGAGGCGTTACATGTCCTTGCCGCGAGTCATGGCGACCGTCTTCATGGCGCCGCTCCTCACGATCTTCCTCAACCTAGTGGGGCTCATGGGCGCCATCGCGGTCATGCTCGGCCAAGGCTACGCCGTGAGCGCGTTCATCCGACAGGTGAAGCTGCAAGTCGATTACGTCGATCTGCTCGGCGGCCTTTTCAAGGCACTCGTCTTCGGGCTGCTCGTCGCCGGCATCGGCTGCCTCCGAGGCTTCCAGACCGGCTCGGGCGCGTCGTCGGTCGGCGTCTCCGCGACGCGCGCCGTGGTCAGCGGCATCGTCTTGATCATCGCGGCCGATGGCATCTTCGCCGTGCTCTACAACACGTTGGGCATCTGACATGACCGGCGAGCCCGTCATCCAAGTGTCCGACCTGTGCGTCGCCTTCGGGGACAACGTCGTGCTCGAGAACGTCTCGCTCGACATCGAGGAGGGTGAGGTGCTGACCATCCTCGGCGGATCGGGCAGCGGCAAGACGACCTTGATGCGGCACATGATCGGCTTGCGCGAGCCGCAGGGCGGCTCGATCCGCGTGCTCGGCCGCGACATCGCGCGCGGCGGTGCCGACCTCGAGGCGGCGCGGCGCGACATGGGCGTCGCCTATCAGAGCGGTGCCCTCTTCGGCTCTTTGAGCGTGCTCGAGAACGTGTGCCTGCCCCTGCAGGAGCTCACCGATCTTCCCGGGTCCGCCTGCGAGTGGATCGCGCAGCTCAAACTGCGGAGCGTCGGCCTCGGTCAGGCGCTCTACCGATTGCCGTCCGAGCTCAGTGGCGGCATGAAGAAGCGGGCCGCGATCGCGCGGGCGATGGCGCTCGACCCCAAGATCCTCTTCCTCGACGAGCCCTCGGCCGGGCTCGATCCGATCACCGCGTCCGATCTCGACGACTTGATCCTCGATCTGGCACGCTCTCTGGGCATGACCATCGTGGTCGTCACTCACGAGCTCGCCAGCATCTTCAAGATCGCCGATCGCGCGGTGATCCTCGACGGCGCTCGGCGTACGATCGTGGCCGACGGTCCACCGGCCGAGCTGCGGGACCACTCCGACGATTCGTTCGTGCGACGCTTCTTCCGACGGGAATCCTCCAATGAGTCAACGGGCTGACACCTTCAAGCTCGGCCTCTTCGTGCTGGTCGCTCTGGGCTTGGCCATCGGCGGGGTCATCGCGCTCGGCGCCAGCGAGCTCTTCGAGGAGCCGCTCAAGCTCGTCACCTACATCGACGAGTCCGTCAAGGGGCTCGAGGTCGGCAGCACCGTCCGTTACCGCGGCGTGCCGCGCGGCAAGGTCTCGGCCATCCGCCCCGCCTCCGAGGCCCTCAACCTCTCGCCGCAAGATCAGGTCTTCTTCACCCAGGGCCAGTATGTCCAGGTCGAGATCGACTTCGAAGCCCCGGAGTACGAGGACATGACCGCCGCCGAGCTCCGGCCCGTGCTCGACGAGCTCGTGCAGCAGGGACTGCGCGTCCAGCTCTCCCAGAACCCACTCACCGGCCGCGCCGACATCGAGATCGATCAGTTCGATCCGAAGAAGTTCCCCAAGCTCGAGCTCAATTGGACACCCAAAGAGCTCTACATCCCTTGGGCACCGGCCACGCTCACTCAGGTCAAGTCCGCCGCCGAGCGAATCCTCGAGAGCCTCGAGTCCGAGGACGGTATCTTGGCCCAGGCCAATCGGACCTTGGTGAGCCTGCGCCAGGCAATCGAGAAGGCCCGGATCGACGACATCCAGAACGAGCTGCTCGAGGTCCTCTCGAACCTCAGCGACAAGGTCTCCGAGCTCGACGTCTCCAAGATCCTGTCCGAGATCTCGGACACGCTGGGTCAAGTCGAGTCGACCGTCTCGAACCTCGACCGAGAGATTCAGAGCACCCTCACCACGTTTCGAGACACCGCCGAGTCGGCTAGCCGGGTCGGCGCCGACATCGACGAGCTACTTCGCGGCGAAGAGGTCTCGGCCCTGAAGAAGAACCTCGTGGCCGCGAGTGAGAGCTTGCCCGAGACTCTGGAGAACCTCGACCGCCTGGTCCTGCGGCTGGACTCGATGGTCGTCGGCCAACGCGCCGATGTGCAGGGCATCGTCGAGAATCTCCGCGACGCCTCTCGCGACCTCAAAGAGCTCGCCCGCAACGGCCGGCTCTATCCGTCCTGGATCCTGTTCGGCGCCCCGCCCACGGTTACGGAGCCCAAGAAGTGATGAAGCTCTCTTCATACCTGCTCATCGTCCTCTGTGCGGTCGGCTGCACGTCTCCCCTGCAGACCGCCTATCCCGAGAAGAGCTACTTCGTGATCGACGCTCGGCGCAAGGGCGAGCCAGTGAGCGCGCCGAGCGCACCCGTCCTGCGCATCGGCCACGTCCGGATCTCGTCGCAGTACTCCGGCCGCGAGCTCACCTACAAGACCGACGAGCAGCAGTACGAGAGCGACTTCTACAACGAGTTCCTCGACGACCCGGCGAGGCTGATCGAGGAGCAGGCGTTCTCGTGGCTCTCGAGCTCGGGACGCTTCGAGCAGGTGCTCGATCCCGGCCATCCGTCCCGGGCGGCCTGGCGCCTGGATCTGCGCATCCAAACCTTGTACGGCGACTACCATGACGCCGAGCCTCCCGAAGCCGTCCTCGCCATGCAGACGTTCCTGCTCGACGAGGACAGTGGGACACAGAGCGTGCTCCTCTTCGACAGCTACGAAGCGCGCGTCCCCTGTGAGGGCGACGCTCCGAGTCTCGCAGCGGCCTGGTCCGAAGCGCTCAGAGAGATCCTCCAAGAGCTCGAAGAGGACCTCGCCGCGTTCGCCGAGACGAATTGAGGGACGCCCCGAGCTCGCGACCTACTCGATCTCACACACCGCGCGGAGCACGACATCTTCCAAGACCGGCGACGCCGCGAAGAGCGTCCAGTAGATCTCGCCGGTCACCTCGTCGAGCTCGCCATTGGTCTCGATGATCTTGCCGGGCAGCTTCGCGGTGAAGTCCAGGGCGATCAAGGATCGATCGTCGTTGAAGACGTCCTTGTCCTCGTCCTTCTCTCCGAGCTGCTGGATCATCTCGGAGTCGACGATCTTCGCCACGATATCCGCCAAGCGGTCGTGCTGCGGATGTCCCTTCAGGCGCTCCTGAAGGTCCGCCGTGATGCCTTTTCGCAGCCGGGCCTGGAGCTTCCTCAGCGCCACGTTCCGGTGGACGAGCGCTTCGGACAGCAGAGGCCGTTGCCCGGTTCCGCCGTAGAGGAGCAGCACGTATTGCTGGACCGCCGCGCGCGTGAGCTCCTTGGCGACTCGATCGGCCTGCTCGATATCCTCGGGGAGCTTGCCGGCGAAGTACTGGACGCGCTCGGGCGAGGGCTCCTCGAGCAGCTCCGGGATTGGGCCCACCCAACGCAGGGTCTCTTTGTACTCGAAGCGCTTCTCCGACAGGCGAGTCACCGTGACCTCGTTGCGCGCGATGACCTTGCCGTCCTCGCCCTTGAGCGCGAAGTCGGACAGCGTCTCTCCGGGCTGAGCCCGTCGACTCATGATCAGGACGCCCCCGCCGAGCTCGTTTCGGGCATCCTTCTCCCACTTTTCGACGCCCGTGAAGTCGAAGTAGTCTTCGAGATCCTCTCGAATGGTGACCTCGAAGCTCTCGGTCGGGCCGCTCAACTCGTCCGAGGTCGAATAGCGGCTCTCGCGAGTCCAGGACCCGTCGGGATGGATCTCGGTGACGGCTCCGAAGTTTCCGCAGCCGGCGCAGAGCCAAAGGACGAGTAGACCGATTACAGGTCGACGAGTGATCATGACGACTCCTCTCGTTCTGGGCGAAGCGATGGGCACGGCGAGTCCGCGCCCGTCCGTCGAAGCACCCCTGTATTGGAGCGCCTCCGCGGGGATTCATCGAGAAATCTCACTCGCCGAGACGTCGAGAGAGGAAGTCACGGGCGCCCCCGGTGCATACAGGAGGTGAAACGAGGCCAAGACCGCAGGAGTGCCCAAGTCGAGTGAGGCGGTGACCGGGTCTGTCGGTGAGAGCTCTGCGCAAGCGAGCTTGGGCCTCTTCGAACGTCCAGCGGCCCGGCTTCCAACTCTCAACTTTGAAGCTGGCGG
>JAVJTD010000576.1:0-15184 GCA_040219065.1 Planctomycetota bacterium
CGTGTGCTCTTCCGATCTCCAAGCTCGCTCGAGCAGAGCCCTCGCCGACAGACTCGGTCTTTGGCTCGCTCGGCTTGGGCACTCTATCGCCCTCAGCGGCGGCGCCGCTGATGTGAAACCAGAGCCCGCACGAACGAAAACAGAGCCCGCGCGACCGAAACGGGGAGCGGCTGTTGATCCGGAAGCCGCTTCCTCGACGGCGCCGTCGATCGAGCGGAACGGTGCCGAGCAAGGGAGGATTCGGAGCAAGCGGCCTTGTTGGCACAGCGTCCGGCCCTAGGAGCGCCGAGCCATGAGGGCCTCAGCCGGCAGTGGGGTGTGAGCCGTGAGCGGAGCGATCGGTCCTCGCCGAGTTCGTTGAGGGTCCGTGCCGGTAGAGTCTCGGGGAAGGATGTTCGCGTCATCAAAGGCTCGAGGAACTGCGAAGCGTAGCGAGCCTCTCGCCGAAGTCTCGCTTCGCTCGAGGTTCTTCAAGTCGCCAGACGGACTCGATCTCCGCCCTGGCGATTGCCGGAATAGACCCTCTCCGAACGGGATGTGGACCGGTCGCTACGCTCGCGGCTCACCCCCTCTTGCTTGTGAGGTCCCGTCCCGTTCTGACTGGAAGCCCCGCACGAACGAAAACAGAGCCCGCGCGACCGAAACGGGGAGCGGTCATCGAGTTGGATGTCGCATCCTCGACGGCGCCGTCGATCGAGCGGAGAGGTGCCGAGCAAGGGGCCATTCGGAATGCGCTTCTTGCCGGCACGGTGCGCCCCGGCCCAAGCTCGCTCGTGCAAGCACTCATCGACAGAGTTGGTCACCGGCTCACTCGGCTTGGGCACTCCATCGCCCTCAGGCCATTCGTCGGCGCCTTCCAGTTTGATCTCCATCTTGATGGAACGACGTCGCTGCGGCAGTCTCTTCGCCCGATGACTGCACCTCGCGAGATCTTCCATTGGCCGGATACGACGGCGAAGCTGACCGAGCTCCGCCGGGAGCATGCGCTCGTCGAGATCGAGCGCCCGGGTCGCTACGAGATTCACCGCCTGACCGACGGGACGGTCGCCGGTGAGTGTCACTTGCCGCTCGTACTCTCGCCGTTCGAGCCGAGGGACACGCTCGAGCCTGGGCTGCACTGGATCGTGCTGCTGCAAGCGGGTGCGGCCAGCCTGGGTGTGTGGCAGCCCACGGGGCTCACGCGCCACAAGGTCATCAAGAAATACGTCGTCCGGGGCAAAGGTCGCGCGCAGACGCTTCACCTCAAGACCAAGGGCAAGTCGCGCTACGGCTCGCGGCTGCGGCTGCAGAACGCCGAGGCCTTGCTCGTCGAGACGAACGAGAAGCTACTGTCGTGGGCCGACGAGCTCGGCGAGGCACGCGCGATCTTCAAGAGCTGCCCGGTGCGGATGTGGCCGGACCTCTTTGCCGTCGAGCCGCTCCCGCCGTTCGAGCAGCGAGACGAGCGGCTGGTAAAGATCCCCCGCGACGTGAAGGTGCCCAACCACGAAGAGCTCGAGCGCGTGGTGCGCTTCCTGGAGCGCGGCGCGATCGAGTGGCGGTGAGCGAGACCCATCACTCCCCCCCTGCTCCGCGAAAATCTGCTTGTCGGGAAAGAGGGCCTCGGGTTTGATCGTCGGCATGAACGATGATCACACGCTGCACGGAATCTTCGTCCTGGTCTACCTGGTCGCCTTGATCGGTGTGGGCGCCATGAAGGCCCGCAAGATCAAGTCGCAGGAAGACTTTGCCCTCGCCGGCCGCGGGCTCTCCACCTTCGTTCTGGTCGGGACGCTGCTGGCGACTTGGATCGGAACGGGAAGCATCTTCGGCAACGCTCAGGAGACCGGGCGAATCGGCGTGCCGGCGCTCCTCTTGCCAATCGGTGGAGTCTTGGGTGTCCTGTTCATCGGCTTTCTGGCCGGGCGGATCCGCCAATTCGGCCAGTTCACGATTCAAGACATCCTGGAAGCGAGGTATGGAGTCGCAGCGCGCATCCTCGCGACGATCACCTTGCTCAGCGCCTACGTGATCATCGTTTCCTACCAGTACCGAGCAGGACAATCGGTGCTCTCCGAGATCTTCGGATACGAGACCGATCCCGCGACCGGCGAAGTGTTGATGTCCGAAGGCGAACCGGTCTACTTGGTCGGTCGCACGGCAGGCATTTGGATCGTGGCGGCATTCATCGTCATCTACACGGCGCTCGCCGGCATGTTCTCGGTCGCTTACACCGATGTCGTCAATGGCATCTTGATGACGATCGGAATCCTGGCTGCCATTCCATTTCTGCTTTCGGAAGCAGGTGGCTTGGACGCGGCCATCGCCGCCTTGCCGGCCGGACAGCAGAGCATCACCGACCACTGGAACGTGGCACTCATCCTCTCGGCCGTGGTCCCTCCGCTGCTGCTACTGCTGGGCGACGCGAACATGTATCAACGGTTCTTCTCCGCGAAGACCGTCGGCTCGGCGAGGTCTTCCGCGATGGCCTTGCTGGTGGGCGTCCTCGTGCTCGAGTGCGCGATCATCTTCGTGGCACTACTCGGCAGCAGCTTGGTCCACCAAGGAAAGCTGATCGAGCCACGGAACCCTGCGCACATCGTCGTCTTCGTCGCGTTCAAGACACTTCCTCCCTTCCTGGGGGCCATTCTCGTCGCCACGATCGTTGCCATCGTCGTTTCGACGGCCGACTCCTTCCTCTTGGCACCCGCGACGTCGGTAGTGCGCGATCTGTATCAGAGGTTCATCGCACCCGACGCTTCCGAACGGCAGCTCGTCATTATGGGGCGGGTCGTGGTCGTCGTCTTGGGATTGATCTCGCTGCTCCTGGCCTTTCAGAGCAAGGAGTTCTTTCGGGTCGCGCTGTTCGCCTACACGCTGTATGGGGCCAGCTTGACACCCGCAATGCTCGCGGCCTTCTTCTGGAAGCGCGCCAACTTACAAGGTGCGGTCGCGTCGATCCTCACCGGCGCCATCGTCTCCTACATCTGGTACTTCGACCGCATCCAGCTCTGGACGAATGCGGACGGCGAACCGGCCGGGATTGCAACTTACGTCCAGCAGCAACTGGACACCGAGGGCATTGAAGCAGTCATCCCCGCGCTCCCCTTGTCCGTGCTCGCGCTCGTGATCGTCAGCTTGCTGACGAAGCCGCCGACGGAGCTACAGAGCAACGCGATCTGATCGGCCGGGAATCGTACCAGGGCGAACGCCGCGGGCTTCAGACCTTGCCATCGTGATCGATCTCTCGCGGGTCGTCATCGCCCCCTCGTCCCTCGCGTCCGCCCAGCTCACCGTCTTCTCGAGCCGTGTCGTCTCCTGACTTTCTTTGCCTGCGGCGAGGCCACTGCCGGCTTCTCCTGGACCTCACTCGTCCCCTGATCCACCAGCCGCGGCAACACGAAGCGGAGAATCGCGCCTCCGCCGGGGCTCTCCGCGGCGCGAAGCTGTCCGCCGTGGTCTTCGACGATCGAGCGGCAGATGGCGAGGCCCATGCCCATGCCGTGCTCCTTGTTGGTGAAGAAGGCGTCGAAGATCCGGTCGGGTCCCTCCGCCCCGAAGCCGCAGCCGTTGTCCCGTACCTCGAACTCCACTTGATCGTCGCCACGCCTTCGCGTAGCGATCCGCACCTGACGATCCTCGCGCTCGGCGACCGCGTCGAAGGAGTTGTTGATCAGGTTGACCAGCACCTGCTCGAGCTGGATGACGTCGCCCGACACACCGAGCGGCTCGAGGTCGTGCTCGACGATGAGGTCGATGCCGCGGAACTTCGCGTCGCCGCTGATGAGCTCGATGACCCCTTCCACCAGCTCGGCCGCGTCGATGGCGTTCTTCTCCGGCTCCGACCGGCGAATGTGATCGCGGAGGCGCCGGATGATGCGGCCCGCTCGATGCGATTGCTCGGAGATGTCGCGAACGATCTGCAGTAGCTCGTGGCGGTCGAGCGAGCCATTGGCGAGCATGACTTCGGCGGCGGCGGCGAACGTGCCGATCGCAGCCAAGGGTTGATTGATCTCGTGAGCGAGACCAGTGGTCATCTCACCGAGCGTGCTCAACCTCGCGACGCGCGCCAGCTCTTCGAGGTGCAGCTTCGCCCGATCCTCGGCCTCCTTGCGCTCGGTGATGTCGATCGCATACGCGATCAAGCCCGTCGGCTGCCCGTGCTCGTCACTCACCAGAGAGAACGACTGCTGCACATAGACGGGCTTCCCCGAACGCGTCCGGTTCCAGGACTTCTGCTCGAAGTATCGCTGCGAGCGGAGCGGTCGCAGCAGAGCTTCCTCGAGCGCCGGCTCGTCGAGATCGGGATAGAGCAAGGCCAGGTGTCGCCCGATGATCTCCTCGCCGGTCCACCCGTAGAGGCGAGCAGCGCCTCCGTTCCAAAGGCTGATGCGGCCGTCGAGCTGAGCGACGACGACGGCGTCGTGCACTTGGTCGATGATCTGGCTCTGCAGCTTCAGGACCGCGTCGGCCTTCCGCCTCTCGGTGATGTCCTGGCAGACACCGACGATGTAGTCCTCGCCGGCGCCGTCACGTTGCACCGAGCGGAAGTAGTTCAAGAGCCATACGAAGTGGCCATCGGCGTGCTTCCACCGGAACTCGAGCTGCAAGCTGGGGACCTCGCGGATCCGCTCGAGCGCCGAGCGCACCAAGGGCCGATCCTCGGGATGGATTCGGCTGAGGAAGCTGACGGGCTTTTCGAGCATCTGCTCAGCGGTGAACCCCGTCACCTCGAAGACCCGCTGGCTCACGTACAGCAAGTCGATCTCGGCATCGAAGCGGCAGGAGTAGCTTACGAGCGGCAGCGACTCGAGCAGGAAGGAGAAGCGCTCGCTCTGCTCGCGGAGCGCCAGCTCGATCCGCTTGCGCTCGGTGATGTCCTGCACGGTCCCGGTCAGCCGAACGGCCTTACCCCGACGGTCGACCTCCACTTCGGCGTGAGCGTGGACCGTGCGCACCTCACCACTCGGCAGCAGGATCTGGTGGTCGGACGTAAAGGTCGTTCGTTCAGAGATCGCGACCTGGACCCTGCGCCGAACGAAGTCGCGATCATCGGGGTGAACGAGCTCGAGGACCGAGTCGAAGCTCGGCACGAAGCTCTCGCGACTCACGCCGAACATGCGATAGACCTCGTCGGTCCACTCGACCTTCTCCTCTTCGAGCCGCCAGATCCAGGTACCCATCCGGCCGATACGTTGCGCCTCGGCGAGTCGCTTGCCGTGCTCGAGCAGCGCTTCTTCAGCCTGCTTGCGCTCGGTCAAATCGATGACGAGGAGGAAGAAGGCGCGCACGCCATCGGGACCGAAGTCGGGGACGTACTTGTCGAGCGTCCAGCGTCGCTCGCCGCCGGGGAGCTCCGTCCAGGTCTCGATGGAGAAGGCCTCACCGCCGAGCACGCGATCGAAGTCTCCCCGGATCCGCTCGTAGCGCTCGGTGCCCAGAGCAGCCGCGACGTGGCGGCCGAGGATCTCCTCCTGGCGAACCGCGAACCACTCTTCGAACCGGCGATTGACGAAGCGGAACCGGCGGTCCTTGCCGACGTAGGCGACCACGGCGGGAAGATTGTCGGCGATCAACCGCACCTGTGTCTCGCTGCGCCGGACCGCCTCATCGGCGAGCTTCGTCTTGGTGATGTCGCGAACGAAGCTCAACAAAACGGTCCGCCCATCGAGGAGAGTGCTTTGCACGCTGACCATCACGTCGCGCACTTCGCCGTCCTTGCGACGGATTCGGGTCGTGAACTGATCGGATCGGCCTCGCAGGATCGCGTCGACGTGGGCCCGCGTCATCTTGGGCGCCTCGGCGCTCTCGAGCGCGAGCCAGGTCGTCTCGCGGAGCTCCTCGGGCGCGTAGCCGAAGAGCGTCGTGGCGAGCGCATTGAGCTCGAGCGGGAGCAGCGTCTCGGTATCGAAGGCGATCATCGCGTCGGGTGAGCCCTCGAAGAGCGTTCGGAACCGGTGCTCGGTCGCCTGCAGACTCCGCGCTCGCTCGCGCGCTGCCTGGAGCTGCTGTCTGGCTTCGTCCAGCTCTCGCCGAGTCTCGCTCAGCTCGCGCCGCAGATCCGAGATCTCGGACGGGGTTTCGGACATGGTGGCCTCCGGATCGACCGGCGGAACTCGCCGACAGGACATTCGTATTCTGCCACGAGCCCTGCGCTGAAGGGGCCAAGCCAAGGGCTGATAGGATCGAGGCGAAGGTCTTGATAAACTCCCGCCCGTCATTGAGAAGGAACAAGACAGTCGTCGCTCCCCGGATGGAGCGCACCAACCGAGACCGGTGCCGCGGATTCGCCCGTCCGCCAAGGTTCCCGACCGCCTGACCCGCCCCGACCCGCTGTTGCATCTCGAGTCTTGTCCCCATCGCGTCCCGTACGCGAGGAGCGAGCCCTGCGCCCTTCGTTCGGCACCCGAGGATCGCAAGAGGTGGCTGTCATGTCGCAGAATCCCCCTACGGAAATCCCGCCTTTCGAGGCACAGCAGAGTACCGTTTTCATCGTCGACGATGATCTGGGTGTCCTCCGCTCCCTCGAGAAGCTCATGGATTCCGTGAAGCTTCGAGTCGAGACCTTCACATCGGCCGAGGACTTCCTCGAGAGCTACTCCTCCGATCGAGCCGGTTGCCTCGTGCTCGACGTCCGCATGCCCACGATGAGCGGCATGGAGCTCCAAGAGCGCCTCTCCCAGGAGCAGATCGACATCCCGATCATCTTCATCAGCGCTCATGGCGATGTCCCACTGGCGGTACGCGCCGTGCAGCGCGGAGCGATCGACTTCCTCGAGAAGCCGTTCCGGAGCCAAGAGCTGCTCGATCGCGTCCATCAAGCCCTCAGCGTCGATCGGCGCCGCCGAGAAAGGCAAGCCACCGCCGAGCAGGTGGCCGCGTTGATCGCGACCCTGAGCCCACGCGAGAAAGAGGTCGCGCGCTACTTGGTCGAAGGGCTGACCAACAAGGAGATCGCGGCGCAGCTCGGCCTCAGTCGCAAGACGGTCGACGCCCATCGCATGCGGATCCTGACCAAGATGGGTGTCGACTCCGTCGTCGACTTCACCAAGCTGCTGCTTCGAAAGCACTGTCCCGACGATCTCCGATTCGCCGACTTGCTCAACGAGACCTGAACGGGCTCGGGCGCGCTTTCCGCGCGCCTCGGAGCGGTTCGCTCCGCTTGGAAGCCAAGAAGGATCTCCTTCGCCAAGTCGGTACCGCAACGGGCTCATTGTCCCGCGGCAGGCTGATCGCCGGAGCAGCGTTCTCGGGCTCGCAGGACCGTGTCGATTCTGCAGCCGAGGTAGCCGAAGGCTCATCAGGTCTTCCGAGTGATCCTGTCGAGCTCTGACGAGACGACTTCTCCTGTCCCCCCCAAAGGAGAGCCACTCATGAAGAACGACCTGGCCACCTGCCGACACTCGCGCCGCGCTTCGGCTGCTCTTTCGCGGTCGCCGTTCAAAAAGGAATGCCCGGGAGCCGGTGACGTCTCGTAGGTCAACCTCTAGAATTCCGGGCGCTCATCTGACCGCTCTACGATCTCTCAGGAGCGCCCGATGCCTCGCGCCTCGATTCGTGTCTGGCCCGCCTTCCTCATCTTGACGGTGCTTGCCGTCTATCTCTTCTGGAACTGGAAGCAGGAGTCTTCCTATCGGCAGAGCTTGGTCCTCGCCACCGGGAGCGCGATCCTCATCGCCTCGATCGCCCTCCTGCTCTGGTGGACCTTCGCTTCCCGCCTGAGCTGGAAAGCTCGCACCATCGGACTGGGGCTCGTGGCGATCGCTCTCGTGGCCTTCAGCGTGCTCTTCGAGCTGCGCGGGGTGAGCGGCGATCTGATCCCGGTGTTCGTGCCGCGCTGGTCCGAACCGGTCGCGCTCGATCGCTACGCTCCGCCCGAAGGACAGCCGATCGACCAACCAGCCTTCCCTCAGTTCCGCGGCCCCGATCGAAACGGAACGGTCCAGGACACTGGCTGGATCACCGATTGGAGCAGCCATCCTCCTCAGATCCTCTGGCGACGATCGATCGGCCGGGGCTGGTCGGGTTTCGCGATCGCGAAGGGTCTCGCCGTTACGCAGGACCAGCTCGAAGATCGAGAGCGCGTCATCGCTGTCGATCTGAGTGACGGCCACGAAGTTTGGGTCCACGCGAACGATCGAACGTTCGAGAGTGTCCTCGGCGGCGACGGGCCCAGGGCCACGCCGATCATTCACGGCGAGGCGGTGTACACGTTCGGCGCCACCGGCCGGCTCGACGCCCTGAGGCTCGCAGATGGTGAGCTCCTCTGGACGGTGGACGTCCAGGCGGAGACCGGCGCCGCGGTGCCGGAGTGGGGCTTCAGCAGCTCGCCCTTGGTCGACGACGGACGCGTCATCGTCGTCGCGGGCGCCGCAAGTCGCAACGCGATGCTCGTCGCCTACTCGGTCGAGACCGGCGAGCAGATCTGGAGCGGCGGCACGGATCGCGCGAGCTATTGCTCGCCGCGCATCGCCGAACTCGCCTCTCGCCGCCAGATCCTGATGCTCAACGCATCGAGCGTGACCGGGCACGATCCGGAGACGGGCGCGGAGCTGTGGACGACGTCATTCCCATCACGATCCCCTCATGTGGCCATGCCGGTTCCCATCGGAGACGACCGCGTCCTCGTGTCGTCGGGGTACAACGTCGGGAGCAAGCTCTACCGATTGAGCTCGAGTGATGGCGAGCTCGCGGCCGAGCTGCTCTGGGAGAGCCGTCACCTGCGCTCGAAGTTCTCGAACGTGATCGTCATCGGCGGCTTCGCCTACGGCTTGAACGACGGCATCCTGACTTGCCTCGATCTCGCGGACGGCTCGAGGAAGTGGCGCGGTGAGCGGCTAGGTCACGGGCAACTCCTGCTTGCCGGCGATCATCTGCTCGTGCAGAGCGAATCCGGCGAGATCGTGCTCGTCGAGCCTGGCCCCGACGCCTTGAAAGTGGTCTCGAGATTCCAGGCCCTGGAAGGCAAGGTCTGGAACCCGCCCGCGCTCGCCGGACCGTTGCTGCTCGTTCGAAGCGACTCCGAAGCGGTGCTCTACGAGCTCCGCGCCGACGAAGCGCGCTGACGGCTCGAGACAATCAACGCGAGGTCGGTGGCGGCGGCAGCGGAAACCAGGTCGTGTACGAGACGCTCGGCACCGGATAGGTCGACTGGAAGCGAAAGGCGCGGAACCGATCGGCTTCCCAGCCGAGGCGATCGAAAGCCATGCTGACGAGCTCCCGCACCTTGGGCAGGTCTCCCGATGCGATCCGCGCGACCCCGCGTCCCAAGGAGGACTGCTCTACGGTCAGGTCGATCTCGTCAGCCGCATCGAACTCCTCGGAGCGCGTGTCCCAGGAGACGCTGAGCCCTTCGATGCGGGTCCTCACGTTGGGCCGATAATCGGGGTAGACGTCGTCGCGGAGGAACACGTCGAACACCGCGATGCGCGTCGGGATCCTCGGCAGATTGGTCCACCACTCGTGAGTGAATCCCGGCCGCGAGTACCGGCACCACTCACCGCGCGACAGGTAGGCCTTGGCGAGCGTCACGGGCACATTGATCCCCGGCTGATCGCCATCGAGGGTGAACTGGAGACGATCGGGCTCCTCCACGATGCGGATCTTCTCGATGTGCTCGCTCAGCTCAGGGATCAGAAGCTCTCTCGGATCCTTCGGAGCACGTCCTTCGAGTGTCTGCACGGAGTCGATCGTCTCGCGGTCCCCGGCTGTCCGCCGAAAGCCGGCGATCCGGAGAGGGCGATCGACGCGCATCCGCCTCACGCCGTAGGAGCAACCGACGGAGGCCACGTCGCAGCGAGCCTCGTCCTCTCCCGGCTGAACGATCATCGCGGTGTAGGTGCCGTCGGCCGAGTGCCCGAGAAGCGAGGACATCGCCTTGTAGGCCGCCTGCTTCGCGCGCCGCTCGTCGCGCCGTCTCGCGTCGGGCAGCCACGACGAGAGCGCCGCATCGAGATCCGCCCGACCGCCCGGAAACTCGTCCAGGAGGCTCTGAAACGCCTCGATCGCTCGCCTAGCCTCCGAGCAGGCCTCCTTCGAGGCTCCTCGGCGCTTGGCGGCGTCGATCACGATGCCGAGTCCGTGCGGCGCCGGACAGAGGTGGAGTACCTGCATCGCGTCGCCGGCCTTCAGTGAGCGCGCCAGCCTTCCGGTGAGGGTCTTGTCGATCGCCAGCCGCTCGGCGACTTGGACGGGTCGCGTTTGACCCGAGACGCTCTCCTCGAGCAGGCGATCGAACGTGCGACGAACGCTCTCGCCCGTGCTTCGGAGGCGATCGGAGAGCGATGGCGAGGAGGTAGCGGCGGGATCGGGCATGGGTGCTCTCGGCAACACCAGGGCGCTCCAGCGCCCCGAGATCGAATCGTCAGGGTACTCGGTGCTCGCCAGTGGGTTCAAGACAGAAACTGCACTCAGCAATCGGCTTAAGGTTCGAATCCGCCAGCAGGTCTTTGGATCTCAGATTTTTCTGAGAATGATCTTGTCCATCCCCGAGAGTCCGCCGAGAATCGACCTCGCCGTGCCCGAGGACTGCTGCGGTCTGGCTCTGGGAGCCGCTTGCTCGGCTTCCAGTCGTCCGCTTCGACTCGAGACCCGAGCATCGAGCTCCTTCCCGGCAGCAGCCCTCTTCCCATCGAGCCCACTTCATTCCCAGGCGATCTCCACTCGCCAGCTCCCCTCTCGATTGGACGCACTCATGTCACCTTTACTCAAAGCTTCCTGGACGACTCTGAGCCTCCTCTTGGCCGCGACCGCTCACGGCCAAGTTCTCCGCGTCGACGCCAGCGCCTCCCCCGGAGGAAATGGCCAAACCTGGGGCAGCGCGATCGATGATCTCCAGATCGCTCTGGCCACAGCACGCGGCGACGCCAGCATCCAAGAGATCTGGGTGGCCGCCGGCACCTACCGTCCCGCTGGTCCGGGAGGATCTCGGCAAGCTTCTTTCAGCCTCGTGTCGGGCGTGGGGCTCTACGGCGGCTTCGCGGGGGGCGAGTCGAGCCGCAGCCAGCGTGATCCGCAG
The DNA here is from genome assembly GCA_040219065.1 of Planctomycetota bacterium. GTDB lineage: Bacteria > Planctomycetota > OFTM77 > OFTM77 > OFTM77 > OFTM77. The sequence continues at coordinate 10,997 of JAVJTD010000576.1, forward strand.
ACGAACGTCACCATCCTCAGCGGCGATCTCAACGGCGACGACGGGCCCGGCTTCCAAGGCGACTCCGAGAACAGCCTGCACGTGGTGACGGCCATCGTCTCCGACTTCACCACGGTGATCGACGGCTTCACGATTCGGGACGGCAATGCCGACGGGGGCACCCAAGCAGACCTGCGCGGTGGAGGGATGCTCGTGATCGTCGGCGCTCCGCAGGTGATCGGATGCCAGCTAGTCGAGAATCGAGCGCTGCGAGCGGTCGGCTCAGGCGGCGGCATCTTCCTCGACTCGAGCATGGCGACCATCGGCGAGTGCCGGATAGCGAACGGCGAAGCTCTGACCGGCGGCGGCCTGTCCATCCTGGGCGGTGAGCCTCAGATCGTGGCGTGCGTCATCGAGGACAACGAGGCGACAGGCGGCGGTGGTGTGCACTCGGTCGCCTCGCGCCCCACCTTCGAGAACGTGATCTTCCGGCGGAACGACGCCACTACCGGCGGGGGTCACAGCTCCGAAGGTGACCGGGTCGAGCTGTTCCAGTGTCGATTCGAGGACAACTCGGCCACCACCGGTGCGGGCTTCCATTGCCGCTCCAAGTTCGAGGCAGGCTTTTCCTACCAGTCGATCGTGACCATGAATCGCTGCAGCTTCGCGCGAAACGATGCGTCGTCGACGGGTGGCGCCCTGTACGCGAGCGGTGGTGAGTTCGGGACACAAGTCGAGATCAGTCACTCACGGTTCGACTCCAACCTCGGCCACTCCGGCGGCGGCATCGGCCCCGGCGGCACGGTCGTCAGCCAAGGCTCGGCCGAGGTCAACGGCCACTGCCACATCGCACTCCTCAACTGCGAGGTCATCGATGGGTTCCAGGACTGCTTGGTCGTCCAGGGCTCGGAGCTGGGAGTCGGCTCGATGCTCGTCGAGCGCACGACCGTCGTGAACCCGGTCGCCACGGGCCGCTCGATCGTCGTCCGGCAGGCCGGCGTCGCCCTCGTTCGAAGCAGCATCCTGTGGGGCGTCGGCGGCGCGACCTGGCTCCGCGATGGGACTTCGACCCTGAGCATCACCCACTCGTGTGTCCGATTCGGATACTCCGGCGTCGGCAACCATGCACTCGACCCGCTCTTCGTGAGCTTCCAAGCCGGCGGCGACTTCCAGCTCATGGCGGCCTCCCCGTGCATTGACGCCGGTGACCCCGCCGATCCGGCGACCGGCTTCGACGGCTTCGGGGATCCGCGCCGTCTCGACGGGCTCCTCGACGGCGGCACCGAGGTCGACATGGGCGCCGACGAATTCGCCCCGCTTCATTTGAGTGTCACCGGCATCGTGACTCCCGGCGGTACCGTGCAGGTCGACACCACCGGCCAGGCCGGAATCGGAGGGCTGCTCCTCATCGGTACTGGCCGACTCGAGTCGTTCGTGCCCGCCTTCGGCAACCTCTTCGTCGACCTCGGCGGCACCTGGCTCAGCCTCCCCTGGCCGACCTCACCGAGCAGTGTTCCGTTGACGGTGCCCGCCGCCCTGCCGGTCGGACTCTCGTTCGTCACTCAGGAGGCCGGGGTGCTGGGTAGCGCCGGCACGCTCTCCAACCCCCTCTTCCTGACAATCGAGTAAGAGGGACTCGCCTTGGGCTCAGGTGATCAGTCGATTTCGACCATCGACAGTCACCTGAGCACCCGGCCACCTGAGCACCCGAGCACCGGGTCACCAAAGCACCTTTTCCTCCCTGGCACGTCGTGCCATACTCGGGGCGCGGTTGGACCCTCATCTTGACCAGCCCGGGATCCGGCGACGCCGGACCGGCGCTCCCCCGAGTAGAAAGCGGACTGCCATGGCGACTCCCGCTTCGAATCTCGACACGGCGAAAGCCCACGAGATCATCGAGACGGCGCGCGCGAGGCACATCGCGGCCGTCGAAGCCACCCTGGAGACGTATCGCGATCGCATCACCGCCGCCGCCGATGCCATCGTCCAGAGCCTCGCCGGCGGTGGCACGCTGTTCCTCTGCGGCAACGGCGGCAGTGCAGCCGACGCGCAGCACATCGCGGCCGAGTTCGTCGGTCGTTATCAAGTCGAGCGCCAGGGGCTCTCGGCTGTCGCGTTGACCGTCGACACGAGCATCTTGACCTGCATCTCGAACGACTACAGCTTCGAGCAGGTCTTCGCTCGCCAGGTGCGCGCCCTGATGAAGCCGGGCGACGTGCTCCTCGCGATCTCCACCAGCGGCAAGTCCCCGAACGTGCTCGAGGCCGCCAAGGCGGCCCGCGAGATCGGAGGCCATGTCATCGCCCTCACCGGCGGACAGGGCGGCCCTTTGGCCGAGCTGGGAGAGCTGTCGTTCGTGATCCCTTCCGACGAGACCGCCCGCATCCAGGAGTGTCATATCCTGATCGGTCATTTGATCTGCCAGCTCGTCGACGCGAGTGGGCTGGGCCAGTAGCACGATCAGCCGCAACCTATTGCAAAGAGACCCCTTGCGGGGATAGCCTGGCTAGTTTGACCTTGGACGAGAGGATTCGAACGCATGAGCTCCACGGGTGAGTCGGCCACCAAGCTCGCCAACATCCACGACTTCGGCAGCAAGCTCCGCCAGCCGTCTCTCTGGGGACGTCTCAAGGACTACGTCCTGTGGCAGGCCAAGCTGCGGAGCGGCGAGCGGCCCGAGGACTTCTTCGATCGCGGTCCCGATGCGGCACCGGTCTCGATCAATCTCGATCTGACCACGGCGTGCAACTACGCCTGCGACCACTGCGTCGACTTCGACATCCTCAACAAGGGCGTCCGCTACGACTACGAGCGATTGCTCGAGTCCCTCGACCTGATGTGGAAGAAGGGGCTGCGCTCGGTGATCCTGATCGGCGGCGGCGAGCCGACGGTCTACCCCAAGTTCACCGAGGTCGTGCGCTTCCTCAAGGAGCGCGACATGCACATCGCGGTCGTCTCCAACGGGAGCCGGCTCGATCGCATCCAGGAGGTCGCCCACCTCTTCGGCCCTCAGGACTGGGTGCGCCTGAGCCTCGACAGCGGCACCGACCCGACCTTCCAGGCGATGCACAAGCCCCGCCAGCCGATCACCCTCGAGGAGATCTGCGCTGGCGTCCCGAAGGTCAAGGAGGCCAACCCCAACCTGCGGATGGGCTTCTCCTTCATCATCACTTGGAAGGGTGCCTTCACCAACGACACGCAGATCGTCGAGAACATCCACGAGATCGTCGAAGCCACTCGCCTAGCCCGGGACCACCAGTTCGATTACATCTCGCTGAAGCCGTTCCTGGTGCGCGCCGAGGAGAACAACGCCGAGATGGTCGGCATGGACGACACCTGGTCGAGCTTCGATGACGTCATCACCCGGATCCGCGCCGAGGTGGACAAGGCCAAAGAGCTCGCCACCGACTCCTTCGCCGTCGTCGAGTCGACCAACTTGCGCGTCTTCGAGCAGAAGACCTACCGCGAGTTCACCCAGCAGCCGAAGAACTGCCACATGCAGTTCTTCCGCCAGGTGGTCAGCCCCTTCGGCATCTTCAACTGCCCGGTCTATCGCCACGTGCCCAAGGCCAGCATGGGCAACAAGGAGGCGTACGCGGGTGAGGAGAACTTCCTCGAGACGAAGAAGGCGGTCGCCCAGCTCATCCACGGCTTCGATGCGTCTCACGAGTGCCGCGAGGTGACCTGCCTCTACAATCCGGCGAACTGGTTCATCGAAGACCTGATCGAGCATCCCGACAAGCTGGACTCGCTCGAGCCGATGGCCGAGCGTGAAGATTTCTTCCTTTGATCAAAGGCTAGGGAGCCGCGCCCCAAGCGATGAGCCTCCTCAAGGACATCGTCATCCTCGAGGATCGGACTGCCCGATCAACGTGCACCAGCGGCTTCCTCAAGGTGCGGCGCCTCACCGTGCAGAACGTCTGGGCCGACGGCCGCACCTCTGAGCCCTACCCCTGCGACATCGTGAGCCGGCCCTCGTCCGACGCGATGGCCGTCGTGCTGTATCACGTCGCCGATCGAAGAGTCCGCGTCATCTTGAAAGAAGGCATCCGGCCACCGATCTACCTTCGCAAGCTCGAGCGCTTCGTCGTACCCGATCCCAGGCCCTACGACTCGATCGTCGAGATCGCCGCCGGTCTCATCGAGGACGAGGACGCGGGCCCGGGTGGCCTCGAGCGCCGCGCCCGTCATGAAGCCCGCGAGGAGACC
>JAVJTD010000577.1:0-2495 GCA_040219065.1 Planctomycetota bacterium
GAGCTCTGCGCAAGCGAGCTTGGGCCGGGGGCACACCGTGAACCTTTTGGAGCAGCGAGCCTGTTCCGCGATCCAGGCGGGCGGGACGCCCGCGTTCCCGGTGGTTCAGATCAAGAGAGGGGCAGATGAATCGACTGCCCCTCTTCCGTTTCGGTCGCGCGGGCTCTGACCGACCGATCCTCAGATCGCCATGATCTCGTTGGTCTTCTTGGAGACGATGTCGTCGACCGTCTTCTCGTGGCTCTTGAGGCAGTCTTGGATCTCGTCGCGGACCTTGTGGAGGTCGTCCTCGGTGAGGACGCTGTCCTTCTGTAGGCTCTCGGCCTGCTTGTTGATGTCGCGACGGATGTTGCGGAGCGCGACGCGCGTGTTCTCGGCCTCTTCTTTGACCTTGCCGACCTGCTTCTTGCGCTGCTCCTCGCTGAGCATCGGGACGGTGAGTCGGATGATCTTGCCGTCGCTCTGAGGCGTGAGGCCGAGGTCGCTCTTGAGGATGGCCTTCTCGACCTCCTTGACGATGCTCTGGTCGAACGGCTTGACGACGATCTGGCGAGGCTCGGGGACCGAGATGTTCGCCATCTGGGAGATCGGTGTCGGGTTGCCGTAGTAGTCGACGCGGATGTTCTCGACGAGACCGGTGGTCGCGCGACCGGAGCGGACGGCGCGAAATGCTTCTTGGAGATACTCGACGGCAGCGTCCATCTTGGACTTGGTCTCGGAGAGGATCTCTTCCCGGGATTGCATCAGGTCAGCCCTCGCTGGAGTTGATCAGAGTTCCGATGTCCTCGCCTTTGACGACGCGGCTGATGTTGCCCTCGACCTTGAGGTTGAAGACGATGATCGGAAGCTGGTTTTCCATGCAGAGCGTGATGGCCGTGCGGTCCATGACCCGCAGGTCGCGCTCGCGAACTTGGTCGTAGCTCAGATGTTTGTACCGAGTGGCCTTCTTGTCCAGCACCGGATCGGCGGAGTAGACCCCGTCGACCTTGGTCGCCTTCAAGAGGGCGTCGGCACCGATCTCGGTCGCGCGCAAGGCGGCGGCCGTGTCGGTGGTGAAGAAGGGATTGCCGGTGCCGCCCGCCAGGATGATCACGCGGCCCTTCTCGAGGTGGCGAATGGCACGCAGCCGGACGAAGGGCTCGCAGACCTGATGGACGCCGATCGCCGAGAGTACCCGGCACTCGACGCCGAGCTTGTCGAGCGCGTCCTGGAGGGCCAGGCCGTTCATGACGGTGGCGAGCATGCCCATGTAGTCAGCCGTGGCCGGGTTGACGCCCATGGCCTTGACCTGGGCGCCTCGCAGGATGTTGCCGCCGCCGATGACGACGGCGAGCTCGACGCCGATGCTCGCGACCGCGCGAATCTGCGCGGCCATCGAGCGAACTTCTTCGATGTCGAATCCGAACCCGCCCGGTCGGCAGAAGCCTTCTCCACTGACCTTGAGCAAGACCCGGTTGAAGCTGATCTGGCGCGGCTCGACCACCGTCGGTAACAAGCTCAGTCCTCGCCCACGACCATGCGGGCGAAGCGCTTGATCTCCATGTTCTCGCCAAGCTTGGCGATCTGCTCCTTGAGCAGGTCTTCGATGGACTTCTTCTCGTCCATGATGAACTTCTGCTCGAGCAGGCAACGCTCGGCCACGAACTTGTCGACCTGACCTTCGACGATCTTCTCGCGCTTGTCCTCGGGCTTGTCCTTCGCCTGCTCCATGAAGATCGCGCGCTCCTTCTCGATGAGCGTCGGATCGATCTCGTCACGGCGCACCGCGACGGGGTCCTTCATCAGGATGTGCATGCACAGGCTCTTGAGGAACCCTTGGAACTCCTCGTTTCGCGCGACGAAGTCCGTCTCGCAAGCGACCTGCACCATCGCGGCCTTGCGGCCGTCGTGGTGCATGTAGAATCCGATACCGCCTTCACTCGTCGCCCGCCCCGACTTCTTGTCGGCCGACTTGAGGCCCTTCTTGCGAAGGTACTCGATCGCCTTCTCCTGGTCGCCCGACGTTTCCACGAGCGCCTTCTTGCAGTCCATCATCGCCGCGCCGGTCCTCTCGCGGAGCTCCTTGACCGCTTGCGCCGAAATATCAGCCATGGTGATCGGTTTCCTCTGCTCGATCGCGGCACCTCGGGTGCCGTGCCTTCCTCTGGGAGTCGACCGGTGAGGAAGCGCCCTCACCGGTCCCGTCTTCGGATTCGTACTTCAGCTCTTGGACTCGCCGCTCGAGCCGCCCTTGTCGCCCGAAGGCGCAGCAGCCGGCTGCGAGCCACCGCCCGAGCCGCCGCCGGGGGCTCCAGCACCGCGGCCGCCACCCGGGCCCCGGTTCGCCGCACCGCCGCGGCCGCCGCCGCCCGGTCCGCCGCCGCCTGGTCCGCCGCGACCCGGGGCCCGGGTGGCGGCCGCGGTGCTGGAGCCCCCGGCGGCGGCTCGGGCGGTGGCTCGCAGCCGGCTGCTGCGCCTTCGGGCGACAAGGGCGGCTCGAGCGGCGAGTCCAAGAG
>JAVJTD010000578.1:0-2470 GCA_040219065.1 Planctomycetota bacterium
TGAAGTCGGCCGAGCAGATGCCCAAGCAGTAGTCCTCGACCAGCGGCACGACGCGCATACAGGTCTTGCCGCCGTAGCTCAGCCCGTAGAAGGCGATGCGCTCGGGATCGACGAAGGGTAACGTCTGCAGCCAATCGACGATCTGCTGGTGCTGAGGGACGATGATCGAGAAGAGGGTCTTGCCGAGGAGGTTCGCCTTCCGCTGCAAGGTGCGGAACCGGTCGCCGAAGAGGTACAGGTTCTGCGGCGCGAACGTGATGAACCCGCGGTCGGCGAGACGAGCGGCGAAGTCGTGGTAGGCCCAGTGATCGCCTTCGATGACGTCCTTGGGTCGCCCTTCCAGACCGTGCTGACACACGACGACCGGCCGCTTCTCTCCAGGCTCGATGCCCTTCGGTATCAACAAGATGCCGTAGGCGATCACATCCTCGAAGACATCGAGCACGATCTCGTAGGCCGTCCAGCGCTCGCTCTCACGGTACAGCCGCGAGCGAGGCGCAGGCGCACTCAGCTCGAGGTCGAACCGGCCGATGACGTCTCGCGCGAAGATCTCTCGGTAGGCCTTCGTGCTCTCTTCGTAATCCTCGAGGGACTCCGTCCGGAGCCCCTTCATGAAGTCGGCGCGAACGTAGGGGCTCTCCCCGAGGAGTCTCTGATGGTGACGCTCCAGCCTGCGCACGAGCCGCTCTTCCCTGGTCATGGGATCGTCTGGGCCGAGTCGCTCAGGTGTCTCCTCCGAAGCTCGAAGCTCAGCGCCCTCGGCCAAGGCGTGCAGAAACGTCTCCAGTGCGCGGGTACTCATCCAGTCCGTCGCGGACACCAGCGACAGCCAGCCGAGATCGGACACGCCCAGGCTCGGCAGTCGATCGACCTCATCTTGCACCTCCTCCAGCGACGGGGAGTGCAATTGTCCCGGTGCACCGCGTCCTCCCGTCGGCACTTCGAAATCCGGGCCAGGAGCGACCTCGACGATCAAGGGCCGCGGCCCGATCATCGCCATGAGCTCGGCGCCGCCGAAGCGCTCGAGCCAGCCGAAGACGTTGCGATCGATCGGCTCCTGCCAGACGCGATCCAAGGAGCCGAGATAGCCGCTGACCAGCGCCGCATCGATGCGTGGATCGAGCGCGGAAGCCACCGTCGCGACCAGCCCACCCTCACCCCAGCCCACTGCGCCGACGGGCCGGCCATCGCGCTCGAGCCAATCGACGGCGGCGAGGACCTCTTGGACCTCGAGCCCGATGAGGTGGCGCCCGAGCTCGAAGGCCGAGCGGTAGAGAAACTCGCGCCGCGTCAGCCCCGCGCGGGCCTCGTCGACGGTGCGGCTGATGAGCGCGGGCACCAGCACCCGGCAGCCGCTCTCGGCCATCAGCCGGGCATACTGACGACTCGGTGGCAGCCCGTCTGCCAACCCGCTGATCTGCTCCGGAGAGAGACCCGCATCGGGGATGGCCACGATGTCGGCGACGACCTCGCCACTCGGCACCAGCAGCAGCCCCTCGGCGAACACGTCCTCGAAGACGGGCCAGCGCACGCGATGCATCACGGTGCGCGAGGTGCGTCCGGCGAGAGAGCTCTGCCCGACGCGGGCCAGCAGCTCGGGAGAGGAGAACGCGAGGCGTGGATCCCGAATCCCCGTGATGCGAGCGAGCCGCTCTCGATGAGCCGGCATCTCCGATGACTCTCGCCAGCGCTCCTTTCGCCGCTCTGCCGCTGTTTCGATCCGCCGAAGTAGAAAGCGGTCGACGCCATCGACCAGCCGTGACGCGATGTCTCCGTCCAGCTCGAGGAGACGGGTCTCGGGAAGCCGCGGCTCTTGGATCGGCGCGACCGACAGGATGATGGCGAGCAAGCCCGAGACGATCATGGGAAACACATCCGAATCAGGTTGGAGAGGAAGGGTGCTCCTTCGAGCCATGAGGGTGCCGGTCGAGCCCCTCTCAGCGCAAGATCTTGGGCGAGGCGTCCGCACTCGCGCGCATTCGGCTGGCGCCGGGCTCCGGCGCGCGGGTATGCTCCGAGCATCCCTATCCCACACATCGGAGGAGGCAAGATGTCACGACTCTGGACGATCGTCTGCGCCGGAACCATCGCCCTCGTGCTCTCGAGCGCCGCGTCCGCGGATCAGGTTTGGCGGATTCGCGGCGGGACTGCTCACGTTTCCTTCCTGAAGTCACGCATGGCGCGCCTGGGCATCACCGTGAGCGAGATGGTGGAGACGGCCAAGCCCGTCGTCTCGATGGAGCACGTCAAGGCCTTCGCCATCGATGGATCGTCGACGCTCGACTTCGTCGTGCGCGACGGCATCTTTGCGGGCTGGGTCGGCGGCGAGATCCGACACCGCGGTCAGTTCACCCTCGAGGTGGACGGCGTCCCGCATTCGATCGCGGATTGGTCGATCGTCTTCCAGCCGGGTGTCTCGGAGAGCGAGCTCGTGGTGATGGCGGCCACCAGCGCCGCGCCGGCCCAGCTC
>JAVJTD010000579.1:0-5773 GCA_040219065.1 Planctomycetota bacterium
CCGCCGAATCGATCATGGTTTCCGTGCGCGTGAGCGAGCTCCCAACCCTGCGCCAGGGACCTGTTCGGGCTCCGATCGTTTCACCCCCTGCATGCTCCGGGCGCCGCGCCCGGGGGCGCCGCTGATGAGGCAGCTCGGCCTTCAAAGTGGAAATTCGGGCGTTGAGCCATTGGCAGTCCGGGGAAGTCCCTGCTCGCCGGGCTTCACCACCCGCAAGCACAGCCGGTCCCCCGCCGCGGGCGCGCCTGAGCTGGAGCTCAGAATCCCGGCCCTCTGGATGACACCGGGTTACCGTCTTCCGTCTCGCCGCCTCGGAGACCGCCGCTCGAGGTCCCGAGCGGGACTCGGCCTTCCTCGTCCAGATCGAGGTGCGCGTAGGACATCCAGAGACGCTTGCCCTGGAGCTCGCCGGAGACCGGCGAGATCTCGTTGGTGAGGATTCCCATCCTGGGAATCCGAACCCGTGTGCCTGCCGGGACTTCAATCAGATCCCCGCGGTCGAACATCCGCTGGATCGCCGCTTGGTCCTCCGCGGCCCGGAGCTTCTCGAAGAGCTCGAAGGCCTCGGCCCGAGTCGCGGCGGGGAAGGACGAAGCGGCACCATTCCGAACCGTGTAAACCGAGGTGACAGAAGGCTCGGCCGGAGAGCCACCACAACCTCTCGCGATGAGCGCCACCAGCATGACAATCGCGACCGGCAGACTTCGGAAGGTCATGCCGGCTGCGGAGCTCATGGCAGGCTCCAGCGCGCGGGCGGACGGGCTGCGGCCCGCGCCAGTCGGATGTCGGCTTCGGTTCACGGTCGCTCGGGTTCGGAAGAGACGGGTCTCGACTAGGTCGTTGCACGAATGAGAACGTACAAGGCCTTGTTGTTGCGAGATCTACGATTTTCTTCCCAGCCTGGTTTCGTAGATTCTCCGATTCCCGAAGCGACCACGCTCGGTCGCCTTGGACCGTGCCGGCGACCACGATCGCACGCATCGAAGGCTCTCCCCGATCCGAAAGCCGCCCTGAGCCGAGGCTCGGCAGTCTCGAAGCCCGACTCGCCATTCGACGAGTGCTCTCGAAGCTCAGCAGCGACCCCACTGCCCCGGTGCTCGCCTCGCTTTTCTGCGTTGATCGGACAGACGATTGACGTCCGATCGGTCCGCCGGCGAGCCCGGAAAAGGGCTCATGGTGGAGCTCATCCAGAGACGGCGAGCTCAATCGAGCGGCGATACCGAGAAGAAGGTCGGATAGGGCTTCTGCTCCCAATCGACCATGGCGAAGAAGGGCTCGAATCGGCGCGGCCTGATGATGATCTGCTTGTCGCCCGTTCCCCATCCGAGCTCGGAGGTGTCGACGCCCTCGAGGTCCATCAAGAGCGATCCTTCGACCTGCCGAACCAGCTTACCCTGATACGGCAACGACTTCATGTCGAAGCTCGCCATGACCTCCCGGAACACGCGTCCCGTGCGCTCATCGCCGACGATGACATCGACCACGATCCGAAACTTGTGATCCACCGTCTCCTCCCAGGCAGACCCACCTGCCCCTTTTCCACTAGATCCTTCTCGACCACAACTCCTCCAGACTTTAGCCATCTCCTCCTATTCCGGGGCGCAGTGTCGGCCCGACCTCCTTATTCGATCGAGTCGGCAGAGAGCAACTTCGACCAATCGTCCCGTCACTCATGGAGCGCGTCGAATACATGGTCCTCGCCACCAGCGATTCGAACCGATGGCCTTTACACTACGCCCGCGACCTGAATCCCGCCGTCGCGTTCAACGGCTCGCCGTCGAGCTCGAGCCCGGTGCACTTTACGGTCTTCAACGCCTTCGGCGAAGCCGGCAACACCGCTCAGGTGCTGCTCTCTTGCAGCGGCACGGCACCCGGCATCCCGATCCCCGATGGTAGCGGCCGAACGATCCCGCTCGTCGCTGACACCTGCACGACCTTGGCCTTGCAGTCGCCGTTCGTCTTCTCCGGTCCTGTCGACAGCACCGGCACCGCGCAGACGCCGACCATCCCCTTCCCCAACGTCCCCACCGGCATCACGGTCTTCGCCGCTGCGGTTACGATCCAGACCGGACCGACGGCCTTCATCTCGGTGACCAGCCCGACGTCCTTCACGACGCAGCGAGACAGATCATCCGAATGACGTTCCTCGCGTTGCAGCGAGCGTGGGAAGGATCGGCTGCAGCAGACAGACAGAATGATGCAGCTCCTCAAGGGATCAGTGGAGAATCAAACTGCTGCCGTCGCCGCCTTCCAAGTGTTCGAAAGGGAAGAACGGGAGTTTCACGGCACGCTGGCGCGATCACTCGATGCTCAGACGCAGAGCGTTGCCAGGGTTGCCGAGCTTCAAGAGAGAATACTCAATGAGCAGGTACGAACTCGCGAAATCGTCGATCGCGTTTCTCGGCGCTCGGCGAATTGACTTCCCTTGGGGGGACTGTCAGCCTCCTACCTGCTCCAGCCCTGGGGCAGGTATAGACCACTCCAGAATGCCCAACAAATGAAGCCTAGCCTCCGAACTTCTGATGTCTCCAACGACATCTGAATGGGATCTGTCAAGCCGCACAGTGTCGGGAGAGTGCTCAACGCCCAAACGCCCCTGACGAATTTCGCCGGCCTTCAGGGCTATGATGCCATTGTCCACCGGAACCTTTGCCTTTGCGCGGGCCTCCTCAGGAGTCTTGCAATATCGCTCCCAGTTCGTAGACATTTTATTCTTAGCTTCAGGTCGGTCCCGAAACACTCCCGCTATCAACTCTCCGTCTATAACAAAGCTCCTATGCACTCGCATGTAAAGCAAGTCTGGATCCAGGATCGGCTCGATCGGCCAATCCAACTCGGCGGAACGACTCAAAGCAGCACCGCCCTGAAGAACTCCTGCGCCAGTCGAGCGCCGTCTTGCCATCGGGCATAGGAGGCCCTTGAGCTGAGTCCATCGGCCTCTCCGTAGAAGTCCGAGTCCCCGCTACCCTGCATATTCGCGAGAAACCTGAACTTATCCGAGCGCCAGAGAATATCGACGGAACCATCAATACAAGGAGTGATTCGTGGCTGCGGCATTGCCGGCGCCTGGGAAAGACAATCAGCTAGAGCACGCCCCAGAGCTTTGAGAAACTCGTGAGCGGAACGTAGGGCGTCGCCGGAGACGGAAAGGGCACCCTCACCGTCCCAACCCGGCTGCAACTCCAGCAGACTTCCTGACCTCTCAATCGCGTCTGCAAACCCATTGCGAGGTAACGAAAACGGGTAGTTAGCTAGAACCCGAGCTAGTTGCGCTCCGATCTCCGCTCTAGATTCGGAAGCGGGCGAAATCCTTGTAATTAAGGGGCTCGGCCTCACGAGCACCCACCGCTCCGGCGATGGCGCTATGCGCTTGGACTCTTGCCAGTCGGATGGCCGCGAAGGGCTCGAGAGTACAATGGCCCTCTCAGTTGATGGATTCATGACCCGACGCCCATACTCAGGAGGGGAAGCTTCAAGACTCCCAGAGTGGATCTTAAACTAGCTTCCTTCTCTATTGCCCTATCGACGTCTCGCTTCAAGCGAAGAAGATCGTCCATATCCAGTGCTGCGACCCAAGTCTCGGGTGCCCCCTCGTCCCTCACGACCAATCTAATGGCATGGGTGATGATGAAAGCCGAGGGGCCGTCTTCCACGCTAAGCGGAAATACGGGCCGTGCATCTGTGATTATTCGCGAACCGAGGCAGAGGTGTGGATAGTCCAGTGAAAGCAAAGCCGCCCTGGCTGTTACACCAAGCGCGCGGTCGAGAGAGAGAAACTTCTCAAGCCGCGCCTGCACAACCGACCAGTCGACATTCAAACTGGAGAATCTATCGTCCGCCTCAGCGCCGCTGGAGACCTGCGCGGCTAGTTCGGCCTCGGGTATGCACCTATCCGCGCGCAGCCAATGGAGGGAAATGAGCAGCGGAATGACGTCGTCGAATGGAAGGTCCGCGTCATCGGCGGCCTTAAGTTCAGAAATCAGCTTCCGGTGGGTGAGCTGTGGGGCAGCATTAGAGATTGACTTCAGCAAGAGCTCATACTGCTGTTCGGTTAGTTGTGCGAACACCTCAAAACGAGGGACATCGTCATCCGGGATCCGGAACATCGCGCACATAGACTCGCTGCCCTTCGATAGACTCTCAACCCCTCAGCCCTTCCAGCGGCGCCCCTTCTCGGGATTCAGAAGTCGCGAACCTGATCGCCGGAAGGACGCTTGGGCCTCTCCTACACGCTCGACTTCGGCTTGTCAACCGCGCTGACTTGAGACTCTCCACGGAAGCCTGCGGCGCCCTCCTCTAGGTCCTTGGATGGATCGACAGCCCGGACAAGCTGCGGCCCTCCCTTCGCTCCCGCATTTTCCGGCTACCGGATGGGAGTTCCCGAGAACTCCCCACCCGCCACGACAACGAGAAGCCGAAGGTGGAGGCCTGCTTCGAGATCGTGCAGCAGACAGGTCTCGCTCTGTCGCAGTGCCGAGCGAACACGCTTGAGGTCATCGCCGGCCGCCTCGAGCCGACCTTCTCCAGAGTCGGCCAGGCCTCCTCGCACCTGAACCGGTGCGCAGCCGTCGATCGTCACGTAGCCGCAGATTCGAACCATGCCGGGTCCCTCGTCGCCAGAAGGTCCCGATCCCCTGCCATGCCTTCTAACCGATCCAGCCGGGATTGGTCCACGGCAAGCTTTCTGTCTGCGTCAAGACGGCGGCGGAACAGGTTTGGCCCAGAAGAGCTCCTCTGCCTCATCCGAACACTCCAGCCGGAAACAGTGGTTTCCGTCTATGAGCGTACCGGCAGTCCCCACCTTCAGCGGGAGAGGAGTCGCCCCCTCTTTGATCCGCACCTCCAACAGCCGAGGCGCCGTCTTGTGCTCGGGTTGGTAGGCCTCGTGGTCACGGTAGACGACTTCGAGCGGTCCATCGCGAAGTTCCTTCATGTGCACGAGCGCGCTTCGAAAACCTGCCATCACGTTTCCTTTTCCCAAGCCGATGAGGCATCCGGCGGCTTCATCCGCCGCGACGGTCTTCCCGATTTTTCCTGTCCCGACTCGGCCCTCGAAACTTCTAGGCTGTGCACAGGGGGTAACCGTGACTGGCTTCCCCCTCTCGCGCCCCCGCTGCAGGGCACTGCGCTTCCTCCGCCCTCCGGGCGGGCTCAGGCGTTCTTGGACGCGGCAGCGGCGAATGCTCGGCTTCGGCGGAGCGCTCGCCGCTTTGTTCTCGCTGGTCCCGGCTAGCTGAGTATCACGCCACGAATCCCGTAGGCGGTGAGGCCCGAGCCCTGAGTGGATACTACCGAGACGTGGAAGAGCTCCCCAGCGTCATCAGGAGAAGTCTGGATGCAGATCTCCTTGTTCGGCGGAGGCGGTCCGTTGAAGACCGTTGAGCTGCCCACCGTGATCATCACGTTCAGAGAGCCGGTCGCGAGAGGTGTGGTCAGGATGACGCACACCTCGTCGCCGCCCGCAGGAGCCGCCGGCGAGATCTCGACCCCGATGAGATGGATGCCGTTTGCTGGCTGCATCGGATCACTCCTTCTCGTGGAAGCAGAGCTCGCTCAGCGGTTCTGCTGAAGGAAGAGGTCCAGGTTGGCCTTCACCAACGGATTCGTCTCGGCTTGCGCTGCGCGCTCGGCGAAAGGGAGCAAATCTCTCTGCTTGAACGCCATCGCCAGGTGCCAGAACTCGGCCCTTTCGAGCGGATCGAGCGAGTCGTAGTGCCCGAGGATTCGGTACAGCGCGTCGTGGTCCTGCTCTTCCAGGATCCTCGCAACCACC
>JAVJTD010000580.1:0-10811 GCA_040219065.1 Planctomycetota bacterium
TTCTCGGGCTCGGGCTTGCCGTTCTTGTCGACCACCTCGGGGACGACGCCGAAGAAGGGGCGGGTCGCGGTGCCGGGCGTGGTCGGGGTCGCACCGAGACGGGCGCGATCATGCTGACGCCGCTCCCCGGTGCGACCCCGACCACGCCCGGCACCGCGACCCGCCCCTTCTTCGGCGTCGTCCCCGAGGTGGTCGACAAGAACGGCAAGCCCGAGCCCGAGAACCAGGGCGGCCTGCTCGTCATCCGCAAGCCTTGGCCCTCGATGCTGCGCGGTATCTGGGGCGACCCCGAGCGCTACGTGAAGCAGTACTGGTCGGATTTCCCAGGCTCCTACTTCACCGGCGATGGCGCCCGCAAGGACCCAGACGGCAACTTTTGGATCATGGGCCGCGTCGACGACGTCATCAACGTGTCCGGCCACCGGCTGGGCACGATGGAGATCGAGAGCGCCCTCGTCAGTCACCCCCATGTCGCCGAGGCCGCCGTCGTCGGTCGACCCGACGACCTCAAGGGCCAAGCCATCTCGGCCTTCGTGACGCTCGAGGGCCAGGACGCGCCCACTCCGGAGCTCAAGGACGAGCTGCGCGCGCACGTGACCAAAGAGATCGGCGCGATCGCCAAGCCCGACGACATCCGATTCACCGACGCCTTGCCCAAGACGCGCAGCGGAAAGATCATGCGCCGACTGCTCAAAGAGCTCGCGTCCTCGGGCGAGGTCAAGGGCGACACGACGACGCTCGAGGACTTCAGCGTCATCGCCAAGCTCAAAGAAAGCGAAGAGTAGCCCTTGCCGGCACGAGGGATCGTGATGACCACAAAGCCTCTCATCCGAGCCGCGCTGCTCTCGGGCGCCGCGCTTCTGATCGCGTGCTCCTCCACCGTGCAGCGGCCGCCCATCGACGACGCCCGGCTAGGGCTGATGGCGCCCGTCGAGGATGGCGAGAGCATCGGCGAAGCGGCCAACTCCAAGCCGACGCCTCGTACCGCGCCCTGGCGGCTGGCGGTGATCTATCGCCCGCAGCGAGGCGGCCCCGAGCCCTCGTCGCATCAGCATCGCATCTGGCGAGAGGCCTTTCGCGAGAGCGAGCGCATCGGCGAGGTCGTCCTCGTGAGCGACTTCCTCTCTCCCCCGTCCGAGAGCGCCGACCTCGAAGCACTGCGCCTCGCCGCGGCACGCCTGCAGGCCGATGCCGTACTCATCTACTCAGGCGCCGTCGCGACCGAGTGGTCGCACAACTTAGCCTCGCTCACCTACCTCACCGGCTTCGGGCTCTTCTTCTTCCAAGGCACCGACATCGAGTCGGTGTTCGCTTACCGCGGCGCCCTGGTCGACACACGCAGCGGCTTTCTCTACTTCGTGACCGACGCC
Source organism: Planctomycetota bacterium (assembly GCA_040219065.1). Taxonomy (GTDB): domain Bacteria; phylum Planctomycetota; class OFTM77; order OFTM77; family OFTM77; genus OFTM77. The sequence continues at coordinate 1,371 of JAVJTD010000580.1, forward strand.
GAGACGCGCGTCACCGCCAGCGGCCCTTGGGCGCTCCTCGACGAGGAGGAGGTCGTCGGCCGCGCCAGTGAGGTCACTCTCGAGAAGCTCTCCTCGAAGGTCGCCCAACTCATCGAGGACTCCCCCGACCTACGCCAGGCGAAGTGAGGCGAGACGGAATGCCTCAGTCCCCTTCGGCCATCCAGTCGATGTGAATGATCTCGTCCGGGTCCACCCGGAAGAAGTCCGGACGAGACACCAACCGGTCGAGCTTGCTGAGGCCCGGCTCGATCACTGGCTCGAGTCTCAAGGTGTGTCCTCGGTGCTCGATCTCGATCGAACATCCGCTCAGGAGCACGTGGTCGCACCAGTGCTCGAAGTTTTCGATCAGCTCTTCGGAATTCAATCTCATCGTCGGCCTCAATATTCGCAGCTCGGGACCCAGTCTCGGTTTCATTCGGATAGGACGCACCCGCAGTCGCTTCCGGTTCCGTCGGAATCAGTTGGGCCGGCCTCCAGAGAAAACCCTACTTCGGGCGCAGGAGCGCCAGGCTGGCGGTGAAGCCGTGGAGGAAGTTCTTCCCGGCGATGGGACCGATCTCGCCGGCCGCGAAGAACCCGGCGGCCGGGATGTCCCCGAGCTCCGATTGCAGGACACCGATATCGTGGTGGTCCTGGGAGAACATGTGCGAGCCGCGACCGCTGCAAGAGAACAGGAACGCCGCCGAAGCGGTCTCCTCGCCCATCGCATCGCTCTCACAGCCCAGCGCCTCGACCAGGTCTTCGTGGGCCGCCTCGGCGTCTCGGATCTGGAACTTGACCGTCTGGCCGCGCCGGATCGCGTCGTTGATCGCCAAGGTCTGATTGCGGGTGTCGATCTGCACGACGCTGCGGATCAGGAAGTCGCCCTGCTCGTAGCTGGAGCTGTACTCGTTGACGAGCTTGCCGATGTGAAGGCCCCTTTGCGCGCGCGCCCGCTCGGTGGAGTCGACGTCCTGGAGGATCTCCTGAAGCCTCTGCAAGGCCGGCTTGCCGCCCAGCTCGTGAATGACGTTGCGCTCCGACTTCGTCACGATGAACTGGCGCCCGATGGGACGGCAACCCTGGCTGACCACGGTCCGCATCTCGATCGGACCGGAGAGAATCAGGCCGACGGCGCCACGATTGCTCAGTCGATCGCTGCAGAACAGCCGGTTCTCGCCCTGGGACATGCCAGCGCTGGCCAGGCCCCCCACGACCGGCAGGCCGGGGTATCGCTCCTCGACGAACTCGAAGAGCGGCTCGATCGGCGTCGTGAACGGATCGGCCAAGAGCAGCATGCCGCGCGCGTCGCTCGCCGGAGGCTCGGGGTGCGGCCAGCCTGCGAAGTCGAGCACATTCATCGCCATTCGAAGCAGAAGATAAAACACTTAAATCAAAACGCCCGGGAGCTTTCCGACCATCAAGGAGATGGCCGGCTCGAACTCGATCTCCTCCCCCTCGCCGATCAAGCCGCCCGCCCCGCAGCCGATCAGGACGGTCGGAGCGAGTCGATCGCGGAGCACGCCGAGCAGGGTCTCGGAATGCGAGAGATGGCGCGCCGAAGCGAAGACGACGGCCAGGTCGGGAGCTTGATCACCGAGCGCCTCTCGGGCGCGGTCGGCGACATCCGCCGCGGCGATGGCCGTATCGGAGTCCTTGGAGACGACTGCCTCAAATTGCATCGAGTTCTCCCCGCGATCGGCCGCGTCCGCTCACACGAGCGCCCGCGCCTTGATCCGTGCATACGTATCGAGAAGCTCAGACGATAGCTGACCGGCTGCTCCGTCGACCGTCAAGACACCTCCTCGGCGCAACGCTCCGAGCGCCCGCTCTCGCTCGGCCAAGACCGTTCCAGAGGCCACCCGCCGGTAGGCGTCCCGAATGGTCTCGGGCTCATCGCGGGCCCACCGGTTGAGGCACTCGTCCGAGATGAGCACGCAGATGGGCAACGCCCTGGCCCCTCTCGGTTGCAAGCTCTCTCGCAAGCGAACGGCCTCTCGCTCATCGGCGACGTCGGTGATGAGCACGACGAGCGCGCGGCGGCGGGCGAGGCGACGCGCCCGGGCGAGGGCCGGCGGCACGAGTGATGCCGAGGTCTTCGCCGCCGAATCGGCCAGCTCCTGGAGGAGCCGCCTCAGATGACGCATGCCGTGCCCGGGTCCCAGGGTGGTCACGATCTCACCCGCAAATGTCACCAACCCGACCTCATCACCTGCCCGAATCGCGGCGGTTGCCAGAGCCGCGGCTGCGGAGCAGGCGTGGTCGAGCTTCGTACGCTCGCCCGTCGGTGCGCCCATCGCGTATCCGACGTCGAGCACGAGCATCAAGCGCTCGTTCCTCGGCGGCACGAACTGTCGCACGACCAAGCTCCGTCGCCGTGAGGTCGCTTTCCAGTCGATGACGCGCGGATCATCCCCGAGGCAGTACTCCCGCAAGCGGTCGAAGTCGCCTCGCTCGGGCACGAACGACCGCCGCCCTCTCGGAGTCTTCCCGCGCACGGGTCGCCCAACGGTGGGCAGCTTGAAGAGCTCGGGGAGCACGCGGCAGGCGACGAGATCGGACTGCCACCAAGCTCGCCCCACCAACCCCAGGGGTCCTCGTGCTCGGATGGCGAAGCCGCTCCAATGGCCAGTCCCGCGACGCGCCGCCCGCACTCGGTAAGTGGCCTGCTGGTGACGGCTACCGCTCAGGCGCACGACCAGTCGCTCCCGCTCCGCTTCCAAGGGCGCCGGCGGAGGGTCTTCGATCTCGATCACGGTGGTCGAGGCACTGGTGTTCTCGATGCGAATCCGAACGCGCCTCTCCTCACCTTGTTGCCAATTCGATCCGCCGTGCCTCGAGACCACGAGTCGCCGACGGGACGGGGTCAGGGTCCAGTCCGTGAGCCCGAGCAGGAAGAGGAAGCCGGTCAGCCCGAGCCCGAAGGTCAGGAGCTCGGAGACGAGAGCCGAGAGCGCCAGCGGCCAGCTCGCCAGGAAGAAGAGGACCAGCATTCGACGCGTCGCGAACGGCAAGACGACCTCACTCGGCGTTCCGGGCAGCCCAGCCCGCTTCGACCTCCCCCAGGCCGGGCACGGGAGTGCGCGCGACGATCTCGGCCACCAGCTCGTCGAGGCTGCCCTCGGTGAGCTCGGCCTCGGGCGTGGGGATCAGACGATGGCGCAGGACTGGACCGGCGAACCGCTGGACGTCCTCGGGCAAGACGAACTTCCGGCCGTGGATCGCGGCCCGCACCTGGGCGAGGCGCATCCAGCCGATCGCCGCTCGCGGGCTCGCGCCGAGGAGGCAACGCGGATCGCTGCGCGTTCCCGCCGTGAGCTGCACGATGTAGTGCGTGATGGCGGGAGCGAGCTGAGTGGTGCGCGCGGCCGCTCGCAGGCTCGCGACGTCTTCCGAGGTCCAAACGGCCTCGAGGCGGCCATCCAGCTTGCGGACGTCGAAGCCTTCGAGATGCCGGCGGAGCACCTCGACTTCCTGAAGCTCCTCCAAGTACCCGAGGTCGACGCGCAGCAAGAAGCGATCGAGCTGCGCCTCGGGCAAGGGATAGGTGCCTTCGTACTCGAGCGGGTTCTGCGTCGCGAGCACGAAGAAGAGCTCGGGCAGAGAGTGGGTCTGCGTGTCGACGGTGACGTGCCCCTCCTCCATCGCCTCGAGCAGCGCGGCCTGCGTCTTCGGGGGCGTCCGGTTGATCTCGTCGGCGAGGAGGACCTGCGTGAAGATTGGCCCCGGACGAAATCGGAAGTCCGAGTCCCCAGGGGCGAAGAGCAGCGTCCCGACCACGTCGGCAGGCATGAGGTCGGGCGTGAATTGGATCCTTCGGTAGTCCGCCGTCAGCAGGCCGGCCAGAGCCCTGGCCAGCAGCGTCTTGGCGACACCGGGGACGCCTTGCACGAGCACGTGGCCCCCGGCGAGGAGCGCGCACAGGACCTCTTCGATCGCCGCGTCTTGACCGACGATGATCCGGCCGAGCTGCTCCTTCGCTCGACCGAACTGCTCTCGAACGTCGACTTCCATCACCTCCTCATCCCCGGCTGTCTGCCTCGGTCCAGGATCGAGACATCAGACGCTCCAATCGCGCAGCGGCTCTCCCGGCGGCGACGACATCGGCGTCGTCGGGATCGTCGTTCGACCTCCGCAGAGTCTCCAGCGCCTGCGCGGCCACATCGTACCGGCGCCCTCCCTCCGGAGCCAGACGCTGGGCGACTTCCGCATCGCCGCGCCGAGGATCCGCTCCCAGCCGTTGATGCAATCGTCCGTAGACCCGATCCCGAGTGCGCTCGAGCGCGGCCCGCCGCTGACGTGCCCTCCGGTAGAGCTCGGCCAGCGACTCCGCGAGCTCGGCAGGCGCTCGGCGCGACGCGTCGGGCGCACCTCGCCGCGGCCCGATCCGTCTGCGTGTCACGACGTACAGCCCGAAGAGGATGACGAGATGCGCGGCGAGCCAGAGCCAGGGCGGCGAGTCGTGCCAGGTGTCCAGTCGGTCGCTATCGCGGAAGCCATGATGGTACTCGTCGAACCAGACGCGGCTCTCGGGACCGAGCCGGAGCTGGATCACGTTGAGCAACAAGGCGAGGTTGTCACCTTGGGTGAGTCCCGCGTTCGTGGCGAGATCGACCTCGGCGCCGAGCACGATCAGCCCCTTGCCCATCTCGAACCCGGCGATCGCGACGGATTCCGGTGCGCTGCCGATCCACGCGAGGCCGCCCGCGTCCAGGCTGAGCGACTGCCTCCCCGGAAGTCGGAGTGAGTGGACACCGTCCACGTAGCGGATGGGCACCGTCACCGGCAGCTCCGTCTCGGCGTGCTCCACCTTGGCCGTCCGTCGTACGGAGAGATCCGAGAGGAGCGCGCGGGTGCCCCGCGACAAGCGCCGGTCGGACGAGAGCAGCCAGACGACGGTGTTCCCGGCTCTCACCCATTGAGTCAACCCGACGACCTCGATCTCGTCGGGACCCAGGTCCGAGGACGGCGCGAGTACGAACAGCACGTCTCCGGTCCGCTCCAGATCGAGCGCGCTCATGCGACGCCGCCAGGCCTCGACCGGAATGTTCATCTCTTGCAGTGTCTCGGCCAGCGCACGCGCCCCGCCGCGATGGCCGAGGTAGGAGCTCGCGCCGCCCATCTCCTCACCGCCTCCCTCACCGAGGTAGCGTGCTGCCAGCACCATCGATCCCAGTACGATCGCGATCCAGATCGCGCGCCTCACCGCGTCTTGCCCTCCCGCACGATCTCCATCGCACGATCCCGGAACGCGCCAACCTCCTCCAACTGAACGACGCGATCGCCGTAGGCCACGGCCTCGAACTCCGCCCGCAGGCTCTCGAATGACGCCTTCAGGCCTGGCGCGCTCTCTTCGAGCATCCGCGAGTAATCGTCACAGGTCGCGCTGGCCCGTGGTGTCACGAAGCCGCGCCAGGCGAGGGATGCGATGACCATGCGGAAGTAGAGGGCGATCGCATCCGCGGGCCTTTGACTGCGGCGGGCACGATCGGCTGCCTTCAAGAGCTGGGGTGGCTTCGCGACGCCGGTCGCCGCGGCGCGCACCGAGCGAAGCCGGATGCCTCGTCCGATCGAGCGGAGAACGACGATGCCCAAGAAGAGCAGCGCCGCGGTGGTGAGCACACTGACCAGGAGCTGCGCCCAAGCCGAGCGTATCCGGCCGCTCGAGGGACGCAACAGGCTGAACAGGCTCCGGAAGAACCGGCGGAATCCCTCCAAGCGTCCGTCCCACCCGCCGCGAGACGACGAAGGACGACCGAGGTCGAACTCCTCGGACGCGAGGATGCGCTCGGCGTGGGAGCGAGCCTCGGAGCTGCTCTGCATCGGTGGCCAGCGGTCGAGCCATTCGGCCTCGATTCGCCATAACGCGAGCCGGGCCTCGATGAAGCGCAGCTCCTCGGCCAAGCTCGCGGGCGACCGCACCTTCGCGAGCTCCGAGATCCGGACATCCAGCCAACCCCAGTCCGGGTGGAACTCTCTCGGACCCTCGAGCTCCCGGCGCTCGATCGGCACGTGGGTGAGCTGGCGACGGAGCTGCTGGAGCTCGCCTTGTGTCCGATCGATCGTCCGGTCGAGCTGCGAGGGCAAGGCCGCATCCGCGGCCTCGGTCAGTCGCCGCACCCGGGCCTCGGCGACCTCGAGAGTCGCTCGCCACTCCCTCAGATCGAGCGATCCGAGGACTCCGAGGACGATCGCGATCCCCATCATGAGGCGAGCTCCTCGAGCATCGAGCGCGCGCGTATCTCCAAGTCGAGGCCCTCCCGCCGGACTCGCCGGTCGTAGTAGTGGACCAAGAGCAGCGCCCACACGAAGGGCTGCAACAGCGCGGCGGTCACCGCGGAGACGAGTGGCGCGAGGGTGCCGGCGCCTTCCCATGGGCGTCCGCCGAAGAGCCAGCTCAGCGCTCCGGCCACGAAGGCCACCGAGAGCTGGAGCAGGAACGGCCCGAGGATCAACACCGACGACCTCAGCCACGCGTTCTCGAGCAGCCCGCCGTCTCCTCTCAATGGGCCGAGCAGCTCCGCGCCGCGCCGCAACGAGGTGCTCGCACCCTGGCGCTCGATCAAGACGACGAGCGGAGCCAAGGCGAATCGCAATCCCAGGAAGAGTGCGACCAGTCCACCCAGGACCAACCCGGCGAGCGCGAAGAGCCAAGACCATGGCGGCGCCAGGAGCCAGAGTGCCAACGCCGGCACAGCGAACAGGCAAAGCCCGAAGATCGCTCCCAAGAGCGCAAGCGTGGCCAACATCGGCAGCCCGCGCTCTCGGCAGCAGCGAAGGCCGTCACGGAGCAACACCGGACGATCCCAGAACGCCTGGTCGAGGCCCGAGACGAGGAGGGCTGCCGACAAGGACGAGAACGCGATCTGGATGGCGCCGTTGCCGACGGCGAGCCCGATCAATTCGAGCAGGCGCTCGGGCCGGGCCTCGGCGACGATCTGGTCGAAGGTCACCGCACCGGCCCCGGTACCGAGCGCCAGGGAAGCGACGAACGCAGCCGCCTGGATCGTCAAGGCCACCGGCAGGAGGACCGCAATGCTGCTCCGGTACAGCTCGAAGGCACGATCGAAGATCTCTCGAAGATCGAGGGGGCGCAACGCTGGGGAAGGCATGAACCGGTGTCCGAAGGCGTGGGGACCATGACCGGCCGCCAGTGTAACACGCGGGCGAGAGGGTCGCTCGCCGCCGACTCACAGCAGGAAGGCTCTCAGGGCCGACAGCCAGGGACGCGCACTCCGGTCGAAAAGAAGGTGATGCCGCCGGGTCCTGGCGAGACATCGATCCCGCTGCCGAACGCATCGATCAAGAACAGCACGCATTCTCTTCGTGTGTCGAAGCCGAAGGCGAGGTACCCGATGAAGGCGCCGCTCGACGTCTCGAAGACCTCCCCGTCGTTCGTGACGGCGATCCCGCTCGTCACTTGGCCGAACGCGGCCAAGGCACGCTCCGCCCGCGTGAAGCGCAGGATGTCGCCGGTGGCGTCCCGAATGTCACATGGGGACTCGGCGCGGAAGTTGTCGTCCCAGACGATCCACCCCTCGCAGGCTCCCTGGGTCGGCTCGTTGCTCTCCGAGACGAGGAAGTCATCCCCGCCCGAGTGACAGGCCGTGATCACGATCACGAGAAGAATGGCGGCGAAGGGGTGCATGGGCTCGTTCAGGGTTCTTCATCGGGGCATTGAGCGCACAAGGCATCCTCTCACAGGCAAGGCGGGGAGAGCACGCGCCCTTCTGGCTCGCACTTCTCACGAGGCATCGTCGCGAGGCGTCGAAGATGCCCGTGGATGCAAGGAGAGCGACTGAGCACGCCGCAGTCGACCTCTCTGCAGGTCGTCGAGGCGGCGCAGGGAGCCGAGGAAGTCAGGGCTTCCCACTCGGAGTTTCCCCTATAATGGCGGCTTGACGCCCGAACTTCCTACGACGAGGACTGCATGCCGTTCGCCTTCGAGGTCGGTCGACTGCTCGGCATTCGAATCCGGATTCACGCGCTGTTCGTCGCGCTGATCCTGCTCATCTGGGTCACACAAAGCACCGGGCGCGGCGCTTGGAGCGGCGTCGTCCTGCTCGTCTACATGACGCTGCTCTTCGCCTTCGTACTGATCCACGAGCTCGGTCACAGCCTGATGGCCAAGCGCTTTGGCGTGCAGGTCGTGGACATCACGCTTTGGCCCCTGGGCGGCATGGCGAGGCTGAGGCAGGTGCCTGAGACACCGAAGATCGAGATGGCGATCGCGGTCGCCGGACCCGCCGTCAACATGGTGCTCGCCGCCGTCGGACTCGCCGTTGCGCACTTCGGCCAAATGCTGCCGGATCAAGCTCTCCTCGATCCGAGCACGTGGTTCGCGCTCGGCAGCTTGTCCTGGCATTCGCTCCTCGCCTTTTGCATCGGGGTCAACCTGGTCATGGGCACCTTCAACCTGATTCCCGCCTTCCCTCTCGACGGGGGCCGCGTCTTGAGAGCCGTGCTCGGTTGGCGCTTCGACTTCCTCCGATCGACGATCCTGGCGGCGCAGATTGGCCGATTGATCGCGACCGTCCTGTTTCTCGGTGCCGTCTGGCTCAAGATGCTGGGCACCGACTTGCCGGTGCTCGGCTTCCTGCTGATCGCCGTCTTCGTCCACATCGCAGGTCGCCAGGAGGAGCTGGCCGTTCGCATTCGCAAGCAACGAGAGTCGGAGCAGACCGAGCTGTCGACCCCGCGCCCGGCCGAGCCACCGCGACTTTCGAGAGAGGAATACCAAAAGGCCCTCGATCGTCTTCCCGAAGACGAATGACACCCCGATCGCACCGGCCGATCCTCTGGAGCCCTCGATGGAACGCTTTCGAATCGCCACGTGCCTGTTGCCGCTCCTTCTCTTCGCGTGCGGAGAGGAAGGCCTGCGAAGCACCCCCGAAGCCACCGTCGAGAACGCGATCGATCTCATGAGAGAGCGCAACGTCGAAACGTGCGCCCAGCTATTCCTCACCGAGGACTTCCTTTGGGGCAACAAGGACCGCGACGCCTCCGTCAAGGAGATCAAGCGCTACCTGAAAGAGGTCGAGAGCTTCACCGTCCAGGTAAGCGATCTCGAGACCGAAGAGACCTCGGACTCGGCCGCCACCTTCCAGCTCTCGGCGATCGTCGGGATGAAGCTCTCGAAGAAGTCCGAGTTCTTCGGGCTGCCCTTCGACGCGGTCCCTCTGAAAGTGGAGGGCCAGCTCCGCTTCACCGACGACGGCTGGCGCATCGCGAGCTTCATGCTGAAGTGAGAGCGCTCACGAGCGAGCTCGGGCCTCTTGGAACGTTCAACGGCTCAACGTTCGACTTCCAACTCTGAAGTATCCAGCGGCTCTCGGTCGCACGGGCTGCGACGGCGCCGGCGGGGGATGCAGAGGGGAAACGATCGGAGCCCGAACAGGTCCCTGGCGCTGGGTTGGGTACCCGCTGGCGCGCACAGAGCTC
>JAVJTD010000581.1:0-29405 GCA_040219065.1 Planctomycetota bacterium
TGAATCCAGATCATCCGGACTTCGATCGACTGCAGATCTCCAAGGCACAAACATTTCGGTTCGACTCGAGGCTCCAGAAGCCCTAGCCCGGATATCTCACGAGACATCGTCGCGAGGCGTCGAAGATGCCCATGGATGTAAGGAAAGCGACCGAGCACGCCGCAGTCGACCTCTCTGCAGGTCGTCGAGGCGGCGCAGGGAGCTTGACGCAGCAGGCATGGGTAGATTCGGCGCCGCAGTAGATGGCTCGTGAGATATCCGGGCTAGCTCCATTCGTTCACCTCCTCCGTCTCCATCTGCTCGTTCTCCCCGCCTTCTCCCTCTCTCCGCCCTCCTGCGCGGTCCTCCCTTTGCCAACGGGACTCCGCTTCGGTACCGTTCTCTCCGAGCCAAGCCACCCACTGAAAGGACCGCTCGTCCATGCAACCGATTCGCTACAGCGCTGCCGCTTGCCAGATCGACCTGCCGAACCCGATGCGACGCGACCAGATCGGCGAGCGGGTCACCAAGATGCTCGGGATGACGCGGATGGCCGTCGAGGGCTATGCGCCATTCCTGCCCGTGCGCCTCGTCGTGTTTCCCGAGTTCGCGCATGCGGCGCCGGTGTACCCGACTGCAAAGGAGCTCCGAAAGCACCTCACCGTCCCGATCCCGAACGAGCACACCGAGCGCTACGTCGCCCTCGCCAAGGAGCTGGACGTGTACATCCAGACCGGCACTTTCCTCGAGGAAGACCCCGCCTGGCCGAATCACGTCTTCAACACGACCTGCCTGATCGGGCCCAAGGGCATCCTCACCAAGTATCGCAAAGTGAACCCTTGGATCCCGTGGGAAGTGCATGCCAGCCCGCACGATCTCGAGGGCTACGAGGAAGAGCCGTTCCCGGTCGCGAAGACGCCCATCGGCAACCTCGGCTGTGCAATCTGCTACGACTGGCTCTTCCCCGAAGCGCTGCGGCAGCTCTCGGCCAATGGCGCTGAGGTCCTGATCCGCGTCTCGGCCTACATGGATCCTTGGGGCGCGACCCCGCCGATGGATTGGTGGACGGTCGTCAATCGCTGCCGCGCGCTCGAGAACATGGCCTACGTCGTTGCCTCGAACCAGGCGGCGAGCCTGTCCCACTACCCGCCCTTCTCCTGGCCCGGTGGCAGCATGGTCGTCGACTACGACGGACGCATCCTCGCCCAAGCCGATCCCGGCCCCGGCGAGAAGATCGTGGTGGCACCGGTCGACATCACGGCGTTGCGGCATGAGAGGGAGACGCGGCGAGGGCATCATCTGCTCTCGCATCTGCGCACCGAGGTGTACCCGGTCTACGGACACTCTTTTTATCCTCCGAACCAATGGACGAATGAGGAAAACCTCACCACCGACCACAACGACCGCGCGATCCGAGCGTCCAAGGAGCGCTTGAAGGAGGACGAGCGATGAGGTGGTTGCTCCTGTTCTTGCTTCTCTGCCCGTCGGCTCGCGCGGCCGAGGAGCTTCCTCTCGGGCCGCTCGGCGCGCGGGGGAAGGTCGAGGCCGGGAGCGCCGAGCTCACCCTCGTCCAGCTCGAGCCCGATGCCCCGGCTGCCCGCGCCGGACTTCAGGTCGCCGATCGCATCGTCGGTGTAGGCGGCGTCACCTTCACGCCGCACACGGCCGATGTCGATGACGGCGGACGCGGTCCTCAGAAGGCCCTCGGGGAGGCGCTCGATTCGCATTCGGCACACGCCACACCGGAGGACCGCCGCGTGAGACTCGACGTGCGACGCGGCGAGGAATCGCTCGAGATCGATGTCGCACTGCCCCACCGGCCGAGCGTCGCGAGCCGAGAAGGCCGCGACGCGCTGATCCAGAGCGCGCGACAGCAGCTCCTGGCCGCACAGTCCGAGGCGGGACTCTGGGACTCACCGGTCGGGCTCAGCGGCGATCGGGTCACGACGGCCTGGGCCTTGATGGCGCTCCTCGCCAGCTCCAAGGACGAAGACCGAGACTCCCTCGATCGGGCCGCGCGCTGGCTGCGCGGCCCGGAGGGGAAGGCCTGGATTCCCGATGATCCGCTGCAAAAGGGCCCCGACAACCTCGGCAACTGGGCCATCACCGCGACGGCCGTCGCGCTGGCCGAGCATCAGCTCCGGACCGGCGACGAGTCGAACCGGCCGGTCCTGACGCGCTGCACTCAGGCGCTCGTCGCCCGCATGACCGATGACGGGCTATTCGGTCACGACGTCGGTGCCGGCTACACCGGCAAGGGCTTCAACGTCATCAACACCCTCAGCCACCTTGCCTGGGCTGCAGCCGCGGACGCCGGCGTGCCGATCGAAGAGCCGGCCTGGGAGAAGAGCCTCGAGCAGATCCGCCGCTCGATCGATCCGAATGGTGGCGTCCGGTACTGGACGATGGAAGGCACCGGCACGAGCGACGCTTCCCTGCGCACGTCCTCGATGGCGATCGCCTTGCAGCTCGCTGGCCGAGAGCCGGAGCTGACGAATCGACTCTGTGAGTATTTGAAGGGGCACGCGGCGAGGGCGCGGGAGTCGCACGCGGTCGGCTCGATGGGGATGATGCTGACGCCCGCGGCGCTCTGGCACTTCGATGCTGTGGCCTATGGGCGCTTCCTCGAGGAGTGGCGCTGGTACCTCTGCTTGATGCAGGAGCCGGGCGGGCGAGTGAGCTACATCGGCGGCAAGGGCAACAATGGCGGCGACTCCTACCTCGGCTTCGACGACATCTCCTGCATCATCGCGCTCCTGATGCTCTCGCCGCCACTCGAGCTGCTCCAGATCCACCGCCGTCAGCAGATCACCCTCGAGCCCGGCAAGTGAGCGGGAACCCGACTCTCCCGCCGGTATCCGGAGTCCCCTCATCGGGCCAGTCGTAGATCGGGCGACTCCGAGTCGTAATGATCCCGAGATCCTGCCCTCCCCACTCCCCAAAACCTGCCGTTCGCTCGACGAACTCTCCCGGCGCGCTCTTTGCACGCCGGCTCTGGCTTCCGACCAGGGGAGCCTCCCATTAGAGTACCGCCTCGAGCCCACGACACGATGCCCGGGCCCCCGGTCCGTCCGGGACTTCATCGAACCCGAAAGTGACAAGGACTCCGTGCGACCATGAGACACTGGTTTTCCGCTGTCGGCATGTCTTTGACGATCTGCCTCCTCGCCGCGAGCTGCTCGAAGGAGGAGCCGAAAGAGCCCGAGAAGAAGCTCATTCAGCAGACAGGGCTCCCTGACGCCGAGCGAGACGAGGTCGTCCGTCTCACCAATCGCGGCATCTCGTACATGGAGCAGTACCAGCCCGTCGAAGCCGCCGAGGAGTTCCGAAAGGTCGTCGCGCTCGCCCCGGGCTGGGCCCTCGGTCGCATCAACTACGGCATTGCGCTCCTCAACACCCAGATGGAAGACAACTACGCCGAGGCAGAGAAACAGCTCCGGACGGTGCTGCGCTGGGAGCCGAAGAACCCCTACGCCAATTACTCGCTCGGCATGCTCCTCTCCTACCTGGACCGCCGAGACGAAGCCCTCGCGCTCTTCCGCACGACTGAGGAGGTCGACCCGAGAGACCCGCACACGATCTACCAGATCGGCCGCATCCTGCAGGACGAGGATCGCGACGCCGCGAGGACGTACTTCGAGCGCTGCCTCGGGCTGATGCCGCACCACCAGTCCGCGACTTACGGTCTCTCGCAGCTCTTGCGCCGAGACGATCCCGAGCGCGCCGAGGAGCTCTTCGAGCGGTTCAACAAGCTCCGCGACTCGAAGTCCGGTGTGACCTCGGGCTTGGCCTACGGGGAGATGGGGACCTACGCCGACGTGATCCGCGCCTTCGGGGAGGTAGCAAACGCCAAGGCCCAGCCTCCAAAGGCCAAGGTCACCTTCGAGGACATCGCAGAGCAAGCCGGCGTCACTGCGGTCTCCCAGGGCTCGGCCGCTTGGCCGAACCCTTCCGCCCCGCTCGGCACGTTCGGGCCAGGCGTCGCCGTGACGGACATCGACTCCGATCAAGACCTCGACCTCTTCATCGTCGGTGCTGGTGAAGGCGGCCGAGGCGTCTTGTATCGCAATGATGGGATGAAGTTCACTGTCGTCGCGACGGACATCGATGGCACGGGCGCGCTCGGCGCCTTCTTCGGAGACTACGACAACGACGGCGACCCCGACCTCCTCCTGACCCGTGACGGCCCCGACCGGCTGTACCGCAACGACGGAACGGACGGCTTCGTCGACGTGACCGAGGACACGGGCGTCGCCGGCGATGGCTCTCTCAGCGTCGGTGCCGTCTGGTCGGACGCCGACCACGATGGGGACCTCGATGTCTTCGTGGCGAGCGCCGGTGGGCCCGATCGTCTCTGGCGCAACAATGGGAACGGCACCTTCGAGGACATCGGTGCGCTCAGCGGCCTGGATGGCGGCAATGCCCAAAGCATCGGCGGGCTCTTCTTCGACCTCGATGAGGACCTCGACGACGACCTCATCGTGCTGCACGCCGGCCAGCCGAATCGCATCTACCGCAACGAGCGCGTCGGCGATTACGTCGACGTGTCCGATCGCTTCGCCATCATCGCCGAGATCAGTGGCGCCACCGGCATCCTCGCCGGCGACCTCGACCGCAACGGTCACGAAGATCTCGTTTTCCTCCGCGGACAAGAGAAGCCGCTCGTCTTGAGCCATCGGGTCGCCGGTGAGCTGGAGATCGCGCCCGAGCTTCCGAAGATCGAAGGCGCCGCCGGCGGCGCGCTCGGTGACTTCGACCTCGATGGCGACCTCGACCTGTTCTTGCTCGGCGTACCGGCCGGTGGCAAGAGCGGTCACCGTCTGTTGGTGAACCGCGGAAATGGCGAGTGGTCGGACCCGGTGGCTGTCGGGACGGACCGCGACGGCTCGCCCACAGCGCGTGGCGCGATCGCGGCCGACCTCGCCTGCGATGGCACGCTCGAGATCGTCGTCGCACGCGCCGGCGAGCGGCCGCAGCTCTGGCAGGCGAATCCCGAGGACAAGGGCAACCATTGGCTGCGCGTTCGGGCGAAAGGACTAGTCGACGCGGCGACGCTTCGCACCAATGACTCCGGCCTCGGCTTGAAGGTCGAGGTCAAGACCGGCACGCACATCCAGCGCAGCACGATCCGGAGCACCTCGGGCATGCTCGGCTCGGCGCCCAGTCAAGCGCACTTCGGTCTCGGCCAGGTCGGCAAGGTCGACTACGTCCGCTTGCAGTGGACCGATGGCGTTCTCCAGAGCGAGCTCGAAGTGCCCGGCGATCAGTGCTGGGAGGTCACGCAGGTCTCGAGGAAGCCGTCGTCTTGCCCGATTCTGTTCGCCTGGAACGGCGAGCGCTTCGCCTACGTGACCGACTTCCTCGGGGTGGGCGGCATGGGCTTCTTCGTAGCGCCCGGCGAGTATGCCGCGCCGGATCCGACCGAGGACGTGCGTATTCCGCCGTCCTTGATCGCGGAGAAGGACGGCAAGTATCTCCTCCGCATCGCCGAGCCGCTCGAAGAGGTGACCTATCTCGATCGGTTGAGCCTGATCGTCTACGACCATCCCGCCGACCAGGAGATCCACCCCGACGAGCGCTTCTCGGCGCAAGCGCCGCTCCCGACCTCGGAGCCGTATGCAGCGACGGAGAAGATCTTCCCCGAGGCAGCGCGTGATGAGCGCGGCCAAGACGTGCGCGAGCGCATCCTGGAGATCGACCGGAAGTACGTCGACGTGCCGATCGATCGCCGCTTCGTCGGCTACGCCGAAGATCATTGGCTCGAGCTCGACTTCGGAAAGAAGCTCCAGAGCTTCGATCCAGACGACCGCCTCGTCCTCTACCTCTATGGCTGGGTCGAGTACACCTACTCCCACGTCAATTACGCCGCCTACCAGGCCGGCTTGACGATGAAGTCGCCCTCGATCGAGGTGCCCGATGGTGAAGGCGGCTGGAAGACCGTCGTGCCCGACGCAGGCTTTCCCGCAGGCCTGCCGCGCATGATGACCTTCGATGTGTCCGAATTGCCAATCCGCAAGGACGGCCGCCTGCGCCTCCGGACGAACATGGAGATCTTCTGGGACCAGGTCTTCATCGCCGAGGACGTCCTCGACGCCGATCGCTTCGTCAAGCACGAGCTCGAGGCCGAGGTCGCCGAGCTGAGGCACTTGGGCTACCCGCGCGAGTTCTCGCCGGACGGTCATCATCCGACCGAGTACGACTACGCGCGCCTCGATCAGGGCGTCCCCTACAAGATCCTCAGCGGCCGCTACACCGGCTACGGCGATGTGCGCGAGCTCCTACGGGAGACCGACGACCGATTCGTCATCATGGCCCGCGGCGAAGAGATCGCGGTCCAATTCGATGCGAGCAGCCTTCCCGACCTCCCCGAAGGCTGGGCCCGCACCGTCGTCCTGCATTCGGAAGGCTACTGCAAGGACATGGACCTCTACACCGCCTGTCCCGACACCGTGGGCCCCATGCCGTATCGAGCCATGGACAACTACCCGCCTGAAGAGGAGCGTGTATTGACTCCGGAGCAGAAGGCTGACTTCGAGAAGTGGCAGAGCCGGGTGGTCTTGCCGAAGTAGTCTGTGGATATCGGTCTTCGTATCCTCCCTGTGTGTCCCCCGGCTTCAGCCGGGTCTTCGTATCCCCTGACTTTAGTCAGGTTGTTTCCCTGACTTTAGTCAGGAAAAAAACCAGATTCTTGTGACCGCGATTTGGAATCGAGCGACTTGTCTGTCGAGAGAATCGACACACACAAGGAGCTCCCAAATCGTGATCGATGAGAATCGACTTCGCCTCGTGCGGAAATGGTTGGACAGTAAGCCCAGCCTGGCCGAGTACGAACCGCAACCCTACCGCCCTCATCTCGTCCCGCTCGTCGGTTGGAAGATCCCGCTCGTAGATGTACGACGTCGGATGGGCTTACCTCACTGGACACTCGAAGGCTCGACCTACTTCATCACGTTTCGGCTTCTGAATCGGAGCCTCGGAAACCTCCTGAGCGCCCAGAACTGGACGGGCGCCCGCATCTTCGAGGAGTTCCTATTCTACGACTATCGAGTCCGCTACGACATCGATGCCTATGTGGTCATGCCGGATCACATTCACCTGTTGATCCGGCCATTCTCTGGCCACGACCTCGAAGACATCCTCAAGCACCTCAAGGGCCGTTCATCTCGCTACATCAACCTGGCCCTCAAGCGACGAGGTAAGATGTGGAAGCGGGACTCCTTTGACTCGATCATACGGGGTATTGATCACTGGACGGACAAGTTCGATTACATCCATCGCAATCCCGTGAAAGCCGGCCTCGTGGCAACACCACAGGAGTACCCTTGGTCCAGCGTGAGAACGATGTTCTCCAAGGGCCGCCTGGAGAGCTTTCCTTGGGGATATTCAGGAGAGAGCCCGGCTAAAGCCGGGGAAACAACCTGACTGAAGTCAGGGGATACGAGTTTCACCAAAGCCGGGGGATACCCAAAGATGCTCATCCAACCCCGCCAACACGAGCTCGAGCTCACTTATTGCACGAACGTACATCCGGGGGAGACCGTCGAGGAGATCCACCGGTACTTGAGGGAGATCACGATCCCGCTCAAGGGGCGAGTGTGTCCGGACCGGCGAATGGGAGTGGGCATGTGGCTGAGCAATCGGGCGGCACGGGAGCTCGACGAGGTGCCCGGTGCCCTCCAGGCCTTGCGGCAGACGCTCGAGGACGCGCGGCTCTATGTGTTCACCGTCAATGCGTTCCCTTACGGCGACTTTCATCAGACACGCGTGAAGGAGAAGGTGTACAAGCCGTCCTGGGTCGATGAGGAGCGCGCGCTCTTCAGCATTCGAGTGGCTCGCGTATTGGCGGCGCTGAGTCCCTCCGCCGAGCCGAGCTTCTCTTCTCTATGCGGGACGTTTCGCGACTGGGAGGAGCCCCTGGATCGTAATCGCATGGCCGCTCACATCGCCGCGGTCGCACATGCGCTCTCACTCATTCGGGAACAGACCGGCAAGACGGTGCGCATCGCCCTCGAGCCCGAGCCGATGACGTCGGTCGAGACGACCGAGGAGGCCGTCGCCTTCTTCGAGGGCACGGTCTTTCGAAAGGCCCGTGCCTTCCTCGCCACCCGGGCCGGTTTCTCCGAGTCTCAGGCCGAGGAGATCCTCCGCCGTCATGTCGGGATCTGCTTCGACACCTGCCACCTTGCCGTGCAATACGAAGACCTCGCTGCCTCGCTCGCCCGGCTCCGCGCCGCTGGCATCGCCGTCCCGAAGGTGCAGCTCTCGAGCGCACTGCGTCTCCAGGATCCGGCCGACAACGAAGACGGTCGCCGCGAGCTCGCCCGCTTCGATGAGGAGCGCTACTTGCATCAGGCCGTCGGTCGGCGAAAGGACGGGACCAAGCTACG
This sequence comes from Planctomycetota bacterium, assembly GCA_040219065.1. GTDB lineage: Bacteria > Planctomycetota > OFTM77 > OFTM77 > OFTM77 > OFTM77. The sequence continues at coordinate 8,367 of JAVJTD010000581.1, forward strand.
CGCGACGGACTTACCCGAGCTCTTCGAGAACAGCGATTGGCTCGAGGCCGAGAGCTGGCGAGTGCATTTCCATGTGCCGATCTTCGTGACGACGTTGCCGTCGCTGCAAACGACACAGGGCGATTTGATGGAAGCACTCGAGAGCCTGGTCGAGACCGGTCAATGTCGCCACCTCGAGATCGAGACCTACACCTGGGGCGTCATTCCTGAAGAAGAGCGAAGCCAAGAATGCGGCGACGACCTCGTCACCAGCCTCGAGCGCGAGTACCGCTGGGTGCTCGAGAACGCGAGATGACCGGAGAGGATCGCGAAGTATCACGATGAATCTCGGGGCGCCCCAACCAGAGCCCGCGCGACCGAAACGGAGAGCGGCTGCCGGACGGAGATCCGCTTCCTCGATGCCGCCAACGTGAGAGCCGAGAAGCGCCGAGCAAGGGGCCAACCGGGAGGACGGTCGTCACGAAGCGGCGACGGCCAAACCGGACCACGGAGCTTCGGATGTGTGGTCTGGGTCACGCCGAGGCGCTTGGAGGGAGGACACGGGGACCGGCTGAAGCCGGCGCTCCGAATCACTCGCCCCCAATGACCGCGGCCAAATCGGACCACGGAGCTTCGGATGTAAGGTCTGGGTCACGCCGAGGCGCTTGGAGGGAGGACACGGGGACCGGCTGAAGCCGGCGCTCCGAATCACTGCGCTCCGGATCCGAGTGTCCGAGGGGGATGCATTCCACGCCGCCGGGTCCCGTGGCATACTCCTCCCTTTCCAATCGAGGAGCGGAGCGATGGGACGGACACACAACTTCAATGCGGGGCCGGGAGCACTGCCCCAAGAGGTGCTCGAGCAGGCGCAGGCCGAGCTGCTCGACTTTCGCGGGTCGGGGATCTCGCTCCTCGCCTCGAGCCACCGGGGCCCGGAGTACTCGGCCGTGCACGCGGAGACGATCCAGTCGCTCCGCGAGCTGATCGGCGGGACCGAGGACCACGACATCCTCTTCATGGGCGGCGGCGCGCGGACGCAGTTCGTCCTCGTCGCCTGGAACCTCCTCCAGGACGGCCAGCACGGCGACTACCTCGTGACGGGCAACTGGAGCGAGACGGCCGTGGCCGAAGCTTCGAAGATCGGAGACGTCCGGACCGTCTGGTCTGCCGAGAGCGCCGGCTTCACGAGAGTTCCGAATCCCGGCGACTACGCCGTGGACCCGGCGGCGGCCTACCTGCACTACACGAGCAACAACACGATCCGCGGGACGCAGTACCCGGCGCCGCCCGACTCCGGCGACGTGCCGCTCGTGTGTGACATGTCCTCGGACATCCTGAGCCGCCCGGTCCACTGCCAGGACCACGATCTGATCTACGCAGGTGCCCAGAAGAACCTCGGGCCGGCCGGCGTCACCGTGGTGATCGTGAGGCGCTCGCTCCTCGAGCGGATGCGCACGGATCTCCCCGGCATCTTCAGCTACCGAACCTTCGCGAAGAAGGATTCCTTGCTCAACACGCCGCCGGTCTTCGCGATCTACCTGGTCGGCTTGACGGCGAAGCACTGGCTCGAGCGCGGCGGCCTCGCCCCTTTGGCCGAGGCCAACGCCCGCAAGGCGAGGCGCCTCTACGAGACCATCGACGGCTCGGACGGATTCTACGCTTGCCCGGTGGAGCCCGCTTCGCGCTCGGCGATGAACGTCGTCTTCCGCATGAGGGACGCAGCGCTCGAGGCACGTTTTCTCGAGGAGTCGAAGGCGCACGGCTTCGTCGGCCTGAAGGGACATCGCTCGGTCGGTGGGCTGCGGGCATCGCTCTACAACGCGGTCCCCGAGAGCTCGGTCGAGGCGCTGTGCGACTTCCTGGACGACTTCCGCTCGCGAAGCGCCTGACGAAGAAAGGCTGAAAGAACCCGGCGCGTCTTCTGAAAGAGGGCATCAACCTCGTCTCTGCCTGCGCTCACCGTTGAAAGGGCGACATGATCCTCCAGCTCGAGAACGTCACGAAGTTGTACGGCGGCTTCAAGGCGCTCGACGATCTCACGGTCTCGATCCGACCCGGAGCCATCGGCCTCCTGGGTCCCAACGGCGCCGGCAAGTCGACACTGATCAAAGCCCTCCTCGGCCTGGTCCGCCTGACGCACGGCCAGGCCACGGTGCTGGGACACGACGCCCGAACAGAGTCACGCCAGATCCGGGAGATCGTCGGGTACATGCCCGAGGACGACTGCACGATCCCCGGCATGAAAGGCGTCGAAGCCGTCGCGTACGCCGGCGAGCTGGCGGGCCTACCGAAGCAGATCAGCTTGCGCCGCGCCCACGAGATCCTCGACTTCGTCAGCCTGTACGAGGAGCGCTACCGCGAGGTCCAGACCTACTCGACCGGCATGCGGCAGAAGGTCAAGCTCGCCCAATCCCTGATCCACTCCCCCAAGCTCGTTTTCCTCGACGAGCCGGCCAACGGCCTCGACCCCGTCGGCCGCGAGCGCATGCTGGCCCTCATTCGCACGCTTTATCAAAAGAAGGGCATCAGCGTCATCGTCTCGACGCACATCCTCGGTGACATCGAGGAGTGCTGCGACGCGGTGTTGATCCTCGGGCGGGGGCGTCTCCTCGTCTACGACGAGATCGCGACGCTCCGCCAGTCGACCGACCCTTCCTACCAGGTCCGATTCGACGGCGACGCCGCGGCCTTCCGAGCCGGTCTGGAGAGCCGAGGCTGCCAATTCGAGGTGATCAAGGACCGGCACTGGCGAGTCTCGCCCGGAGACGCCGGCCAAGACGTGCCGCGTTGTATCCTCGAGGCCGCGCGCGACGCGCGCATCGCCCTGCGCAGCATGGATGCGAGCCGGAACACGCTCGAAGAGATCTTCCTGCAAGCCGTCCAGTCCACGTCACGTTCGGCCACACCGCTCGAGACGTCCTTCACGGGAGACCGCTGATGCCGATTGCCGAGCTGGGGTACCGAGCCTGGGAAGGAGACCGCCGTGGCTGGCTCGCGCGGTCTCTGACCATCTCGCGATACGGGATTCGCGTCACTCAGCAGAACAGCAAGCTATTGCGCCGCCTGCTCTGGTTGGCGTGGGTCCCGCTCGTCTACTTCGCGCCCGTCTTCTTCGCGATCGGCTGGGTCGCCAACCCCGAGAACGACCTCGCGAACGCTGGCTGGCTGGGCATGATCGGCGTGGAGCTCCTCGGCGAAGAGATGGTCGAGGCCGTTCGCGCCCGCCCCGAGGTCCTCCTGCCGCCGATCTGGTCCACGGCCTTCGTCCTCTTCTTCGCCTGGATCCAGTCGTGGCTGGCGATGCTGGTCGTGACGATCGTCGGACCGCGTCTCATCTCCTGGGACCTTCGCGGTAAGGCCTTTCTCCTCTACTTCTCCAAGCCGATCAGCTTCTGGCAGTACCTGGTCGGCAAGCTCGGCATCATCCAGTACTTCGTCCTGCGCATCAGCCTCTTCCCCGCTCTGGTGCTCTACGCCATCTCGATCCTCCTGGCCCCGAACCTGACGACCTTGGCCAAGACGGCGCCGATCATGCTCCAGATCGTGATCGCTTCCTTGCTCGTCACGATCCCCGTCTCGGTCGTGATGCTGGTGCTCTCCTCTCTCTCGAAGGACGCCCGCTTCGCGACCTTTGGATGGATCTTCATCTGGATCTTCGGCGAGGTGACGTACGGCGCTCTGTCCTTCGCACCGGACATGGGCAATGGCGCGTCGGCCGTCCCGCAGTGGGCCTTTCTGACCTCGATTCGCGAGACGGCGATCGTCGCCACCAGCTCGGCCTTCGATCTCACCGACAGGCTCGCCAACATGATGAGCTTTCTCCGGGACCTCGGCGTCCAGGAACAGTTCTTCCGCAACCTCTCGGATGTCGGCGGCGCGGTCGGGAACAACATCGACCTCGCTCAGAGCAGCGTCACGACCGGCACCGCCGTCAGCAACCCACAGACGCCATGGGCGCTCGGCTACCTCGCCGCCGTCACGATCATCGCGACCATCGTCCTGCGCCGCCGCGTTCAGAAGCCGGTGAGTATTTGATGTCGCCACCACTCCTGAAGACCCAAGACCTGACGAAGCTCTACGACGTCGTGATCGGCGTCAATGACGTCACCCTCGAATTGAGCTCCGGCGTCATCGGACTGCTCGGCCCGAACGGGGCCGGCAAGTCGACGCTCATCAAGCTGATGACGGGCCAGCTCCGACCCTCGGCCGGCACCATCGAGATGTTCGGGGAGCGCCCTTGGAACAACCCGCGCGTCTTCAAGCGGCTAGGTTACTGCCCCGAGCACGACGCGTTCTACGACCAGCTAACCGGCCACGAGTTCGTGACCTTCCTCGGCCGGCTCTCGGGCTTGGGTGCCGCCGCGCCCGAACGAGCCGAGCAGGCGCTGCTCCGCGTCGGCGCGGCCGAGTACCTCCACCGCCCGATCCGTGAGTACTCGCGCGGCATGCGGCAGAGGACGAAGGTCGCCCAAGCGCTCGTCCACGACCCCGATCTCTTGATCCTCGACGAGCCGCTCACCGGCACCGATCCGATCGGTCGCCGCGACATGATGGATCTGATCGTCTCGCTCGGACAGGAAGGCAAGAGCCTGATCGTGTCCAGCCACGTGCTCCACGAAGTCCAGTCGATGACCGACGAGTTCGTCATGATCTACGGCGGCCGCATCCTCGCCTCGGGGCACATCCAGGAGATCCGGGACCTGATGGACGAGTTCCCACACAAGATCGCGGTGCGCTGCGATCAGCCAAGGCGTCTGGCGAGCCGAATCCTTGGCGAGCTGCCGGTGGCCGGGCTCGAGTTCGACGAGCCCAAGGGACAGATCGAGGTGCTCACCCATGAGCCGACGTCCTTCTACCGAGGATTCGCCCAGGTCGCCCTCGAAGCCGATGTCGCCGTCCACGAGATGAGCTCGCAGGACGACAATCTCCAAGCCGTCTTCAACTACCTCATCACGGCCCGCTGATGAACGCTCTCTTCCGACTCCAAGTCCGCGAGATGATCGGTGGCAAGAAGCTCTGGCTCGTGCTGCTGCTGCTTTCGTTCCCTTTGCTCCTCACCTGGATCGCCATGAGCTTCGGCGGCCTGGGCCGGCTCAAAAGCAACCTGGAGTACCGGGAGTGGGCCAGGAACCACCCCGAAGAGGCGTACCACGAAGGTCGCCAGATCATCGGCGACGTGCGCGAGGGTCCACTCGAGTATCTCCAAGGCCGCATCGTCATCGACGAGAGCGGGTTTCGATTCAAGGACCACCACTTTGGCGGCCTGGATCGCTGGTTCGCCCTCAATGGGGACTGGCTCTTGTTCCGCGGCGGGCTCTTGTCCCTCGATCCGAAGCAGGAGACGCCGGACGAGGACCAGCTCATGCTGACCAGCCTCGGTACCGACGAAGACGTCGACTGGCAGACCGCCACCGGGATCTTTCTCTTCACCGTGTACTGCCAGGCGATCGCGGTCCTGATGGCGCTCCTCTACGCCTCGCCGTTGCTCAACACCGAGCTGGAAGGCAAGACGCTCCCCTATCTCCACACCCGGCCGATCGCCCGCTGGAAGATCATCGTCGGCAAGTTCGCCGGCATCGCCACCGTGCTCACTCCGCTCCACCTGACCAGCCTCGTCCTCGCCTGGCTCCTCCTGGAGCTGCCCGGCGGCACCAATCTCCTGCAGGCGGAGGCGGCTGCCGCCGTCGCGGCGATCCTCTGCTACAACGCGCTCTTCATCCTCGTCGGATACATGATCCCGGCACGCGCGATGATCGTGGCGGTGATCTACATCGTGCTCGAGGCCTTCATCTCGTACGTGCCTGCGCTGATCAATCGCGTCAGTGTGACCTACTACGTGCGCACATTGGCGATCGAGCTCTCGGGGCTCATCCACGATGCTCGCCTCCCCGAGGAGCTGAAAGTGATCGCCGGCCGCGAGCCGCTGAGCACCTCCCTCCTCGTGCTCGCCTCGATCGTCGTCGGCAGTCTCACCTTGGCCAGCCTCCTCGCCGCACGCCGCGAGTACATCGTCACCGAGAAGGCCTGACGACGGCGCGCCGCGGCTCTGCGGGCGTAGATCGCCGAGCGATCACGACATCCCGCTTCGGCGCGGCGTGAGCTCTGCCTGATCGAAGTGTCGGTGTCCGGGCCACTTCGGCAGCAATTGAGAATCATTCTCGTTTTCTACTTGAGACTGCGTCTCAGTTGCTCCAAAGTGTCGCCCGCTCGGAGGTGCTGCGTGCCCACGCTCCCGAGCCTTCACTTCGAGATCCTCCCAAGGAGCTCATGTTCATGACTTCTCTACTTCGAAAGCTCATCACGCGTCGATGCGCCTTCGTGGCGGTCGCCGCTGTAGCTCTCACTGGATCGGCCTTCGCCGACGGCTCCGAAGGCGACGGACAGATTCGCCTCGACGTCGGCGGCCTCCGCGAGGACGGCAGCGTGACCGCGGTGATCCAGGCCCCGTATTCCGGCCAGCCCGCGTTTCTCGCCTACTCCCTCAGCACGGAAGCCCAGGTCCTCGGAGGACGGCGTCCCACCGTTCGGCTCGATGCCGATCCGTCGCGCATCGTGATGAGCCCGATCGGGGCTGGCGGCCGGGCCACCTTCGGACCGGCCGCGCTGCCGATCAGCCTCACGTCCGGAAGCTGGGTCCACTTCCAAGCCTTCGTCGTCACGCCGCTCGGGCAGATCGTGGCGAGCGACCGCGTCAGCCGCCGGATCGGAAACGCGTCCTCGGCGAGCACCTTCGGCTTCGACGACGGGTCGATGGACCTCCTGCCTCCCTCCACCGGGCATACGGCCTCGACCGACGTCGACTTCGGTGACCTCGACGGTGACGGCGACCTCGACCTCGTCCTCGCGGGCTCCCGCATCGTCCTCTTGCAGAACCGCGCCGGCACCTTCCGCTCGCCGATGCCACCTGCCGGGCCGCTCTCCCTGGGACAGGCCCGCCCCTTCGGCACCTTGCCGGACAACGGTCCCAGCCGGAATGTCGCACTCGGTGACGTCGATGCCGACGGCGACATCGACCTCTTCGTCGCGGGCGGGTTCGAGGGCAGCACGCTGCGCCCGAATGCGCTCTACCTCAATCGCGGTAACGGCACCTTTCGGAAGGACACGAGCTTTCTCTACACGACCCACGCCGTCTCGGACGCCGACTTCGCCGACATCGATGGCGACGGCGACCTCGACCTGATCCTCGCCGGTGGCACCGGTGGTCACGGCGCTGCCTATCTCGACTCGGTGCTCCTGCTCGTCAATCAGGGCGGGGCACAGGGCGGTGTGATCGGACAGCTCCAGCTCGATGCCGCTTTCGCCTCCCTGCCCTCGAATGCTCCCAACATCAACGAAGCTCTCGCCGTGGGCGACATCGATCACGACGGGGACCTCGACCTCTTCGTCGCGCGCTCGGACAGCGCCGGGCTGGTCGACGGGGTCCCGGGCGAGCCGAACGTGCTGTACTTGAACGACGGCACGGGCACCTTCAGCGACGCCTCGGCGAACCTGCCGGTCCTGTCGAGCGAAGGCGACCGGTCGTATGGCGCGGACTTCGCCGACTTCGATGGCGATGGCTACCTCGACCTCTTCGTCGCCAATGACATCTTCAGCCTCGGTGCCGAGTTCTCAGGCGACTTGATGATCAACCGGGGCACGGCACAACCCGGCTTCTTCGACGATCGTCCCTGTGATCTGGGCAGAGACGACGGGAATGGCCTGAGCTGCTCGGTGCCCGGTCCGTGCAACCCGCTCGACTACACCTTCACGGGCATTCGTCTCGGACTGGCCGTGGGCGATGTCGACGGGGACGGCGACCCCGACATCTTGGTCGCGACGCACGAGCTCCCGGCGATCTTCGGCTGCGAGCCGGACACCGAGGGCGGCGGCGCCTTCCTCCTCCTCAATCAGGGTGGTGCTCAGGGTGGCACGGCCGGGCAGTTTGCCCGCCACACGACCTTCGAGCTCTTCGGGGGATTCATCGCGAACGACGCGGCCTTCGGAGACCTCGACGGCGACGGCGACCTCGATCTCTACGTCCCGTCGACCGGCGGCATCAATGGCGGCGAGCTTCAGGACAAGCTGCTCGTCAACCGCTTGGTGCCCTGAGCTCGGCTCCTGCCCCCGGGGCTTCGCGCGATAGGCCCTGGCCGGAATGTCCACCATCCACAATGAACTTGATCAGGATTTGATGATATGAAGTTCCTCTACTCGATCATGATGCTCGGCTTCGTCCTCCTTCCCTCTGCTTCGGCTCAATTCACCAACGCTCAGCCTCCGGTTTGGCGCGGCGAGCCGGGGACGAGCACCTTCACGGCGTGGGATTGCTACGCCTCGCCGTTCAATGCCCCCAACTCGCCCGATCTCGGATGCACCGCCGACGACGCGGCGCTGTGGCAGGTCGCCGATCCGGCCGCTCTCATCACCTCGACCTGCAACATCTACTCGCCGACGACCTCACCGATCTTCGAGATCCGAGACACCGCGCCCGGTGATGCTCAGACGGTGGTCCTCCACGTTCGCTCGGTGGGGACGCCGCTCGACGTGCTCTCGCCCGTGCTGGTCTATGATCTCAACGGCTCGCCGCAGATCGTGCCCTTCTCCAGCTTCACCGACCTCGGGGCACCGTCTGCTCTCGAGACCAAGTTCGAGTGGGACCTCACGGCGAATCCCGATGACATCACGATGTTCACGGTCCGGTTCCAAGCGACCGACGCGCACCTGAGCCTCGATGGCGTGCAGCTCGATGTGAGATTCGTGGGGCGTGAGGCGCTCGAAGCGGATGTGACGACGCTCTCCGTCGCGGTCGGCGGCTCGGTGCAGCTCGACCTTTATGGGGGCACTCGCAATGCGGGGCAGACCTACCTCTTGGTCGGCAGCGAGAACGGCACGACGCCCGGCTTCACGTTCCAGGGTGTCTCGGTGCCACTCAATGCGGGTCTCTATCTCAACTACTCTGCCGCCAATCCGAATACGCCCATCCTGACGAACACGCTCGGCACGCTTGACGGATGCGGAGAAGCTCAGGCGTCCTTCAACCTGCCGCCAAGCGGACCGACGTTCCTGGTCGGACGCACGCTGAATCACGCATGGATCGCGTTCGACACCCTCGGTACCGGCAAGGCGCTCGAGGCGAGCAATGCCGTGGCCGTGACGCTGACGCAGTGATCCAAGGCGCGGTCCTGAAAGGCCTTCCGGTACCTGCCGAGAAACTACCTGCGAACGAATCTCATTTGCAGTAAGCTCCGGTCCGGGCCTCCCTCGCGGGGACCGGCCCCCTTCAGACTTCAACTGCTCGATCGCACCGGCGCCACCTCCTCCCGGACGCGTCGGTGATCCTGAACACACTGAAACTCGGAGCCTGATCATGTGCTCTTCGAAGAATCTTCTGCGAGCGGCCGCGCTGCTCCTTCCCGCGCTCCTCTGCGCGAGCGCCGAGGCCCACTTCGTCTGGCTAGTGCGAACGATCGAGAGCGGCGAGCCCCGGCTCGAGCTCTATTTCGGTGAAGCGCCCGAGCCCGGAGAGGGCGTGATGCTCGATCTGGTCGAGGACGCGCGCGTTCACCGGGTGACCGCGGACGGCCTCGTCCCGGTGACGCTGGAGCGAGGGAAGCATGCACTCCTCGGCTCCTTGAAGGATGCACCGGCGGACGCCTTCTTCGTCCTTCAGCGCGACTTCGGCGTGATGACCCGCGGCGACGAGGCCTTCTTGCTGCGCTACTACGCGAAGACCGGCCCGGCGCTGAGCGATGCCGCGTGGCGGCGTGGCTCACTGCCTTCAATGACCCTGGACATCGTGCCCGAGCGCCAGGATGATGCTCTACTCATTCACGTGACCTGGCGAGGGAAGCCCGTCGCCGGTGCCGAGGTGAAGGCGATGGGACCCGGCCTCGAGGGCGCCGAAGCCGTGACGAATGAGCTCGGCCAGGTGAAGCTCCCGATCTCGGGCCCAGGGCGCTACGCGATCCGCGCGCGTCACGTCGAGGATCAGGGCGGCGAGACCGATGGCGAGGAGTACACGACGACTCGCCATTACACGACGTTGACCGTCGATGTCGATGACCGGCCTGAGGCCGCGCCCAAGATCCACGCCCTTCCGAACGTGCCCAAAGCCGTCACCAGCTTCGGAGCCGCGGTCTCCGAGAGCCACCTCTACATGTACGGCGGTCACACCGGCAACCCGCACGAGTACGGCAAGGAGTCCCAGGCCAAGACGCTCTGGCGACTCGACATGGCCGCCGAGCCGCCGACCTGGAGCGCCGTCCTCGACGGACCCGGCCTTCAAGGCCTCGCGCTCCTGGCTCGCGAAGGCAAGCTCTATCGCCTCGGCGGCTTCACCGCCCAGAACAAAGATGGCGACGAGCACGATCTCTGGTCCGTGTCCGATGCGGTGATGTTCGATCCGAAGTCGCCCGGTTGGCAGCCCCTCCCCGATCTTCCCGAGCCGCGCTCCTCGTTCGACGCGGCGGTGATGGGCGACACGATCTACGTCGTCGGCGGCTGGACGATGCGCGGCAAGGACCAGGAAGCGATCTGGCTGGACACGGCCTGGGCGATGGATCTCTCTGCCGAAGAGGCGAGCTGGAAGGCGCTCCCCGAAGTGCCCTTCCGGCGTCGCGCCCTGTCCGTCGCCGCCTTCGAGGGCAAGATCTGGGCAATCGGCGGCATGCAGGCGAAGGGTGGTCCCACCACCCGCGTCGATGTCTTCGACCCGAAGACGGGCGCCTGGGCGCAGGGTCCGAGCATCGTCGGTGAGGGCATGACGGGCTTTGGCAGCTCCTCCTTCGCGACGGGCGGCCGCCTCTACGTCACCACTTACGATGGCAACCTTCAGAGGCTCGCCGAGGACGGTCAATCCTGGGAGGTCGTCCGCGAACTGAAGCGTGCCCGCTTCTTCCACCGCATGCTGCCCCTCTCCGACCACGCCCTCGTCAGCCTCGGCGGCGGCGACATGATGGTCGGCAAGTTCGAAGAGGTGGACGTCATCGACGTGAAGTGAGGCGGATCGACACCTCGGCGAAGACTGGCGGGCGCTGCATCCAGATAGAGGCAGCGCCCGATTTCGTTTCACGGTCCTGCCTCCACTCAATCCTGCGGATGGAACCGAGCGAGGTGCTCATGGGCGCGACGTTGGCGGCGGCTCCTCCGTTCTCGGCGCTCTTTGATGAGGATGCGTGCGAGGAAGAGGCTAGGCACGACGAGCGCCAGAAGGGGGGCGGAGATCCACAAGAGGATTCCGAGGTCAGCCCAAGTCCATTCACCGTCGATCCATGGGCCGCCGTGTCCCATCCCCGCGAATGCCACTGCCACGAACACGAGCGTGAAGTACTGCAGCGGAATGGCGAGGAGGACGAGGAAGATGAGCAGTGTCTTCATGCAATCGGCGTTGAACGAGGGGAATGGACTGTTAGCCTGGAGCTTCGGTTCAAGAGCATACGACCGTCTCTAGAGCACGAGTAGCGTCATGCGAGTATCGATACTGCTGATCTTCGTCGGATTACTCAACGCCTGTGGCTCGGACGCCGAGCCCGACTCGGCACGCCCGATCGGCCAGGTCGAGAAAGAGCGGTCAGAGCAGTCCGATGCTCGCGTCGACCCACGGCCTGTCGTGCCGGGTCCGACCATCATTCGCACTCGTGACGAAGAGAGACCGAGAGTGCCATTCCAGCCGGGACTCCCGACGCTGTACATCCCGAAGCCTGCGGAGGACATCGGGATCGATCCCAGTGTCCTCCAGTACATCGTCTGGCCAGATCGCTACTACGACACGCTCCAGCACATCCGCGAGCACGGTGAGCCACCGCCAGGCATGCACCCTCGGGTGATGCGGCCCAGAGAGCGCTGAGCCTGGACGAAGCCCGCGCTCCTCACACCATGAGCTGGCCGCCGTCGATGCGAAGCACCTGACCGGTGATGTGCTCGCTCAGGCTGCTGCAGAGGAACAGCACCGCGTCGGCGACGTGTCTCGGCTCCCCCATCCTTCCGAGGGCGGTCTCGTCCACGGCCATCTGCAGCAGCTCGGGTGGGAGGCCTTCGGTCATGGGGGAATGGATGTATCCCGGAGAGACGGCGTTGACGCGGATATTGAAGCGCCCCACCTCCTTCGCCGTGCAGCGAGTCAACGCGATGACACCGGCCTTGCTCGCCGCGTAGTTCGCCTGTCCGAAGTGCCCTCGCTCGCCGTTGATCGATGCGAACAGGACGATGGACCCGCCGCCGCGGGCGCGCAGAATCGGGATGGTGGCCTTGAGGAGATGGAAGCCCGAGCTGAGATTCACGGCGATGACGTCGTCCCAGTCCTCCTCGGTGAGCTTCCAAAGGACACCGTCTCGGGTGATGCCGGCCGCGTGGATCACATGGTCGATGCCGCCCAGACGCTCATTCACCTCACTGGCGACACGGCGTACCTCCGCAGGATTCGCGAGGTCCGCTTCGAGGGTCAGCTCGGCGCCGGTGCCTGGAGTCGAGCCCGGCCGGTCGACCGCCGCGACTCGAGCCCCTGCGCTCGCAAGCAGGGAGACCACCTTGCGGCCGATGCCACCCGAGGCACCCGTCACGAGCGCGATGCGACCGTCGAGCGAGAGGCGTTGCGCCAGAGAATCGGATCCGGACACGAGAGGCTCCTGAGCTGAATGGAAACGGGAGGCCGGCCTGGGATCATCTCCGATCGATCGCCCTCGTGCCAACCTCAGCGTTTCCGATACACCCAGATCGTCGGGTTTACGTAGCGCCAGCCGTGGGGTGGAAAGGGATAGCCAGCGGCGGTGTCGGTCGTCTCGACCTTCCAGGGTCCCAGCCGCTCCTCGATCTGGAACGGCGGCGCCGCGGGCCGATAGCCTTTTTGCACCAGTGCCAGGAACCTCCCGGCCTCTGGGTATCCCAGCCGCACCTCTTCAGCGATCTCGAAGCTGCTGATGACGACCCAGTCCGGCTGCTCGGCCATCAAGCGACCCGGGTCGAGACCCAACGCGATCATTCGCCAGGGCGCCTCGTCTCGGCACCAGCGCTGATAAGCGGCATCGGTGTGACTGCGCCCGTTGAACGGCGAGATCGGCGGCGAATAGTACCAGGGGCGACTCAATACGCCGATCGAATCGCCAGGGGGCACGTTCTCCTGGACCCAGCTCGCGGCACGATCTCGAGGGTCGGGACCGAGGTAGAGCAGCGACCTCGCCGCACCGCGCCAACCCGTGTGGATCACCACGCCAGCGACCAGCACGATCAGCACGGCACGCCCTAGCCTGGGCAAGAGAGCCCAGGGCGAAAGGAGCACGCGGGCGGTGACGATCGCCAAGGCCGGCACGAATGGCGCCAGGTATCGAATGAACCGCACCTCGGAGATCGAGAGGGCCAAGCCCCCCATCCCGAGCCAAATGAGCAGCAACAGCTCCGTCGACCCTGTTTGCGGACGCTCTCTCGCGATCACTCGCCAAATGATTGCCAGCAATCCGGCCAGGACCGAGAAGACGCCGACGATCGCGAAGACGCCACCGATCGCAATCGGCAAATTGCGGTCGAGCAGGTAACGCCACCCTGGGTCCGTTCCCACGAACAATAGCTGGTGACCTTCACGTGGATGAACGAGGAGCTCGTACTCGAGCGCGTCGAAGAAGGGCTTCGTCGCCAACCAGACTGGCGGGCTCGCCAAGACGAAGACGGCGGCCAATGCCAAGGTGCTCGCCACCGCATTGAGCCCGCGCCGGCGCCATCTCGTCCCCGAGAGCCACAGGCCGATCGCCAACACGGGCAGGAGGAGGATGCCCGAGAGCTTCGTCGCGACCGCCAGACCGATGGCTCCTCCCGCGATCGACGAGCGGATCATGCCTCTGCCCAGTGGCGCGTTCACCGAGCGCGCCAGTCGGTCGATGAGAGCCAACGACACGATCGAGAGGAGCGTGACGGCTGCATCGGGGACCGCGACGTGAGCCGTGTCGATGAGCAGCGGTGCGAACGCCGTGAGCGCAGCCGCGACCCAGGCCACCCCTTCACCGAAGCGCCAGCGCGCCAACAGCCAGGCCACCCAAACCGTCAGGACCGAGCAGAGCCACGACAACCAGCGCGCGACTCGGTGGGTCGCTGCCCAAGACTCGGGGCTCGCATCGTCCCGCTTCGGCGCGAGCCCGACTGCTTCGGTCACGCGGTCGACGAGGGAGACGGCGATCAGGTAGGCCGTACCGTGATGATAGAAGCCGGGATCGAGCTGACGGTCGCTCCAATCGATCCGGCGAGAGGCCTGCACATTCGCGAGCTCGTCGGGATGATAGGAGTGGAGGTGGGCCGATGACGGCAGCCCCCAGCCGATGCCGATCAGTCGAAGCAGCGCGGCGAGGACGAGGAGTGTGGCGAGCGTCAGCAAGCTGCGCCGGCGGTGCTTTGGGGCGATCGGCGAAGACGTCGTGGATTCATGGCTCATCGCAGGGCGAGTGTACGGGCCTCCCCCCGGCCGGGGTAGCGATTTCCCCCGGCTCGAGCCGGTTCGCGGGCGGTGTCCTCTGTGCAGGATTCTGCGAGTCGGTTATGCTCTGCGTCTGAAATCCTGGGATTGATCTGACGAAAGCCTGAGGACGCTCCCCCAACTCACTCCACGGCCGCACCGGCGTCGCGACCTCGAGACAGGCCGCGAGACTCGGGTCCGTCGGAGTCCGCAAGGGGAGAAGCCGCGCGTCCTGGGCTGAAGGAGAGGCACACATGCTGGCGAAGGTAGCCCGAGCCGGGCTCGGTCGTCGTCGAGGGACGTTCGCGGCGCCCGCCGCTCGCGGACGCTTGTGGTCTCGGCTCCTGCGAGTCGCAGCTTGCTCGATCCTGCTCGCAGGGCTCGGGCGGGCCGAGATACTCGAAGTCCCCGAGGTCGTGTTCATGAAGAGTGGCCAGGCGACGGTCCAGATCCACGCGCAGGTGCCCCATGCGCGGGTGCTGCTGCTCGTCAATACGACCCGCGCCTTTCAACAGACGCCGTTCGGCGAGCTCGGTGTGAAGATCGACTCGAACCTCTCCCAGCTCGGCTGGTTCGTGGCCGACGCCTCGGGCGAGCTCACCTTGAAGATTCCTATTCCGGAGAAGGCTCGCGCCCTCGGACGGCGCTTTTGGATCCAAGCGTTCATCGCCGATCCCTCGCGTCCGCTTCAACCCTGGCTGAGCCGCTTGGAGACGACGCTCCTGGGCGACGAGTTCATGGCACCGCGCGGCATGTTCGCGGCGGTCGACACGGGGCTCACTTACGATCCCGGCACCGAGACCTACGTCTTTTGGTCGAATGACGAGCCGCTCTACCGCTGGCAAGCCCGCGGCGTCGCGTCCCGCGGCGGCTACCTCGACATCGAGCACGTCCCCAGCGGGCTCCATCCGGTGTCGTCGACCGGCCCGAGCTACTTCGACGAGAGCGGCCAGCGAGTGGACGGCGCATCGTTGAAGAACCACATTCGGCTCCTCGAGCACTATCCAGCCAGCAGCCGCTCGGTTCGTGCCGTGTTCGAGACCGAGATCTCTGGGCAGAAGCTGCCTTGGGAGCTGACTCTCCGGATCGCCGGACGCACCATGGTCGCGCGCACGCGGGCGCTCGAGCCGGTCGCAGGCGGCACCCGCAACTTTGGCGGCTACTTCCTGGGCGCGAGCCGACGTGGCGATTGGCAGGATCATTTCTTCATGCCGCTCGTGCAGTATCCGATCCTCTTCCGTGAACGGGGAGAGAGGACCTACTTCGCGACGCGCTATCTCGACCTGACGCGATCCAGCGCCACTCGTCTCTTTCAGAACGTCTGCCCGCAGCCGGCCGAGTGCTTCGGCACCGCCGACATCGAGTGGACCACGAGCGGCCAGGTCCTCGCCCCGCTCGACGAGACGCTCTACGTCACGGTCAGCGAGAGCGTGATGGATGTCATCGAGAGGAGCGTCGCGAGCCCGTCCCAGTATTACGACGAGCTGAGGAACAAGCTTCCGCTCGAGACCTTCGTGATGTTCAACGACCTCTCGCGCCTGTATCCGCAGCAGCTCCGCATCGCCTACGGGGATCGCTACGGAGCTGCCAAGCAGATGCTCGACGACTTCCTCTACCTGGGGATGAAGGAGGTCTATGGCATCTGGCAGCTCGGCTGGGCGTTTCCCTATACGCCCTTTCCCGAGCTCGACCTGACGCAAGACCAAGAGGCTCGGCTCTTCGACCTTCTTCGCTACTGCGACGACAAAGGCATTCGGTTCGCACCCGGCTGGCCCGTCACCTACGTCGCGGAGGACTCCTATTATTATCACCCGCAGAATCCTGCCCTAGCGTTCGACAGCGACGGCAATCCCAAGGTGCAGTTCGTCGATCCGATCACCGGCGTCAAGCACTACGCGGTCACGTATCCAGGCCAGGTCTTCTACGTCGAGAAGGAGATCCTGCCCCTCAAGACCGGCTGCCCGTCCTTGAACTCGTACTTCATCGATTCGGACTTCAAGCAGGCCTACGACTTCAAGATCTCGAGCGACACGACTCGTCTCGGCGCTCGCACAATGGCCGAGAGCATTCAACAGGGCCGCGGCTTTGCAAAGTACCTGCGCAAACTCATCGACGGTCCTCTGTTCGCCGAAGGATACGGCGGCGGCAATAGCGGCGAGAGCGGCAATACATTCGAGTACATCGGCTACATCGATGGCCAGGAGCGCGAGTTGCCCGGCGCACAGCATGCCGACATCATTCCGCACTTCGCCCTGCACGAGACCGGTCCCCTCGTGGCGAACCGGGGCCCTTACTTGAGCCGCTTCTACTCGACCGGTGGCAACGAGGTGCCCTTCGACCAGATCGACTACGATCGCTACTTCGCCGTCCTCCTCGCGTTCAACCTCGCGCAACAACCGCTTTGGGCGGGCGCGTCGGTCTTCGATTCGAATCAGGTGCCATTGACTCTCGAACAGGTCTACTGGCGAGCCGCCAACACCTACTATCGATCGCAGCAGCTCCAAGCCGAGTACAAGGCGAGCCGAGTGGACAAGATCCTCTATTGGGCAGAATCGCGCTGGATGAAGCTCGAGGAGGCCCTCGTCTTGCCGAGCTTCAACTTCCGCTTTCCTCGCCTTTTGATCACCTACGAGAATGGTCTCGTTCTGATCGTCAACCTCGGTAAGTTCGACTGGACTGCCAGCGTGCCCGTGCACTTCGGTCCAGTCCAGGGCAGCATCGAGCTACCGCCATCGGGATACATCGCCTTCCGGTTCGGGGACGGGGCCGATCCCGAGCACCTCGCCTATAGCGGCAACATCCAGGGCCACCGCGTGGATTACTTGCAATCGGATTCCTACGTCTACGCCAACGGCCGTGGTGTCCCGACGGACTTTGGCCCCTTGAGCGCCGAGTTCGTCCGCGTATTGCTCGAGGACGGAACCGAGGTCCGCTGCGACCCCCTCTATGGCTGCGAGCGACTGCTCTGGGTCAAGTAGGCCTTCGCCGGCAGCGGTGAGGCGACAGGAAGCGGACCCTGTACGAGGGTGCAAAGGCGGCCTGGAGAGGCCGAGCGTCGTCAGCCCCAGGCGACGCTCGGGGTGATCGGCCTTGCTCGGGAGCTGACGACCCACCACTCTCGACGAAGGTGCGTCCGCCAAGCAGACGGGTGCACTCGGATCAGTCGCCTCCGATGGCGGCCTGGTAGGTGGCTACGGCGGCCCAGTAGCGTTGGAGGCTCTCGACGACGCCGAGCTCGGCTTCGGCGGCGTCTTGCTCTCTCAAGTTGAGGATGAGCACGTTGCTGTCACCGAGCTCGAATCGGCGACGCTCGGCCTGGGCGAGCTGCTCGGTCAGGTCGGCCGTCTCACGCGCGGCTTGCACGAGATCGAACGCGGCGGCCTCGGCCGAGTAGGCATCGAGCACCTCGGCACGCACGGTCTCACGCAGGAAGCGACGCTTGTCTTCGAGCTGGGTGCGCTTCGCACGGATCTTGCGCAGATCCGCCTTCGCCTTTCGGTTCTGGATCGGAAAGGAGAGCTCGAGACCTGCCATCAACTCGAGCTCCCCTTTCGTCCTCGACGGTCGGGTCCGATGGAGATCCTGGGAGGCGAACAATTCGAGATCCAGTCGCGGAAGGAGGCGGTTCTCGGAGAGCTCGGTATCGACGTCGAGCTGCTCCATCTCCCGCTCGATCTCGAGGAGGTCGGGTCGCCTCTCGAGCGCCGTGCGAAGGTCCTGCTCGACAGAGCTCGGCTCGAAGCCGATCGGCTCGGGGAACGTGCCGGTCAACGCTTCGGCTTCGGGCACGATCGGCTGACCGTCAGCATCGCGCAGGAACAGGCTGAGGGCGAGCGCAGCCTGCTGGAGGTCGCGGCGGATCTTCACGAGCACGGCCTGCCGCTTCACGATCAACCGCCGATTGTCGATCGACTCGACGTCGGGCAGATCTCCCCGCTCGACCCGCGTCTGGACACCCTGCTGCCGATCGACCGCGAAGGCGAGGAGCTCCTCGGCGATCGCGAGACGTCGCCCGGCTGCGACCCAGCTCCAGTAGGCCTTGGTCGCGGCGAGGACGAACTTCAGCCGTCGACTCTCGACCGCGTTCTCGGCGAGCTCCAGTCCCAACTCGGTGACCCGCAGGTCCCGGCGCGCCGGGTCGATGGAGCCGTCCTGGAGGATCGGCACACGGACACCGAGAGCGAACTCACCGCCGTAGTTGGTGACCCGCTTGCCGTCGAAGGTCGGATCGAAGTCGCCATCACCCAGCCGGTACCCACCGAAGACGCTCGTTCCCCAAAAGGTGGTGGGTTGCTCCAGGCCGAGCTTGGCGGTCCGGTTCGTGTAGAAGCCTTCCGGCGCGACCGTGCCTCCGGCCTTGGCCTTCAGGTCGAACGCGCCGCGCGCTCCCATCCGCTCGGCTTCGGCGATGAGCAGCTCCTGCCGGGCGGCGCTCAGCAGCGGAAACGACTGATCGACCGACGCGAGCACACGAGGCAGGGTGACCGTCGTCATCGACGCCCTGCCTCGGTCCGTCCCGAGGAACAGCGTCTTCGCCTTGTCCAGCTCCACCGTTCGCAATGAGCGCTCGGTGAGCGGGTCCAAGTCCTGGCTCTCGGCAGGCTCTTCGAGCGGCACCTCGGGCTCCTGAAGGGACTGATCGTCCTGAGAGGCGAGGAGCATCTCCCAATGCGGCGGCTCGGTGACTCGAGGAGATTGGCATCCGGCGACGACGAGGATCGCCATCCAGGAAGCGCTCCGCCAGCAGACGAGAGTGCTCACTTGCCCTTCTCCTTCGGCTCCATCGAGGCGATCACTGGCGGAAACCCGTTGAGCCGTCGCCAGAACTCGTATCCCAGCGTGACCTCTTCGAGCAGCACCCAGCCTTTGGCCTGGACCCCTTGCCTCAGAAACCGGCGGGAGGGCCAGGGCTGGTCCTGAGGGTCGGGTTGGATGACGACGCGGAACTGCCCCTGGCCGTTGTCCGTGGCGTCGACGAAGGTGACCTGCCCTCCGAAGGTCCCCACGGCGACACTCGGCCACCCAGCGAACTGCACGGCCGGCCATCCCTCGAACTGCAAGCGGACCTTGCGCCCGGACGAGAGGAGCGGCATGTCATTGCCGTCGACCCACATCTCGACCGCGAGCTTCTCGGTGGCTGGCACGAGGACCAGGAGGATGTCCCCCGCCTTGACGAACTCGCCGCCCTGATTACCCATGAGACGAAGGACGGTTCCCCGCACGGGCGCGACCACGCGCTGGGTCTGCTGGCGAGCGAGCTTTGTTTCGAGATCGAGCACCTTGGACCTGGAAGAAGCGGCCTTACCCGAGGCGTCCTGCCGATTGGCTTCTGAGGTCTTGACCCGGGCATCGAAATCAGCGCGAGTCTTGCCCTTCTCGGCCTCGAGGCTCTCTTTCTCTCGGCGTGCGGCCTCCAACGCGGCTTTGCTCCGTGCCACATCGAGTGTGGCCTTGCGCGCTTCGAGCCGCGCCAGCTCGAGCTCGCGCTCGGAGGCGAGGCCGTCTTGTCTAAGCTCCTTCTTGCGCTCGAGGTTGAGCTCGGCGGTCAGCTCGGCGACCTCGGCCGCATCGACCGCATGCAGGGCCGCCTCGATGCGTTGAACGGCCATCTCGACGCGCTCGGTCGCCGCCAGAAGGGCGAGCCGTTGCGCGTCACGATAGGCTTGGACCTGCCCTTCGTAGGAACCAGCCTTGTCGTTCTCGAACTGGAGATTGTCCTTTGCCGCCGAGAGCTGCTCTTCCAGGCGGCCGATGAGCTGGGGGTCGTTGTCGGTGATCTCGAAGAGCGGATCGCCGATCTCGACCTCCGACCCTTCGGCGACCCACCATTGCATGACTCGCCCGTCGATCGGAGCGTCGATGGGCTGCTGTCGCTCGAGCGGGGCGTAGGCGACGACGCGGCCTTCACCCCGCACGTTCTGCTGCCAAGGTAGCAGCAAGAGCGCGATCGGGAGAGCGACGACAGCAAAGGCCACCAGGCGCGTCACCCAGCGGAAGAGCCGGGGCATCTGCACCAAGTGAAGGGCTGGAACCCGGCCGTTCCTGTCGGCGGATTCCATCACGGCAGTGGACATGTCGGAAACCCTCTACTGTTTCCCGGAAGAGCGAGCTAGGTCAGGTCGATTCGACTTTCACACCGCTCGGCGACCTGCTCCGAAACGGTGGACACCACCAGTGTCCAGGGCACATCCGGACCTGCGATGCGCTCCAGGAGATGATCTCGCGTCTCCGGGGCGAGCCCGTCCAGCAGCCCGTCGATCAGGAGGATGCGAGGCTTCGAGGCAATGGCTCTCGCCAGGACGAGCAGGTCCGCCTGCGTCTCGGAGAGCGGATGTCCCGAAGCGTTCAACCGAGAGCGAATGCCATCGGAGAGGCCCTGGATCGCCTCCCACAGCCCGGTGTCCTCGAGGGCCTCCCGCATCGACTCGAAAGAGACACCGCGTCTCCACAGCCGCAAGTTCTCCTCGATCGTACCGGTCACCACGTCTCCTCGGCGTGCCAGGAGCGTCTCGTGACGAAGGTCGTCGATCGGCAAGAGTCGAGTCCTCGACGGTCTGGCGGGCCTTCGCACCCCAGTCGACGGCGTGCTCGAGCTCGATGGCATCGACGTCGGCTCCCTGCCGATCGACGACCTTCGTCACGAGACG
>JAVJTD010000582.1:0-18855 GCA_040219065.1 Planctomycetota bacterium
GCATCCTCGACATCGCTGACGATCGAGCCACGAGGCGCCGAGCAAGGGGCCGCTCGGAGTGCGCCGTCGTCGCACGGCCGCCCCGGCCCAAGCTCGCTTGGGAAAGCCTTCACCGACAGACTCGGTCTCTGCCTCGCTCGACTTGGGCACTCCATCGCCCTCGCCCTCGGGCCCAGTTTCACCACCTGTCTGCACCGGGCGCCGCGCCCGGGGGCGCCGCTGAGCTGAAACTAACGCCCGCGCGACCGAAAACAGAGCCCGCGCGACCGAAACGGGGAGAGGTCAACGAGCTGGAAGCCGCATCCTCGACATCGCTGACGATCGAGCCACGAGGCGCCGAGCAAGGGGCCGCTCGGAGTGCGCCGTCGTCGCACGGCCGCCCCGGCCCAAGCTCGCTTGCGCAGAGCTCTCGCCGACAGACTCGGTCTTTGACTCGCTCGGCTTGGGCACTCCATCGCCCTCGCCCTCGGGCACAGTTTCACCACCTGTGTGCACCGGGCGCCGCGCCCGGGGGCGCCGCTGAGCTGAAACCACTGGGAACGCGGGCGTCCCGCCGCTTGGATCGCGGAAGTGGCTTGCTGCTCCATTACGTTCGCGGCGTGCCCCCGCCCAAGCTCGCTCGAACGAAGCGCCCTTCGTCAGACCGGTTCCTTGGCTCGCTCGACTTGGGCACTCCAATGCACTCGGACCGCCGGCTTCGCGAGGGTGGGTCCACACGTCACGTCGTCGTGCGTCCGAGAAATTTCTCCAGCGCACTCTCCAGCGCCAAGGGGAAGTAGCTACTGAGCCGCTCGGAGAGGTCGACGCGTTGGTCGACGAACACGAGCGCACGCTCGCGGTTCCTCTCGAGTAGGTACTCCGACGAGGTCTGGAGCGCGTCGACTAGCCCCAGGTTCTTTGCGATCGACTCTTGGGCCGTCCAATGATCGCCCGAGCGGATCTCGTCGAGCTTCACCCGGTCGCCTCGCAGCTTCTCGATTGCTTCGAGGAACTGCCGGTGGATCGCTTCGAGCTTCTCGTCCATGTACTGCTTCACATCGGGTCCGTCCTCGTCGGCGAAGTGGACCACGCGCTTGCGATCGCCGGCGACGAAGAGCCGCCATGAGACCCCGTGCTCCTCGAGCAGCTTGCGAATGTTGGGGATGCCGGCCACGACGCCGATCGAGCCCACGAGGGCGAACGGGCTGGCGATGATCTGATGGGCCGGGAGCGCCATCAAATAGCCACCCGAAGCACCGATGCGATCGATGCAGGCCGTCAGCTTCAGGTCCGCATCGCGCAGGCGCTGCAGCAAGGCGAAGGCGTGCCCGTAGCCGTGGACCGCGCCGCCCGGCGAATCGATGATGACGACGACCTCTTCGAAGTGGTCGCGGTTGACGAGTACCTCGTCCACCGATTCCGCCAGTCGCAGATCGCCATTGGCGTGAACGTCCTTGGCTGCATTGAACCGAAGCACCGCCACTCGCCGGGGTGCCGGCTCCTCGGCTTCGGAGTCGTGCTTGGCAAGAGGCTCCGACTTCTCCGTCTTCGGACCCACGAGCACGACCCGGGCGAGGCCGCGAACCAGGGCGAAGATGCCGATCAGGAGCCTGGGAAGGAGGCCCAGCCGCGAGCCCGAGGGCGACGCCTCCGAGGGCGGGCCGTCGGGCAGCAGCGGCTTCTCTTGGAACCGCGTCTGTCGATGATAGCGCCACAGTCCGATCCTCGGATCGTACTCGGGGCGGTACTCGTCCCCTTCCAGAGCGGTCTTCGAGACGACCCGGATCACCATGGCGACGAGGATTCCCAAGCCGCCCAGGAACACGATCAGGAGCAGGGATTCGAGGATGCCGAGAATCTCGGACAGCATGATCAAGTGCCTCAAAGCATCGAGTCGGAGAGACCGGTGAGCTGCGGGACATTATTCACGAATCTTCCTCTCCTGCCTCGAAGGAAGCCGATTCGTCCCGGAGAAGCGCTTGCCAGGGCCGAAACGGAGGAGTAGGGTCGGCCCCGGTTTCAAGAACCGAGATTCCAATCCGATCCCCCCCAACGAAGCGGAGACCGCGGGCAAGGTCCGTCTGTCTCCGTGCTGCCGCTCGTCAGGCTGTCTTCGAGGAGAACCTTCGTGAAACGCATCCTGCTGTCCGTCGTCGTGGCTGCGCTGCTCTCCAGCGCTCCGATCTCCGCCCAGAGCGCGGATCTGGACCAACTGTACCGTCTCGGCGAAGTCGTCGTGGTGGGGACCCCCGATGACGTTCCGGACTTCCAGATCGTCAAGTTCCTGCCTCGCTCGGGCCTCACGGTCGTGGCGGTGCCGAGGGGGAACGAGTGGCGCAGCATCAAGGGGCTTCGCGCCCGCGGGCTGGCTGCCGAGTTCAACTATCTCGCGACGGCCTTCGCGAACGTCAACGACCCGCTTCGCTCCTTCCAGTGGCACTTCGACAACGTGCAGGCGAACGCGGCGTGGGACCTGTCCACCGGCGCAGGCGTCACGGTAGCGGTGCTCGACTCGGGCCTCGACCCGAGCGGACCGGACGGCCTCGGGTGCACGGTCGCGGGCTTCGACTTCGCGAACAACGACGCAAATCCGTTCGATGGTGACGGCCACGGCACGCACGTCAGCGGCACGATCGGCCAGGCTTCCAACAACAACGTCGGAGTCGCCGGGCTGGCCTATGGCTGCTGCGTGATGCCGGTCAAGGTCCTCGACGACTCGGGCAACGGCGACTTCGCCGACATCGCCGAAGGCGTGTTCTACGCGGTCGACAACGGCGCCGAGGTCATCAACATGAGCCTCGGGACCAACGCCCGCTTCGGCGTGACCAGCATCCCCGCGATGGATGCGGCACTCGACTATGCCTATGCCAACGGCGTCACGGTCGTCTGCGCGTCGGGCAACGACGGCAACCGCAAGAACGTCAGTTACCCGGCCATCTACCCGACGACGATCGCCGTCGGTGCCACCGGCTTCAGCAATGGACTGGTCAGCTATTCGAATCGTGGAACCGGCATCGACATGGTCGCCCCGGGCGGCGATCTCGGCGCCGATGCCAACGGTGATGGCTATGCCGACGGCGTCCTCCAGGAGACGACCGCCGGCACCGGCACCTTTGGCTACTACTTCTTCCAGGGCACCTCGATGGCTTCGCCGCACGTCGCGGCTGCCGCGGCGATGCTGATCGCCCACGGCACGGCCTCAACGCCCGACGATGTCTACGAGGCCCTGACCCAGAGCGCGACCGGTGGCGGTAGCTGGAACAAGAACACTGGCTACGGACTCCTCCAAGCGCACTCGGCGCTCACTTACGACCCGAACAACGGCGGTGGCAACTGCACCGACGCCGACGGCGACGGCTTCTGCCCCGAAGACGGCGACTGCGACGACACGAATCCCGACGTGTATCCGGGCGCGAATGACACGAGAGGCCGCAACGGCCGTGACGGAATCGACAACGACTGCAATGGAATCATCGACGGCTGATCGTCGACCTGCCTGAATCCACGCAGTCGCGCGCGGGCCCGAGCTCTGAGAGAGCTCGGGCCCGCTTCTTTGGTTCGGTGATGATCGACTTGAAGCATGCGGCCAAACCCGTGTATCCCCCGACTTCAGCCGGGTTGGTTCCCCGGCTTCAGCCGGGAGGTGGCCCGAAGCGTCCAGTTTCACCACTTGTAGGCTCCGGCGCCGCGCCGGGGGCGCCGCAGACTTGAACTCAGAGCCCGCGCGACCGAGACGGGGAGCGGTCACCGAGCTGGAGAATGCTTCCTCGACGGCGCTGACGATCGAGCGGAAAGGTGCCGAGCAAGGGGCCTTTCGGAATACGCTGTCTAGGTGAAACGGTGCGCCCCGGCCCAAGCTCGCTCGTGGATGCCCTCAACGAGAGACTCGGTCTTTGGCTCGCTCGACTTGGGCACTCCATCGCCCTCATCGGCACTCCTTCTCCAATTCGCCAGGGCGGCACCCTCATCGATCGTCACCGAATCACTGGCTCGCCGAAAGCTCGGCCGAACCAAGAAGAAAGCCCGAGCGGCTTCCGCCGCTCGGGCTTCTGGGAGCACCTGCTTCCGGTCTCGGGGTCCGGATGCAGAGCACTCGGGATCAGTAGATGTAGACCCGCACGGCGTCCTGACCGTCGGAGTCGTTGTTGCCGAGCTCGGCGTCCGAGTCCTGCACGATCACGCCGAGGTAGTACCAGCCCGGCGACAGGTTGGTCGGCACGTAGACGCTCGAGGCGTTGACGCGGACCGAGGACTTGCTGCCGAAGCTCCAGTTGAAGTAGTGGCTCTGCACCAAGGTGTCGGACGACGAGATGTTGTCGTTGGTGGAGAGGTAGACTCGCGTGTTGACGGTGCCCGAGCGGCCGACCTTCGAGTAGTTGTGCGTCAGGTAGTTGACGCCGGTGATGTAGCCGCCGCGCGGGAAGTAGGTGCCGCCCGCATTGACGTCGAGAGGAAGCAGGTCCGGGGTATTGTGCGTTCGGGCGCTGATGAAGTCGTTCACGTGGACGAACTTGTTCGATGTCAAGCGAACCGAGTCGAGGTCGGTGCCGTGGAACCAGTTCCAGAAGTTGTGGGACGTGACCGCATAGGCGTAGCGACCGCTGCCGATGAACTTGTAGGCGGCGCTGCCGCTCTGGCCGGGGATGCCGGGCGTGCGGCGCCGCGCCTCGTAGCTGTTCGGCAGGGTGTCGAAGTCACCCGCCTGGAAGTACATGTCGACCTGCGAGTACGGCGAGCCCGGGTAGGAGCCGAGGTTCCAGCTCGGGCTCTCGAACCAGCTCGAGCTCGAGGTGTAGCCGTAGCCGAACCAGCCGGTGAGAGCACCGACGGGACGGGCGAGTCGGATGACGGCGATGTCGTGCTCGAAGTCCTCGTTGTTGGTCCAGGCGCTCCAACTCATGACGGTCTCCATCTCGGAGGTGCCGTAGGGCGCGAAGCTGCCGTCGCGGCCAGGAGTGGTGATGATGCGCCGGGCCCAGCCGCCGTTGTCGTGGCTGTACACGCAGTGACCGGCGGTGAGGACGTGACGGGAGTCGATGAGCGCGCCCGACGCGCCCGACCAGTTGCCGTCCGGCCACTGGATCGAGAGATGGACGTTCATCGCGTAGGGGAAGCACTGGGAGCAGGACACCGCACTGAGGCCGCCGAAGTCCTGGGTGTCGAAGTCGCCGTGAGAGTGCTCTGGGTCGATCGACATCATCGTCAGATCGCCGAGGCCGCCGGGAACGAGCTCGGCGCCATCCTTCAGGCCGGTGGCGCTTCGAAGCAAGCCGTCCTTGGTCACGGCGGCACTCGGCTGCATCTCCTTCTTCTCGATCGAGGCGTACTCATCGGGAAGCGGCAGCGGCTCGGGGAAGAGGAGCTCTTGGGTCTGGTAGCGCAGAGGCCCTTCGTCGGCGCCCGGCTGCGCCGGGACGACCGGCCCTTCCTGCGTCGTGGCATCGACGCGATTCTCTCCGGTCTGACTCGGTTGCGCCTTCTGGGCGAAGGCCGAGGACGTGGCGAGCAGGGAGACGATCAAGAGAGACATGGTCCGCGAGGTCATTCGAGGGCTCCTGATATGAAGGTATGAGTAAGTATGTATTACTTCAGCCGGCCCTTGCCGGCGCTCTCAGACCTTCAAATCGAAAAGGGGGCGAGGGCGTGACAGAGTTTCTCGAGAATTCGAAGATGCGGCCGAGGCCGCTACCCCATCCCGGCGATCGGGTAGGTGACAGGGCGGTGGATCGTGAGTGCGGTGCCCAGGAGATGCGCGATGAGCATGGTGTCCGTTCGTTCAGCGACCGAGTCCGATCTGCCGGCGATCGATCGGATCTACGAGCCCTACGTGCTCGAGACGCCGATCACCTTCGACGTGCGGCCGCGCACGTCCGAAGAGACTCGCACGTGGTTCGAGGCGTTTCGTCCGACGGGACGTCACCGTCTGTGGGTGGCCGAGGTGAACGGCGCCGTCGTCGGCTTCGCGCACTCCAAGCCGATCCGACCGAAGGCAGCCTACGAGACGTCGATCGAGGTCACGGCCTACGTCGATCGCAATCACGTCGGGGGCGGCGTCGGGTCAGCGCTCTACTCGCGCCTGTTCGAGGATCTGAGCGAGGAGGACATTCACATGGCGTTCGCCGGCGTCGTGATCCCCAACGAGGCCTCGGTACGCTTCCACGAACGGTTCGGCTTCCGCCATCTCGGCACCTACCAGGAGATCGGTCGCAAGCTCGGCCGCTACTGGGACGTCGCCTGGTTCCAGAAGAAGCTGTGACCGTTTACACGGGGAGCACGGAGGGTTTTACACGGGGGACACGGGGAGTACGGAGGGGCTTACACGGGGAGCACGGAGGGGTTCTTGGACCTGTCGGTTGGATCCTGTCCTTCCCTGTGTCGACGACGAGCGGGGATTCCGGCCGGAGGTTCGACCTGAGGACAACGGGCGCCTTGCCGATCATGAAGCACCCAATCCAACCGACAGGATAAAAGACCTCTCCCCGTGTTCTCCGTGTCCCCCGTGTAAGTTTCCCCGTGTTCTCCGTGTCCCCCGTGTATACCCCCCGTGTTCCCAACACCTGGTTTTCTGCGCGACGCAGCGTTAGCTTCCACGCTTCGGCGCGACCTCGAGGATCGCGCATCTCTCGAAGCGACCCGACTCGGAGTGCAGGTGTGAGTATCGCGGCGATCCACTGGAACGTCGATCCCGAGCTCTTGAAGCTCGGTCCGATCACCGTCCGTTGGTACGGGCTCCTCTTCGCCGCCGGATTCATGATCGGCTTCGTCATCATGACGAGGATCTACCGCCGCGAAGACAAGCCGATCCGTGATCTCGACTCCCTCTTGATCACGCTCATGATCTCGACGGTCGTCGGGGCGCGCCTCGCCCATTGCCTGATCTACGAGCCGGGCCTGTATCTGAAGGATCCGATCGAGATCCTCAAGGTTTGGAAGGGAGGCCTCGCGAGTCACGGTGGAGTGGTCGGCATCTTGGTCGGCTTGTACTTCTTCTGCCGAAAGCGGCCGGACCAACCCTACCTCTGGCTGATCGATCGACTGTGCGTCCCAGCGGCCCTGACGGCGGCTCTGATCCGGCTGGGCAATCTGTTCAACTCGGAGATCGTCGGTACGCGCTCCGACTTGCCGTGGGCGGTCGTCTTCGAGAGGAACAACGAGGACTTCGCTCGTCATCCCGCCCAGATGTACGAGTCGCTCAGCTACTTCGCCTTGTTCCTCGTGCTGGTGTGGATCTACCGCCGCAAAGGGGCGAGCGTGCGGCCCGGCTTGCTCGCCGGGCTCCTGCTGACCGAGATCTTCGCCGCGCGCTTCTTGATCGAGTTCGTCAAGGAGCGGCAGGCCGAGTACGGGCAAGACCTCGCGCTCAGCGTGGGACAGCTCCTCAGCATCATCCCGGTCCTGGCGGGTGTCGCGCTCCTCATCTACGGTCCGCGCTTCGCGCGAAAGCCTGCGCCGAGCTCTCCCGAGGCGGGAAAGACGGCAAAGAGCGGCTGAGAAGGCACCATGGGAATCGAGCTTCCCCAAGACGCGCGGGCCGAGTTGATCGCGCAAATCCGCAACTACCTCGAGGAGAACTTCGACGTCGAGATCGGCGACCTCGGCGCACGGCTGTTCCTCGACTTCCTTCTGCCGAAGATGGGGGCGGCCGTCTACAACCTCGCGATCCGCGACGCCCAAGCGTTCCTGCAGGACCGTCTCGAGGACTTGGGCGCCACGCTTTGGGAGCCAGAAGCCTGAGGCACTCCGTGTTCGATCGACGCTGCTGGATCTTCGACATGGACGGCACGTTGACGGTCGCCGTCCACGACTTCGACGCGATCCGTCGCGAGCTCGGCATCGCCCCGGGCCGCCCGATCCTCGAGGCGCTGTCCGAGATGGACGCCGTCGCCGCTGCTCCGTTGCACCGGCGCCTCGCCGACATCGAGCTCGAGCTCGCCCGCGACTCCACCGCTGCGCCCGGTGCCCTCGAGTTCGTCCATGCCTTGAAGGCACGCGGTGATCGCTTGGGGATCCTCACGAGGAACACGCTCGAGAACGCGCGCGTCACCTTGGAGGCTTGCGGCATGGACGAGTACTTCGAGCCGGGCGACATCCTCGGCCGACTAGCCGCTGCGCCCAAGCCCAGCCCAGAAGGCATCCGCCTGCTCCTGGATCGGTGGGACGCTCGCCCCGAGGATGCCGTGATGGTTGGCGACTTCCGCTTTGATCTCGAGGCCGGCCGCGCCGCCGGCACGGCCACCCTCTACGTCACCGGAGATCGCTCCCCCGACTGGAAGCACCTCGCCGACGAGACCCTGCAATGGCTCGACGCCGCTCGCCTGGCCTGAAACTGGATCCCACGCGACCCAAGAATAGAGCCCGCACGACCGAAACGGGGAGCGGTCATCGAGCTAGGAGCCGCTTCCTCGCCGGTGCCACCGATCGAGCGGAAAGGTGCCGAGCAATGGAGCATTCGGAGTGCGCTGTCTTGGTGCGCCCCGGCCCAAGCTCGCTTGGGAAGGCCCTCGCCGACAGACCCGTTCACCGGCTCGCTCGACTTGGGCGCTCCAAGGACGTGCCGACACAGCAGCGACTACTTCTTGGGCGCCGTCAGGTAACCGAGACTCTCGAGGAGTCGGCGTTGCTCGGGGTCGAGGGCGACCTGGACATCGGCTTGGTATCCGGCTCGCATGCGCTGCACGGCCAGAGCTCGCCAGGCCTTGGCGAAGCTGCGGAGCTTCGCGGTGCGCTCGGGCTCCCTTGGGCTCAAGTCCGTCTGCTCGCCGGGATCTGCCTCGAGGTCATAGAGCTCGAAGGTGTCGACCTCGGAGTTGAGGATCCCTTTGAAGCGGCCCTGGCGAACGACGATGTTCTCGTCACCGCGCAACGCCTTGTTCGGCGCGTAGTACTTCTTGCGGTTCAACCGCACTGAAGTGACGCGGACGTCTTCGGAGGGATCCTCCAGCCCGAGCAGCCACGTTTCGAGCGAGCGTCCGCTCACCGCCTCTTCAGGATCGAGTCCCGTGAAGTCGAGCACGGTCGGCATCACGTCGATGGTGGTCGTCGGCGCCGAGATCCGCGTGCCGCCGCGCAGCCCGTTCGGCAGCTTGACGATCAGGGGCACTCGAACCAGCTCTTCGTACGTCGATTGATCATGTTGCCAGCCCGCGTGCTCGCCCAGCTCTTCACCGTGATCCGAGAGCACGATGAACAGGGTGTCGTCCCAGACGCCTCGCTCTTTCAACGAATCGATCACGTCGCCGAGCAGCGCATCCGCCCAGAGGACCTCGGCGTCGTAGAGGAGATCGATCGTCGGCTCGAGCTCGGCGAGCTGCTTCATCAGCTCGGCCTGCCGCGCGGAGTTGTCCGGCGCGTCCTCGGACAACAAGGCGACGATGTTCTCCCGCGTGAGCTGGCGATACTCGTGGCAGATCTCGGTGATGCGATCGATCGTCTCGCGATCGACCGATCCGAACGGCGCGAGGTACTCGGCCGGCGGATCGTATGGGTCGTGCGCGCCGGTATTGTGGCAGTAGAGGAAGAAGGGCTCTTCGCCGCTCGCGTCCTCGAGCCATCGTCCGACGAGCTCTCCGTCGATCTCCTCCTCGACCAGCTCGCTGATCTCGAAGCCGCGATCCAGGCCGGACAGCTTGCCCGCGTAGGGATTCCGGTGGAACGAGGCCGTCCGATAGCCCGCCGATCGAAGGCGCTCGGCCAATGGCGCGGCGCTGCCCGGAATCGTGTCGCCGTCGCGGACGACGCCGTGCTCGCTCAAGAACGAAGAGAGCATCAGCGAAGCGACCGAAGGCAATGTCCAGGGTGCCGGCGCGTGAGCCGACTCGAAGACGATCGCCTCTTCGGCGAGCTCTTCCATTCGCGGGCTGGTCGGGCGGTCGTAGCCGTAGACCGAGAGGCGATCTGCCCGCATCGTGTCCATCAAGAAAATGACGACGTTGGGCGGGCCGGTCCCGACATCGGTGGACGCGGGCTCCTCGTCGCCGCAGGAGGCGGTGAGCGAGGTCAAGATCAGGAGGGACCAGAGTGCGACGTCGCGTCGATTCATGAGGGACGAGGGAGCTTTCGGAATGGCGGCCGAAGGTTGATTTCGAGGACCATCGTGCCGAATCGGCGAGGAGGGGTAAAGGGCGGGCAGGCGAGGCCGACGCTTAGGACGGAGCCGTTCGGGGCCCAGGTTCCGCGGTTTCTGGTCGACCGAGTCTAACCTGCTCGCCGCCTTCGAGATGGAGACGAGTCGAATGGTGTGCCCAAGTCGAGCGAGCCAAAGACCGAGTCTCCTGGTGACGGCATCCACGAGCGAGCTTGGGCCTCTTCGAACGTTCAACGGCTCAACGTCCGACTCTCAACTTTCAATTTCCAGCGGATCTCGGTCTTGCGGGCACTGGGTTCAGATCGCTTCGCTGATCGGGCCGCTGCGCGGCCCGAGTACCGGCGAGACGCCCCGCGGTCCCAGTGGTTTGCTCCAGAAGTACCCGCCCCTCTTGCAGTGGGACGCGGCGCGTCCGATCGCTACAGTAGGCGCCGCGCACAGTCCCGGGCCCTGTTCGAATCACTGGAGAATGCACCGTTGAGCGCCGCTGCGCTGTGGAACCGGAAGCTTCATCGCTGGGGAGCGATCCTGACGGCACTACCCGTCTTGATCGTGATCGTCTCGGGCCTGTTCCTCTTGCTCAAGAAGGACGTGGATTGGATCCAGCCGTCATCGGCAACCAGCAGCGGTGGCGAGCCCGGCATCTCCTTCGAGGACATCCTCGCGAGCGCGAGCTCCGCTGAGGGCGCCGGCATCAGGTCGTGGGACGATGTCGATCGTCTCGACGTGCGCCCGAGCAAGGGCCTGGTGAAGGTGCGCGGCAAGAGCCGCTGGGAGGTCCAGATCGACATCGCGACCGGCGACGTCCTCCAGGTCGCCTACCGCCGCTCCGACCTGATCGAGTCGATCCACGACGGCAGCTTCTTCCACGACTCGGTGAAGCTCTGGATCTTCTTGCCGTCCGCCTTGATCCTCTTCGGGCTCTGGGTCACGGGCATCTACTTGTGGCTCTTGCCGCATCTCGTCAAGCGGCGTCGGAAGCGCCGCGCAGCCAAGGTCGCCGCCGCCGGGTGAGTCGAGTTCGTCTTGCCCCTCGCCAGTGAATCCGGTATCGCTATGCGCAGTCCGTCGCTGGCCGAGCGGTCGACTCAGAGTCGTTCGGAGAGCTCGTCGGCAGCACCTGTCACAGCCCTACCGAGAAGGAGCCTCGAGGATGCGAAGCCTGCTCTTCGTCTCGCTGATCGCGACGACGTCGATCATGACCGGCTGCGGTGAATCCAGTTCGAGCGGGACCCGCGTGGCCTACGTGACGAACGGGGTCGCCTCGTTCTGGACGATCGCGGCTGCTGGCGCGCGTGCCGCCGGCAAGGATCTGAACGTCGACGTCGAGATCCGGATGCCCAAAGACGTGACGGATCAGAAGCGCATCGTCGAGGACCTGGTCAACAAGGGTGTCGACGGGATCGCCATCAGCCCGATCGACGGCGCCATGCAGGTGGAGCTGATCAACGAAGCCGCCGCGCAAACCAAGCTGATCACCCAGGACGCCGACGCGCCGAGCTCGAATCGCCTTTGCTACATCGGCATGGACAACTACGAGGCCGGCCGCGCCTGTGGCCGCCTCGTCAAAGAAGCCTTGCCCGAGGGTGGCTCGGTGGTGTTCTTCATCGGTCGCATCAATCAGGTCAACGGCAAGCTGCGCCGTCAGGGCGTCATCGACGAGCTCATGGATTGGGAGCGCGATCCCGAGCGGTTCACGCCGGCCGGCGAGGAGCCGAAGACCGGCAAGTACCAGATCCTCGACACACGCCTCGACGAGCTCGATCCCGCTCGCGCCAAGGCGAACGCCCAGGACGCGATCAACAAGTACCCCGACCTCGACTGCATGGTCGGCTTCTTCGCCGACAACCCGCCCGCCTGCCTCGAGGCGCTTCGCCAGGCCGACAAGCTCGGTGAGATCCAGGTCGTCGGCTTCGACGAAGCGCCGGGCACTCTCCAAGGCATCGTCGATGGCCACGTCCACGGCACCGTGACGCAGCAACCCTATGTCTACGGCTACAAGTCCGTCGAGATGCTCACCAAGCTCATTCGCGGTGAGGAGAACGTGATCCCCGAGAGCCAATACGTCGACGTGCCGGTCACGATCGTGCGCAAGGACAACGTCGAAGAGTTCCGCAAGCGCCTCGAGGAGCTCCTGGCCCAAGGCGAGTCCAAGTGACGATCTCGGGCGGGCTCCAGTCTCGGTCGCTCGCCTGCCGCTTCGCAGAGACGCGGAGGAGATTCGGCGAGCGATGAGCGCACCTCTCCTGCAGGCTCGCGGTATCGAGAAGCGGTTTCCCGGTGTGCGCGCATTGCATCAGGTCGATCTCCACGTCGAGCCTGGCGAGGTGCTCGGGCTGGTCGGGGAGAACGGCGCGGGCAAGAGCACGCTGATGAAGATCCTGGCGGGCATTCAATCGCCGGACGCGGGAGAGCTGCGTTGGAGCGGCGAGACCGTCCATCTGCCCTCGCCGCGTGCAGCGTCTGCCCTGGGGATCGCGCTGATCCACCAAGAGCTCAACCTCGCCGACAACCTCGATGTCGCGGCCAACTTGTTCCTGGGGCGAGAGCCCCATCGCTTCGGGCTGATCGATCGCTCCACCATCGAGCGCGAGTCCGAGAAGGTGCTCGAGCGCATCGGCGTCTCGTTCGGCCCGAGGACGCCGATCGCCGACCTCTCGGTCGGGCAGCGCCAGCTCGTCGAGATCGCGCGCGCCTTGGCGGCCGACGCTCGCCTCTTGATCATGGACGAGCCCACCTCCAGCCTGTCGACCCACGAGAGCGAGCGCCTGTTCGAGGTGATCGTCGACCTGCGTCAGAAGGGCGTGAGCATCGTCTACATCTCCCACCGTCTCGGTGAGGTCATGGACCTCGCCGACCGGGTCTCGGTGCTGCGGGACGGTGAGAATGCGGGTGAGCTGCAACGCGAGGAGATCACCCGCGAGCGAATGATCTCGCTGATGGTCGGTCGAGAGCTGGACAGCTTCTACGCGTCGCGGCCGCATGCGCTCGGGGACGTGGTGCTCGAGGTCGAAGGATTGCGCACCGGGATGTATCCGGAGCACTCGGCTTCGCTTCGCGTGCGTGCCGGCGAGCGTGTCGGCCTGGCCGGGCTGGTGGGGGCGGGGCGCACCGAGTTGTTGCGTGCTCTGTTCGGCATCGATCCGGCACTCTCGGGCCGGATGCGCGTCGGTGGCGTGGACGTGCCGCTGGGAAGTCCCCGTCACGCGATCGCGGCCGGACTGGCTCTCGTGCCGGAAGATCGTCAGGCGCAGGGGCTCGTGCTCGGCTCGAACATCCGGGACAACGTCGGGCTCGCCTCGCTCGATAGGCGGCGCCGCGTCGGGCTCGTCAGTCATCCCGCCGAAGACGCCCTCGCGCGGCGGTTGATGGGGAGCCTGCGCATCAAGGCCTCGAGCACCGATCAGCTCGTCGCAACGCTGTCGGGTGGCAACCAGCAAAAGGTGGCACTCGCCAAGTGGCTGGCGCTCGAGCCGCGGGTGCTGCTCCTCGACGAGCCCACGCGCGGCGTCGATGTCGGCGCCAAGCACGAGATCTACGAGACGATCGCGCGCCTGGCCGAGAGCGGCCTCGCGGTCCTCTTCGTCTCCTCGGAGATGGAAGAGGTGCTGGGCCTGGCCGATCGGGTCCTCGTCATGCACGAGGGACGGATCACCGGCGAGCTGCAACGGGACGAGCTGGAAGAGAAGGCGGTGCTCCGGCTCGCCACGGGCGGAACGGAGGCCGCCTCGCGATGAAGAAGATCCTGGGCATATTCGGCTTGTTCGCGGTGATCTGTCTCTTCACCGCTCTCGAGGCCGACTCGTTCACGAAGCCCAACAACATCGCCAACCTCGCGAGCCGCACCGGACTCTACGGCGTGCTCGGCATCGGGGTGGCCTTCGTCATCGTCACCGGTGGCATCGATCTCTCGATCGGCTCGATCGTCGGGCTGACCGGTACCTTGCTGCCTTGGCTGATCATTCGCCACGGGTGGTCGGTGCCGGCGGCCCTCGGCTTCGTCGCCCTCGTCTCGATCGTGATCGGGCTGTTCCACGGCCTGTTGATCACGCGGCTGAACCTGCAGCCCTTCCTCGTCACGTTGTGCGGCCTCCTGATCTACCGGAGCATCGCGCAGTACGTCACCGACGATCAGAACCAGGGGTTCGGCACCGAGTACACTGGGCTGCGCGACCTCGCGACGGGCTCGATGGGCACGATGGCGACCTTGATGACCCTCGTCGGAGCGGTGCTCACCGGGTTCCTCTTCTTTCGCTATCTCGGAGTGAAGCGCAGCGAGGTGGCGCCGAAGGAGCAACGGCCGGTGCTGATCGGGTTGATCACCGCCGGTGCATTGACCTTGGTCGGGCTCATCACCTGGCTGACGGGATCGACCCTCCTCGCAGAGGTCCCGGCGCCGATGCCCTTCTGGATCCTCGTCGTCGTCGCGATGATCTGCGGGCTGGTGCTCAACGACACGGTCTTCGGGCGGCACCTCCTGGCGCTGGGGCGAAACGAGCAAGCCGCGAGGTTCAGCGGTGTGCGCACCACGTGGGTGATCATCGCGGCCTACGTCATCTGCGCCGTGCTCGCGGGCTTGGGCGGTGTCCTGTTCACCTGTGATCTGAACGGGATCCAGCCGGCGACGCTCGGCCAGGTCTTCGAGCTGTACGCGATCGCCGCGGCGGTGCTCGGTGGTTGCAGCCTACGCGGCGGTGAGTGCACGATCCTGGGTATCGTGATCGGCACGGCCGTGCTGCGGCTGCTCCTGAACGCGTTCAACTTGCTCGGCACGTCGTACACGATCGAGTCGGCCGTGATGGGCACGGTGATCTTGCTCGGTGTGCTCGCCGACGAAGTGATCCGGCGCTTCGTCCGGCGGCGCCGTCGTACGGCCGGATGAGTCGCTCGCTCCTCAAAGCCCTCGCCTCGCTGTTCATCGTCTCCCTGGCGGCCGTCTTGGCGGTCGTGATGGTCACGAAGGAGTGGGGTACTCGAGATGATCTGCCGCATGCACCGGTGAGAGGCGGCGGCGTTTCGACGCCTGGCTGGCACCGCTCGGCGCTGGGGATGTTGAAGCCGTACGCGCTGACGGAGTCGCTCGAGCGCGGCGGAGTGCAGTACCGCGCCGACCGCTCGGTACCTCTCGGTCGCCTGGCGGATCATGTCGACACCGCCGGTGAGCTGATGGCGGATTGGGCCGGCTTCGCGTTGGACGAAGGCGTGCCACCCGTGCGGTATGTCTACCTCTGCCGGCTGGTCGAGACGCTGTTGGCGATTGAGCGGCACCACGACTTCAAGAGCATCTACCAGTCGCTCGACTCCTCGAAGACAAAGGGTAGGACCTTCGAGCCGAGGGGCGGCTACTACAAGCCGCTCTCGCTCGTGATCCTCCTCGATCGACCCGGCTCCGACGCCGAGTGGGACGTTCCGCACGAGATCGTCCATTCGATCGTCGAGGTCGCCGGGCGCGACGTGGCGTCGGTGCTCAACGAGGGTCTCGCCGAGCTCCTCGCCCCGGCGGCTCTCTATGCGAAAGGCGCTCGTCCCGGAGACCCGTTGCCGCTCGACCTCGACGTGGCTTGGCGCTCGTGTGAGGAGCTCGACAGGATCTCCAGACCCGGTGTGCTCTCGCGTCTGTTCGCGCTGGACTACTGGAGCTTCCGCGACGCCAAGGTGGAGAACCTCTACTACGAGCTCTCGACCAGCTTGGTGCATCTCCTCCTGACCCACGAGCACCCGGCGCTCGAGGGCCGCTTCCCCGTCCTGATCTCACGTCTGCGCAGGTATCCCGACACCTGGGACGCCTTTCGCAAGACCTACCCGCCTGCGCTGGTCGAGCGCCTCTGGGTGGAGCGCGTGAAGGAATGGAGGAAGCTTCCTTGGAAGAAAGCCTTCGGTCGCAACTGGATCTTGCACGGCACGGACCTGATCGCACGTCAGCACATTCGCGGCGGCTCGGCGCTCCTTCGAACCGAGCCCCTGGGCGAAGACGGATTCCGGCTGACCTTCTCTTGGGACGAGCTGCCGGGCGAGGCCGCGACCGCCGGCTTCGTGGTCAGCGACGGATCGCCGCTCAGCTCCATCGTCTTCGGCTTCGAGAACGGTGATCTGATTCGCGCCCAAAGCCTGGTCAGCGAGTGGAAGCTCCAGGCAACGCTCCCGAAGCCCGACGGCCTCGACCGGATGGCCGAGTGGAGTCTCGAGTGGAACCCGAGCGACGAAGAGATCGTCTGGCGCATCGGCGATGAGATCATCCACCGAGAATCGGGAATCGATCCCGGCCAGCATCTCGGCCTCTTCTTCGAGTCCCGCCTCGAACAAGACGAGGCCGGAGTAAGAGACATCCGCTTCCGAAACGTCGAGCTGACGCGGTAGCTGTACGCCGCATTCGGAGCGCCGAGCTCAGCCGGTCGAAGTGGCCAACCGGAGCCCGCGCGACCGAAACGGGAAGACGCCATCGAGCTGGAAGCGGCTTCCTCGACAGCGCCGACGATCGGGGGGAAAGGCGCCGAGCAAGGGACGCGTTCGGAGAGCCGCAATCGTAGCGCCGAGCTCAGCCGGTCGAGGTAGCCAACCAGAGCCCGCGCGACCGAAACGGGAAGGGTCGTCGAACGGGCTCCCGCCTTCTCGACGGGCCCCACTTGGAACAGAAAGGCGCCGAGCAAGGGTTTGATCCGAAAGACGCTCCAGAGGCTATGAGCGGCGGACTACTTCCCGAGGTTCTTCAGCGCTTCGTCGCGGTTCTCGAAGATGTCGATGATCCGGTCCATGCGAACGAGGCGGAACGTCGAGGCGACCTGGCGAGACATGTTGCAGAGCGCCAGCGATCCGCCGCTCGACGATTTGCGTCGCAGGCAGGAGAGGATCGCACCCAGACCGGCACTGTCGATGAAGCTGATCGTGGATAGGTCCACTAGCAGCGGCTTCTTGCCTTCGAGCTGAGGTGAGAGCGTCTCGCCGAAGGTCTTGGCGTTGTCGGCGTCGAGGGACTCGACCTGAGGGCTGGCGACATCGACGCTTGGGGTCGTCTCGATCGTGATTTCCATCAGTCTTCTCGCTTGAGGTACTTCACCAAAGTCACTCGGTTCTCACCCTCGTCGCCTCGGTCGTAGCGGACCTCGTCGACGAGCTCTCGAATCATGTACACACCGAGACCGCCGGGCTGCAGATCGTTCCAATCGGGCTCGGGGATCGAATCGGGATCGAAAGTGCGGCCCCAGTCGCGCAGCACGATCTGAATGCGGTCCGGATCGCGGCGAGCGAAGAGCTCGATGTCGCCGGTCTCGGGAAAATCGGAGTAGGCGTGGCGCAGGATGTTGCTCGCCGCCTCGGTCAGAGCCAGCAGCAGGTCGTCGATCGCGTCGTCCGGCCAAGCCGGCTCGATCTTGGTCAGGCGCCCGACCAGGGAACGGAGCTCGCGCAGCCGCACGCGGTCGGCCCGCGCTCGCAAGCGTTCGCCGGAGCTCTCGTGGAGGACACGCACGACGACGCACGACAGGTCGTCGCGGACTCCATTGGTGCCTGCAAACGTGATCACCGAATCGCGGATGGACTCGGCGATCTCGGTGGACGGGCGCCGGCAGTTGTCGAGCAGCGCCGCTTCGAGACGCTCCTGACCGTACAGATCGCCGTCACTCGAGGCGGCCTCCGTGATTCCATCGGAGTAAATGAGGAAAACGTCACCGGGCGCGGCCGTGGCCTCGAACTGCTGGAAGCGCGCTTCACAGTACACGCCCAAAGGCAGGTTGACGCCGCGCGGGCACTCGTCCCTCAGCGCCTCCACCGCGTCGGTCTTGGCGTTGTAGCGAAGCATGCTCGTGTGGCCGCAGTCGACGTAGGTCACCGTGCCCGCATCGGTGTCGAAGCGCGCGTAACAGATCGTCACGAACCGCTCGAGCGCGATCAGGCGCTCCGTCATTGCCTGATGGACGCTGTTCACGATGCGATCGGGGCGGTGCTCGGTCTCCTCCTCGGGTGAGCGAGGCGCGCCGCCGCCGAAGCGGAGGAACTCGCTCTTCACCGCGGCACCCACCAGCGCCGCCGGGACACCCTTGCCCATCACGTCGCCGACGACGACATCGACGCAGCGAGCCGAGCGAGGGAAGAAGTCGAGGAAGTCCCCGTCGACGTGCTGAGAAGGAACCGTCAAAGCGCCGATGTCCAGATCGAGAATCGAG
This sequence comes from Planctomycetota bacterium, assembly GCA_040219065.1. GTDB lineage: Bacteria > Planctomycetota > OFTM77 > OFTM77 > OFTM77 > OFTM77. The sequence goes on from JAVJTD010000582.1 coordinate 18,223, forward strand.
TCGGGCGCCTTGCCGAGCAAGAGCTGCTCTTGGATCTCCGCGCCGATCTCCAGGTCCTGGCGAAGCCTCTGCGCTTCGAGCCTCTCCTTGTGGAGCAGGCTGGCCTCGACGATGCGCGAGAGCTGCGCTGAGAGGATCTCGATCAAGCGCATGAACTGCGAGTCGAACGTGTAGTCGCCCTCGTGCCAGACCTCCACGAACGCCCGAATCCGGCCCGATGCGGTGATGGGCGCGACCAGGGCGCTCGTCGCCCGCGACAGCTCGGTCCCGGAATCGGACTCGGAGAGCTCACGTCTCTGGGAGATCAACCCGCGCTGGAGGCGGAGCGCCTTTCCGATCAGGGAGTCGCCGACCATCCGAGAGCTGAGGGCACCGGCTCGCGTCGCATGCGGGTGGATCCAGTCGCGATCGACGATCCAGATCACACCCTTGATGCCACGCCGAATCGCCGTGATGCGGTCGAGCATGGTGTCGTACGCGCGATCCGGGGCCAGCATCACCGAGGGGTCGGAGCTGAGTGCGAGATCGAAGGCCTCTTCGACGAGCTCGGCTTCAGCTACGAGAGCCTCGCCTCGATCCACGAGCTCAGCTCCGACCCCTCGGTGATGCTGGCCCCGGATCGCGCGTACGACA
>JAVJTD010000389.1:0-17714 GCA_040219065.1 Planctomycetota bacterium
CTTTCTCGACGCCCGAAAGGCGCCATTGGTTGTCCTCGCCGCCGACCGAGACGATCAGCATGACGCGTTGCCCGGCGAGAAAGAGACCCACTCCGCTTGGAAGGTGAGCGGTCCGCAGGGGATCGACAGCGGTGGTCTCCCGGTCCGTGTCTACGCGGCTCACGGATCGAGCGCCGAGCGCGGCATCCGCAACGCCAAGGTCCACAACACCGGTCCGGTCGATCAGACCTACCTGATCAAGGGCGTCGCCCACCCACAGAGGCTCTTCGTCTTGGAGGCGATCGAGAAGGCCGACTGAGCTCCGGCCCGCGTCCTGCCGCTCCCCGTTCGTGAGCTCGAAAGGGCTCGCGAACGGGGAGACTCTCCGTGTCCGTCGGCGACGTATTGACCCAAGAGTCCCGGGGGCGGTAGTCTTCTCAGGTGTCAAGGAGGGCGAGGACCCGCTTCCCGGCAGGACCCAGGAATGGCCGATTCGGCCCACCCCGTGGCCAAGACGCTCGATGCGGCAGTGCTCGGCGACAAACAGGCCGCCGAAGACCTGATCCCTTTGGTCTACGATGAGCTTCGCTCCTTGGCGCGGGCTCGGCTCGCCGCTCTGCCGCCCGGTCAGACCCTCGGTCCGACGGCGCTCGTCCACGAGGCTTACCTGCGCATCGTCGGGCGTGGGGATCCCGGGTGGGATCACCGCGGTCACTTCTTCGGTGCGGCCGCGCGAGCGATGCGGGACATCCTCGTCGATCAAGCGCGTCGCAAGGGTGCCAAGAAGAGGGGCGGTGACCGGGCTCGGGTCGATCCCGTCGAGCCCTTCATCCAGCAGCCCGTCGACGATCTGCTCGCCGTCCATGAGGCCCTCGAGCGTCTCGAGCGCGAGGACCCTCGCAAGAGTCGGCTGATCGACCTGCGCTACTTCGCCGGATTCTCGAATGAAGAGACGGCCGACATCCTCGGTGTGTCCACGAGGACCGTCGAGCGCGAATGGCGCTACGTCCGCGCCTGGCTCAAGTGCGAGCTCGAAGGCGATTGACCTGTTTGGTCTGCTCCGGTTCCTCTGGCACTGCGAAGAAGCATGGTGACCTTTGACGAGATGCCGCGCTGAGACGCTGTTCCTCGAGCTGATCGATCGAGATTCGAGCCTTTGGCCCGACCTCCTGGAGGAGCGCTGCGCGGGAGATGCCGCCTTGCGCCGCGAGGTCGAGGCGCTGCTCGAAGCCGACCGGGCCGGCTGGGATCCGATCGACCCGCGCCAGATCCTGACCGGAGAATCGGCGACTCAGCCGGCCTCGGAGCCCTGGCTCAACGAGCTGAGCGCGGGAAGCGTGGTCGGGGCCTATTCGCTCGGCGAGCTCTTGGGGGAGGGCGGCTTCGGTGTCGTCTACCGGGCTGAGCAAACGGCGCCTTTCGCGCGCTCGGTCGCCATCAAGATCCTCAAGCTCGGCATGGACACCGAGCAGGTGATTCGCCGCTTCGAAGCCGAGCGAGAGGTGCTGGCGAAGATGGACCATCCGAACATCGCCCGCGTCCTGGACGCCGGGGCGATGCCGAATGGCCGGTTGTACTTCGTCATGGAGCTCGTCACGGGACGGACCATCACCGATTACTGTGACCGAGGCGGCCTCTCGATCGCGGAGAGGCTTGGAGTCGTCCTGCAGGTCTGCCGGGCGGTCCAGCACGCTCACCAAAGAGGCGTCATCCACCGCGACCAAAAGCCCTCGAACATCTTGGTCTCGGAGTCGGACGGGCGCCCACTCGTCAAGGTCATCGACTTTGGCATTGCGCGGGCGATTCAACGACCGGCGGAGGGAGAAGACCTGATGACCCGCGTCGGTCAGCTCCTCGGCACGCCAGAGCATATGAGCCCCGAGCAGGCCGAGGGCGCCTTGGCGATCGATACGCGCAGCGACGTCTATGCCATCGGCGTCGTGCTCTATGAGATCCTGACCGGCGACCGGCCCTTCCGATTCCCCGAGCTTCGTGGGACGAATTGGGGGGAGATTCGGCGCATCCTCCGCGAGGTCGACCCGGTCAAGCCGAGCGCCAGGCTCACCCGGAGCAACGAGAGGCGGAAGGAGATCGCGGCCTACCACCGGACCGATCCCGCCAGCCTCGAAGCAAGGCTCCAGGGCGATCTCGACTGGATCGTCATGAAGGCCCTCGCCAAGGAGCCCGAGCGACGCTACGGCAGCGTTCAAGCACTGTCCGATGACCTCCAACGGCATCTCGCGGGCTTGCCGGTCGAGGCCGCACCTCCGTCGCGGCGATACCTTCTCGGAAAGATGATTCGCCGTCGTCGCGGTCTCGTCACCTCGGTCGGCCTGCTCCTGGGCGCTCTGGTCACGGGCACGATCGGCACCACCTGGGGCATGCTCCGGGCGCAATCGGCCGAGCAGAGGCAGAGTGAGCTCCGCAGTGCTGCCGAGACGGAGCGCGATCGTGCCCGCACGGTCGCACGGTTCCTGCGAAACACTTTCAGCGCCGTCGATCCCGAGGTGGCCAGGGGCCGCGACACTCGGCTCCTCGAGTCACTCATGGATCTCGCCACCGAGCGTCTCGAGCGCGGTGAGCTGCAGAGAGACCCGGAGGCGGCGACCGAGCTCGAGCTGACGATCGGCAGTGTGTACACCCACGTCGGCCGTTATGAGGATGCCGAGCGCCTGATCGGGATCGCCCGGCATCGCGTGGCGGGCGACGAGGACGCCGACCCCCTGATGCGGGCGTGGGCCGCGGCCGAGGCGGCCTACCTCGCCGATGTTCGAGGCGATCTCGCTGGAGCGGAGTCACTCTACCGAGAGGCCATCTCCGGGATCCGCGGTGATCGGCCCGAGGTCGTCGAGCTATTGTGCGAGATGTATGCGGGATTGGGACATGTCGCGCAGCAGCAGGCGAGGCATACCGACGCCGTCGTGATGCACGAGACCGCGATGGCCTATGCCCGGCGAATCGGCGGCCGCGATCTCCTCGTCGAGCTGAGCAACCTCGCCTCCGCCCTCAAGATGGCCGATCGTTTCGAGGACGCCGAGCGTGCGTACGACGAGCTCATGCCGCTCCTGTCCGTCGACGCGTCCGATGATCTCATCACGGCGGCCGCTCTGTCCAATCGTGGCGCCCTTCGCTCCGCTCAGCAGCGCTTGCCGGAGGCATTGGCCGACTTGAGTCAAGCATTGGAGATCAAGCGGCACGTCTATGGAGATCGCCATCCCGAGCTGGTGTTGGCTCTCTCGAACCTGGCCGTCGTGTACTCCCGCGCCGGCCGCGCGGTCGAAGCGGAAGAGCTCCTGCGCGAGGCGCTGGACATCGCAGAGGAAGCCTGGCCCCAAGGCCATCCGCAGACGGCGACGGCGTTGGACGGACTGGGAGTCACGCTGGTCCAGCAAGGGGATCCGGCAGCCGCCGCTCCTTACCTGGAAGAATCCGTGGCGATGTGCCGCCGCCTGTCCGGGGAGGCGAGCCTCGAGGTCGCAGGAGGGCTGACGAACCTCGCCCAATGTCTGAGCGCTTTGGGCCGCGCCGAGGAAGCCGAGACGCGAGCACTCGAAGCACTGTCGATCGCCGAGAAGATCTTCGAGGAGAATGATCCTCGCCGGATCGCGATCTTGGACGTCGTGGGTCGCCTCGCGCAAGAAGCCGGACATCACGAATCGGCCGTCGATGCCTTCCGCCGGGCCTTGAATGCCCGAAGGCTCAGAACGCCGACCAGCAACCCCGACGTCGACTCCAACCTCGCCCAGCTCGGACTGGCCTTGCTTCAGCTCGAAGAGCTGGGCGCTGCCCGCGAAGCCGAAGAGCATTTGCGCGAGTCCTATGAGCTGCGTATCCAAAGGCTCACCGAGTCGGATTGGCGGACTGCCAACGCTCGTTGCCTGCTCGGCCTCGCGATCGTCCAGCAATTGGAGCTGAGCCCTTCGATGAGCTCGAACCACCGCGGCGAGGGGCTCGAGGAGGCGCAGGCGCTGCTGGGCGAAGGATTCGAGCAATTGCTCGAGGTAGCGGAGGCAATCCCCGCGCGCGTTCGGGCCAAGCGCCTCGGTAATGCCGCCAACGCACTGGCGAGGCTGCACGCTGTGTGGGAGATCGATGCACCACGATCCGGACATGCGGAGCAGTCCGAGGCGTGGCGTCTGCGCGCTAAAGAGTTGAGCGGAGAATGAAGCGCGACCGAAAACAGAGCCCGCGCGACCGACATCGCTCGACTTGGTCACTCCATTGGACTGCGCTACCGGGTCATACGCCCAGCATGCTTCTGCCAGGTCGGTTGATCAGACGCTCATTTGAAGCCGGTCGCGATGAAGTACGTGAGCGCTCCCAGCGTCACCAGCACGGGCAGTCCGACCAAAGCACCGACGATGATCCATACGACAGTCCGGGCCGACATCACGCCGATGCGCCGGAGTGCTTCTCGAGGCTCGAGGCCCGCCAAGCTCGCGTCAGGTCGAGCGTCGGTCAACTCCGATAGAAGCTCGAGGAGGTCGGGATCACTTTGGGAAACGAAGTACCGCCGCTTGAGCAGCTTACCCTCTCGCTGGAAGGAGACGATGAGCTCCGAGTCGAAGGACTCGTCGTAGAGAAAGCCGCTGTCATCGGGATTGCGGCGGCTGATGATCTGCTGCGCGCGGATCACCGGCACGACACAGAAGTGCCGGATATCCGTCAAGGGCACCTCGACTGCCTTCGGCTTGTCGAGGAGCGCATTGCCCTGAGATCGCACCACCAGAAGCGCATTGGACAAAGTGATGTCGACGGTTCCCCGGTGATGCTCCAGGCGGTAGCGGGTAACGGTCATCAGGGCCGAGCTCCTGGAAGAGTGGCTGTTGCCGAAGTTCTGGAATTCGAGGCGGATTCAGACTCACGCAGCGAGCTGATGAGCACGAGCACCGCGAAGAAGATGCACTGAGCGGCGCGAATCGACTCCTTGATCACGGGATCGCCCGTGTCCCCTCGGCACAGAACGGATCGCAGGCGATACGAACGCTCTCTCGGGCCCGCGCCCAGATATCGCTACGCAATCCAGAAGCGACGGTATCTTCCCGGACCCGCACATGGTGCTGATTGCTCGCCTCGAGAGGAAGTGCGGCGATCTCCGTCCCACTGTCGATCTGGAACAAGAGCAACTCGGCCTCCCACCAGCCCGGCGCGAATTGCTCGTCGTAGAGCTCGACTGGCTCGCTGTAATGTTTGGTCCGGATGACGGCGAGGTACTTCAGGTCGATGAGCTGCTGGAAGGAGCTCTCGAGAAGCTCGGCGTTGGGGATGGCCCGGTCGTCCAGGGCCTCGCGGATCCAAGTGAGCCAATCGGAGGGAATGATCAGGTCGAGGGGGGGTCGCGTGCTCGGATCGACATCCAGGACCTCGAGATGGATGAGGGCGGCGTTCCGTCCCGGTCCGTGGAAGCAGAGCTTCTCGGGAAGGGTGGGCAGAGAAGGGTCCCCCGGTCCGCTCGTGCTCTCCGGAGCGCTCTCGAGCGGCGCAGCGATCTCGTCCTCGGAGCCCGTCCCTTCGGAAGGTCGCCGCTCGTCGATGACTGCGGTCTCGAGGTCCGAGGCCATGGCCTTTTCGAGCACCGCGGCGAGCAGCTCGAGGCGCTCGACCGCTCGACCTCGATGTTGCTCGACGATCTCTTCGGGTGAGGGACCGCAGCCCGCAGATATAAGAACGAGCCAAACGAGCATCGATGGGATACCCCACCTGGACCCGGCCTCGCTCTGGCCGACTGCGGGTGCCCATGACGAGTGGGGCTCGGACTGACGCCGAGCTTCAAGAGTGGGAATGCGGATCATGAAGGTGTCTCCATCCCCGAGTGTCGGAAGCCTCGTTCGCCTCTCCGCTCGGGAAGCCAAGTGGATGCGGGCCTCTGTGCGAGACTGATGAGCGGCTCTCGACGCCACAGCCGCGGCCGCAGCTATCAATCCGCAAAGCGAAGGCGATCTCCGACAACCGATCAGCGATTCCGTCGGCAACGAGCGTTCTTGGCGCCTGCGCTCAGGATCGTGCCGCGTTCAAGCCGAACCTACTGAGACGAGAAGGGCCTGTCGCGTCAGAGGCGCGACAGGCCCTTCTCTCGTCTCTCTGAGTACCTTCTTCTTCGTCAACGCGTCTGCAAGAGCAGCTCGGCGATGCGGTCGAGGGCCGACGTAACGGCATAGACGAGTATGGCGTTCTCGTTGGGAGCGAGCATCACTGCGACGCGGTCCCGGCAATCGAGCGACGGTGCTCGCTTGGGTTCCTCGACATCGCCTCCTTCGAGCTGATCGAGATAGGATCGCACCATCGCCACGGCCTGCGAGGGAGGAAATTCTCCGGTCTCGAATCGCCGAAAGGCACCCGCGCCCTGTCTATCGAGCTCACGAAGCAGGGTCGCGAACTCGACGAGCTTGGGGGCGGGGGCCGTGATCACCATCGAGTTGGAGCTGTCGCTCGGCGCGATGCTCTCGGTGATCTGGTCGGTGAAGTACTGTCGTAGAGAAGTGAACATCTGACGTGCATCGAGATGGTCGAGCGCGACCGCGGTCATGATGACTTGACCCGGCCTGCGCCGCCATGTGTCCGCCTGAGCAAGGACCTCCGCAGCCGGCACATAGGTCGCGCTCCTGATAGCGCTCACCGGCACCTTCAGGACGTCCTCTCCTCCCTCACGAAGCTCGCTCGCGAGGGCCCTGGCTGACAGGCTCGGTCTTCGACCCGCTCGACACCAGAGCCCGCGCGACCGAGAGTCGCAGGAAGCTTGAGAGTTGAAAGCTGATCGTTGATCCGGTGAACGTTCTGCAAAGCCAGGCTCCCCGAGAGGCAGAGCCGCCTGCCTGCCGTCAGTGATACGGGTCCAGCGGGATGTCGTGGCCGAGGGAGATGTCGCAGTGCTCTGTGTGAAAGACCCAGTTCCCGCCCTGGAACAGCAAGCAAAGGTGGCTCTCCCAAGCGAAGGGATCCAGGCAGGTGACCATTCGGCTCTTCTGAGACTTCCTGAGCGTCTTCACCTCCAGCCACTCCGTGAAGTGAGCGTGGTACTCGAGTGAGCTCCCGTTCTCTCCATTCACGTCGGTGAAGCCGGGCCAGTCGGTCGAGTAGAGGTGACCCGCCGCCGAAGGCTCGTGAGTCTCGTCTTGTTCGGTCTCGTCGTCATTGGCCCCTGGGCCTTCGAATTTCCTCCGATTGCCGTCATCGTAGCTCTTCTTCTCGAAGGTCCTCTTGAAGTCGAAGACACACCCGCAGGCATCGGGCGGATCCACCGTCACCTGAAGCTCCATGGCGTTGTTCCGACTACGGGGACTCTCGGTGTTCCTCGCCACGCCGAGACCCTGGTCCTTCATGCGTCGCCGGAGACGAAACTTGTTGTCCGGCGAGATCGTCCCGTTGGTTCGAAACACGTGGGTCACACGGAAGACCTTGATGCGGTCCTTGAAGATCTTCCCTCCAACCGAGACGTGATACTTGCCGACCTTGGATCCGGCCTTGATCGGGAAGCAGTGGGAATCCTTCAAGCAGGGGATCGTCTTCGTTCGGGTCCCGTCTTCGAAGGTCGGCCCGTTTCCGTGAATCACGACGTCGAGGTTGCCGACTTGGGTGCCTGGCTTCCCCAGGTAGAAGTAGAGCACCGAGTCCCGGTCGGTGGCCGTACAGGTCTCGACCACCCTCACCGAGAAGTCACACGGCGGGTCGCCGAGCTGACCATCCGACGTCCCCAGGAGCTGCACCTCACCCGGAGTCTGCGGCACGAAGGTCGTCAGCCCCGTGCGAACCGAGGTGTGATGGATCTGAGCATCGGTTGGTCGCTTGGCGTCGTTGGTGCCGACCACGTAGGCCAAGGTCGGGTCGGTCTCGTGGACATATCGCAGACTGCCGTCCGCCACCTCGCCCGAGAAGCTACGGACCGTCATGGGATTCCCGTCTGGAAAGTCCATCACCTCGAGGACGGTGCCTCCGGAGGTGCCGCGCGTCCAAGCGGCTTGGAGACCGTCGGAGCGATAGCAGAAGCCGTCGATCGATCGACCGTTCGCAGGATAGGTCGCGAGGAGTCGAGAGCCGCTTTGAGGATCCAGTCGATCGAACTGACCCAGCCCCCAGGTCTGGTCCTCCTTGTGGAAGACCAGGAAGGTCGGCTCCCGTTCAGGGCTGCTCTTTCGATCGATCGTCCAGGAGAGCTGGGAGATGCCTTGGTAAGAGGGCAAGCCCGAGACCGTGAACTCCGAGCCCGTCACGTTGATCAACTGGAGATCGTAGAGATCGACGGCGACCAGGTCTTTGAATCCGTGGGCCGCGGAGGCGCGCTCGAAGTAGAGATGTGAGTCGGGAGACGGGCCGAAGTAATTGGGAGCGATCGTTCCGGGAACGGAGAAGGGGGCGCTCGTCTCACCGCTGGTGCCCGACACGTTGGTCGCCGTGATGTTGCCGGCATCATCGACCGCGAGGTCGTAGAGATCCGTGTGCTGCCAATCCGGGCCAGCAAAGACCACGTAGCGGCGATAGTCGACTTGGGTGGGCAGGCCGAACCACCTGAAGGTGCTCGAGAAAACGCTGTCCGGCGAGAGCTCCTGTCCGCCGAGCTGTCCGGCATCCGAGCCATCGGTGTGAGCGACGTACAGCTCGCCCTGCGCCTGAAAGAGCACGGCGTCCCCTTCCCGTGACCAGCTATTGGTCAGGAAATTCGGCTCGATATCGATGCGGGTTTGCGTGGAGAAAGCCGTGATGTTGCTCAGTGATTGCGTGGCCGACTCGAAGACGTAGAAGTCGTCGTGGCTGAAGTCGTCGCCGATCGCGAACAGTAGCTGCTCCTCGCTCTGCCACCTGAGCGTCAGCCGGGTTGGCGCCGCTCCAGAGCCTAGCAGGGGGACTGGAATCTCGCGGGTCGGGGCGCTGGCATCGGTCGGGGTGATGAAGCAGCGAAGCGGGGATCCGAACTGCTCCTGAACGAAGAACACGGCCCAGTCTTCAGTCATGAGGGGCGTCGTTCCCCACAGGCGATTCACGCCCGGCGGCGTGATCTCGGTCCAGGGGCTGGATCCTTGAAGCGGCGTATCGTCGGTGGCGGCCATGTAGAAGCGGTAATTCCCTGAAACCGCCGACGTCGTCCCCAGGCGAGTGCCGTCCTCCGACAAGGCGACGCGGCCACCGAATTGCCAGTTGCGATCGGGGGAGGGCGCGAAGAGCGTCGTCCATGTCCCGTCCGGACCGACATGGGCGAGCCCGGGTCGCTGCGTCTGTGTGGCGAAGCGAATCAGATTGCCGCGACCACGGAGTCGAGCACCCAATGTCCAGTGACGGTGGTCTTGCTGCAGCGCATCACCCGTTTGATCGTCGAAGACCGTCACTGACGTGTTGTAGTTCCAGTCGCGCTCGAGCCCGAGACCGCCCATCATGACCGGTTCGGAGGTGACCTGGGTGTCGAAGCTGCCGCCTGTGAAGAAGAGCCGGCCCTCGAGGTTGTAGCGGGGTCCCGTCAACGCGGAGATCAACCCGATCGATTCATCGGCTGCCGCCAGTGTGACGCGGAGGCCCGGAGACGTCGCGAAGCTGCCCGAATCGAGGACGCCGAGCTGGGCGTAGAACGACGTGCCGAGGAGCTGAGGCCAGTGGGGCAAAGGGAAGGAGAGCTCCGCTGCGTCGGGTCCTGTGCGAGGCATGGGGAGCTGCATCAGGGGGGAAGGTCCCACCAATAGACGACAGCCGCTACCACCGATCGGCAGGCTGGTCGAGCGTGTGGAGACCAGGAGAGTGACCGAGGCGGTCGGCGTCAATCCTCCCGCATACACGCCGAACGCGGGGTTCCCGATGAAGGGCGGGGAGATCGGCCCCAAGATCGGGACGACGCCTTCGCTCGTGGGGCAGCCCTCGCCATAGAGGGAGGAGAGCTGTTGGGCCTCACAAAGCGAAGCTCCAATGAGAACGAAGATGCAGATCGCCAGTCGCTGCCGTCTCATGCTCGTGTGCTCCGTGGTATCACCTGTGCCACATCGAGGGGTGATGGCCCCAAGACCGGCCAGTCAGCAGCCTCACTGCCGTGACCGTCTCCCCTCGTGCAAGCGTACTTCTCCCGCAGGTGGGGGGGAAGGCAATCCGTCGAGCGTCCGGGAGCACCCGGCGCATCACCCAGCCCCGCCGTTGCACTCTTGGTGCCAGTCTCTAGACTGGGGCGATCTCGCACGAGTGACTCCCAGGAGCCAAGGCCACACCATGGGCAACGCCGCACGCGTCGGTGACATGATCAAGCAGGATGCGCCGCACTGCCATGCGCCGATTCATCCGCCGGCTCCGACGCCGACACCCTCCGCGCATCCGGCGCTCCCCCTCGCCATCACCAAAGGGGCGGGAACCGTGATGATCGGTGGACAGCCGGCCGCACGGGTGGGCGACATGTCGGCCCCTTGTATGTTGCCGAGCTGTGTTCCCGCCGGACCGGGCGTCATCGCCAAAGGCTCGTCGAGCGTGATGATCGAGAACATGCCGGCGGCTAGGGTCAATGACATGACGTCTCATACGAGCTGTGTCGCGCCGATTCCCTCCCCCGTTGGCAAGATCTTGTCTCCCGGCTGCCCGACGGTCGTGATCGGCGGCTGAGGCGCATGCGCCGGCAGCACTTCGAGAGCCTGCAACCTGTTTGCCCGCGCTGCCGCGTCTCGGCGAGGCGAGTGAGCCCGCTGGCCATCGGGCACGTCGAGCGCGAGTCCACGGCGGGCATCGTCGAAGGCGTGCTGCACTGCACGAGCGCTGAGTGCCAGCTCGAGTACCCGATCCTCGATGGCGCGCCCCTCCTCGTTCCCGATATTCGCCGATACGTCAGCGACCACCTCCCGACGCTTCTGGCGCGGACCGATCTCTCTGGGCGCACCGAGAGTCTGATCGGGGATTGCGTCGGACCCGCCACCTACCACGACGCGACCCGCCAGCATCTCAGCACCTACACCTGGGACCACTACGGCGACCTGGATCCCGATGAGGGGGCTTCGGACGAGCTTCGCCCCGGCTCGATCGTTCGCTGCCTCGAGCGCGGGTTGGCGATGGTCCAAGGCGAGATCAACGGCCCGATCTTGGACATCGGTTGTGCTGCCGGGCGAACGAGCTTCGAGCTCGCGCGGCGTTTCGAGACGCCCGTGCTCGGCATCGACATCAACTTCTCGCTATTGGGTGTCGCGCGGCGAGTGCTGGAACAAGGCACTGTGCAGTATCCGAGGCGGCGAGTGGGGATCGTATACGATCGCCGCGAGCTCCAGGTGGATACGGAAGGCAGTGAGCATGTCGACTTCTGGGTCTGCGACGCCCTCGCCATGCCCTTCCGAGACGCGACTTTCGGGATGGTGACGGCGCTAAACGTCCTCGATTGCCTCACCGCACCGAGCGCGATGCTCGGATCCGTTCGTGACGTGATGCGCCCAGGCAGCCCGGCACTGTTGTCGACACCTTACGATTGGTCCACCAACGTGACGCCGCTCGAGAGCTGGATCGGTGGCCATTCGCAAAGAGGCCCGGGCGCAGGCGCCAGTGAGCCGCTCCTGCGAGCGCTGCTCACCGAAGGCGCCCATCCGCAATCGGTACCCGGGCTCGAGATCATCGGCGAGGACGAGGACGTCCCCTGGCAAACCAGGCTGCACGACCGAAGCAGTGTCAGCTACCGGGCACACCTATTGGCGGTCGAAGCGAGGCCGAGCTCGTCGGCCTGCTGACGCTCAATATCTCGTTCCGCGAGGCTGGCACACAACGGAGGCCTCGAGAAAGGAAGGCGGGGCGACAACCGGAGGTGGCGGTCCCTACATGGCGCCCGAGCAGCTCGAGTTGGCCGAAGGGGCCATCACGCCCAAGGTCGACGCTTATGCGCTCGGGGTCATCGGGTTCAAGCTGCTCGTCGGATTGCTCCTTCATGTGACCGAGTCGCTCACGACCCCTCAGGCGGTTGCCTACCTCGCCGACGCGGAGGCGCCCCGCGCCAGCGGTGTCTCGCTACCATCCGCTGAGACTCTGGAGCTCGAGCTGGAGCGCGGCGCGACGATCTCGGGGCGAGTGCTCAGCTCGGAAGGGCATCCCCTCGCAAAGGCAGGCGTCTTGGCTTTCCGAGCAGGATCCGAGCTCGAGCCGCCGCGGTCCTTCGATCGGGCGGCACGCCGCCGGGCGATCGGCGCTTGGGCACGCCCGGATGGCCACTTCGACCTGGCGGGCGTACCGGACGGCGAGTACTGGGTCGTCGGCTTCCATCCCGAGCTCCTCGACCAAGGTCCTGAGCGGGTTCTGATTCAGCACGGTCTATCGGGTGCCTCGCTCGAGCTCCGGATGGAAGGCCGCCGAACGACGAGGCGAGCTCGCCTGAGGCATCGGTGAAGATCGTGCCATCGGCAGGCTCAGCTCCGCGCGCCGTCTCGCCAGCCCGATCCCGGTGGCAAGTCGCGCCGGAGCCGTGCGAGGCGATCACCGACTTCTTGCAGCGCAAAGGCTCCAATGAGGGGCCGGCCTTATCGACGAGTGAAAAGGCGTGGATTGCTCGTGATGAACTTCCGGATCCATCGTTCCACCATGGTCTGGGTGCCTCGCTTCATCGTCCAGTAGCCCAAGAGGGCGACGACACCGGCCCCGACCGAGTCGACGATCAAATCCCACATCGTATCGGTCAATCCAGAAGGATCATCGAGCATCGCTTTCTGCATGTTCATGCCGAACAGCTCGTCCATACCGAACTCGAAGATCTCCCAGAGAGCACCCACGGCCACCGAGAAGCAGAACGCGAAGAAGGCGACGAAGCCGGGCTGCATTTGGAGATCGATCCGGGGATTTTCGTTCAGCAGATAGACGAGAAGGATTCCGAGGATTCCGAGCAAGCCACCCGAAGTCCCGTGCAGCGCGAGATCCCACCACCAGAACCGGCCATAGTAGTCGCGAGTCTCGCCCAGAAAGAGCGCGGCGAAGATGAAGGCGATCGTCATGAGCTCGAACTCGGTCGGAATGATCACTCGAAAGCGCCTGGCCATGAGCGCCGGAAGCGCGGTGAGAAGGAGGATGGAGGATGTGATCAGGACGTTCAGCCATTGTCGCTCGAAGACCTCGAGCACGATTCCGATGGCGATGACGGCCTGCAATCCGAGTGTCAGGCGCCGATGAGCGAGGGATCGACGACGCGGTTCACGAGTGACGTTCATCATGCTCTGAGTCAATGAGTGGGCAACGATTCCGCCGACACGAAATTCCGACAAGGTGTGGAGACCCTGAGGGTAGCAAATGCTCGAGGGCGGAGGTGCGGATCAACTGTGACGGGGTCCCTTTGATCGCCCGCCGTTTCGGCTGCCGAGGCGACGGTCTCTACGCCGCTCGCAGTTCCGGGGATCCTGCCTACGGCCAGTACCCGGTCGACCACGGCAAGCTTGCGGCGAGCTTCCACGAGCGGCTCACCATTCGACGGGCGTGGGCGATCTGCCTGCTGAGCACTCCGTCATGGGATACCTCGATCCGGGCGTGATACCGCTCGAACCGTGAGGCAACCCGCTCGTCCATGTCCCATCGTCGCACCCGACGCTGAGTCGGATGTCCTCGCCCGAAGTGAACCGTTGGAACCAGAGGAATCGGGTGTTCGCGCGATCGAAGCTGGTCAACGTCGCCGAGCTACTTTTGAGCCGGAAGAGACGCTCGGGCACGCCGAGACCCTGCTTGGGTCGACCACCGCCTCCCGGGGTCTTCGGCAACCGCAAAGAGGCGGTTCACCTCGCGGGAGGAGCCCGGGAGTGAGCGTCGGACCGCGATATCGCTCGGACCCGATGAGTGACTCCGAGCGCTCTCGAGACGCGGTCGCCTGTCGGATCGGACGAGTGGAGCGTTACCTCGATGTCTCGACTCGTTTCGAGATCTTCACTGACCAGCGCTCGAGCGAATCGCCGTTCGCGCTCTGATTGGATCGGGAGCCGCCGGGCCGGCGAGAGATGGCGAAGGTCAATCGATTCCCAAACCCCAGGTCCAGGCTTTGCGATGAGCGTTGTTCACCGCCCGAATCGGAGGTGAACATGACGACTCTCGCGGCTGAGCGAATCGAGAAGTCCAAGCGTCGCCCGTGGCTTTGGATTGCTCTCGCCACGTCCTTCATGGCGACTCTCGTCATCCATCTCCCGGCACTCTTCGCTCCTTTCGACCTCGACGAGCTCTTGATCCTCGGGGGAATCGACGAGACTTCCCCCTGGATGGGGTCTCGGCTCGATCTCTATCGCTTTTCGAGTGGCCAGCGCCAGGATGTGGAATTGCTCGTCGACTCGGGCGCGCTGCCCTGGTTCACGTCTTCGGATTGGAGGTACGCGCTCTGGCGTCCTCTGACGAGCCTGACCTTCAACGTCGACTTCGCCCTCTTCGGGAGGGACCGCCTCGGCTACCAGCTTCATTCCGTGCTGTGGTGGCTGGTGCTCATCTCGATCGTCGGGCTCCTGATGTTCTCGATCTTCGAGAGGAGGGTCGCCTTTTGGAGTGTGTTGACCTTCAGCCTTTCGGCCGTGAATGGCGAGGCCGTGGTGTGGTTGAGCGCGCGACACACACTCTTGGCCACAACGCTCGGATTGGCGGGCCTGGCCGCGCATGTTCACTGGCGTGAGACAAGGGTCTCCTCGTTCTGGCGGCTCTTCTCCATCGGGTGTCTTCTCGGAGCCTTGGCCGCCAGTGAGTCCGCTCTCCAGTGCTTCGCTTATCTCCTCGCCTATGAAGCGTGCCGAGGTTTGACCTCTCGCCGGAAACCGAGATTCGCTCTTCGGACCGAGATCTTGATCCTGGTCGGCTACCTGGTCCTGTACCGCGCCGCTGGCCGAGGAGCCTCCGAGGCCTTCGAGTACGTCGATGCCATGAGAGAGCCGGGTCGGCTGGCCGAGGTGGCCGGTCATCGGGCGAGCGTGCTGCTGGGGCGAATGACGACCGGATTCGAGCTCGGGAGTTGGACGATCCCCGGCTTGGCGGTACTCGCCATGGGGACTCTCTTCCTTCGCGGGAGGCTGCCCGCACTCCGACGTCGGCATCTGGACTGGCTGGTCGTCGGATCCTTCTGCTCGGTGATCCCGGCGCTCTGCGGCTTTCCCGATGACCGAGCTCTCCTGGCTCCGTCGGTCGGTTGGGCGGCGGTCGTCGGCTGTGGAGCGGAGGAGCTCTGCCGACGTATTCACCGGAGAGGAGCCGGGCCGCCTCGAGCAAAGCTGCCGCTGGCGCTTCTCGGTGCATTCGTCGCCTGCCACCTGGTAGTGGCTCCCTTTCGAGCGCATGCCGCGTGTCTCGAGCACGTGAGACGAGCCGAGTCCGAAGTGGCGACCCTGAGAGCGGTCTCTCGGAAAGTGACCGGCTCGACGAGAGTGATTTGCGTGAATTCACCGAATTGGCTCGTCGGACAAGTCGGGGACGCCGTGCTTCAGGCTTCGAGCTCGAGCGAGCGTCGCTGGTGGCTCTTGTCGATGACGCAAGGACGGCACCAGTTGACTCGAACGGGACCTGGCCGATTCGAGCTGAGCAGTGTCGACCTGGCATTCGACGTTCACTATTTCCGTGATCCGCAGCGGAATCCGATCTGGCCGGGTTATGAGGTCGATCAAGCAGGTCTGCGAGTTCGAGTGCTGGAATCTATCCGCGGCTGGCCAACCAGGATTCAGGTCGACCTCGAGACCAGCCTGGAAGACCCGGCCACGATTCTGGTCACATTGGTCCAAGGAGAGTTGCGGAAGATCGATCCGCCTTCGATCGGAACGACGATCCAAATACCCGCCCCGGAAGGCCTCTGAAGCCTCGAGCCAAAGCAGCCGGAAGAGCCTGGCCCTCGCGTGGCACGGCCCGGCGCGTCTACACTCCCTTCAATTCGGATCCGCCCGAGTAGCTCGGCGATCCGGTCGGGGGCGGGCGGTCCGCGGCGCCGGCATGCTGGATGTACCCCGAAGGTCCGACCGTCCAGGAGCGCCAGGCACTACGGTCGATGACGTCCAACGGCGTATCATCCATCCGATGACGGCCTCACGGAGAGGCGTGCGCTTGCCAGATCGCGGTGCCCCGATGACCGTGGCGCACGATGTTGGTACCGTCTCGATGGTCGTCTCGGCCTCCCGAAGCGATGCCCGTGTCCGTCAGATTCGACCGGGGCCCTCTGCCCACGGTGCCCGATGAGCTAGAGACGATCGAGCTCGAGGAAGGTTTCGAACAGTCATCTATGACCCGGCGATTCGGTGCGATAACGGTATTCATGCTCACCGCAGGAGTCGAGGATCATGGCTATGACGAATGAACGAATGAAGGTATCAGGCAAGGCCGGCGCCGCGTCCTGGAAGGAAGTCGTCCGCCGACACGAAAAGCCGAACGCCTGGCGAGCGTCTTGGCAGCTCGTCAACACCTTGGGCAGCTACGTCGTGCTGTGGGCGGTGATGTACTGGAGCGTCGGCGTGTCCTGGTTCCTGACGCTTCCCCTGGCGGCGCTGGCAGGGCTGTTCCTGGTGCGTACGTTCATCATCTTTCATGACTGCGGCCACCGGTCCTTCTTCGCTTCGCGAAGAGCGAACGACATCTGGGGCTTCGTGACAGGTTTGCTGACGTTCACGCCCTACTACCACTGGCGGGGCGAGCACGCGGTCCACCACGGCACCACGGGCGACCTCGACCGGCGGCTCGCGGGCGATGTCTGGACCATCACCGTTCAGGAATACCTGGAAGCATCCCGCTGGAGGCGCTTCGCCTACCGGCTTGCCCGCAATCCGCTCGTGCTCTTCGGGATTGCCCCCCTGGTCCTGTTCCTGGTCTTGCAGCGTCTCCCTCGCTCTGGAGCCAGCCAAAGGGAGCGCCGCTCGGTGTGGTGGATGAACGGCGCGATCCTGCTCATGGCAACCGGCATGAGCTTTCTCTTTGGCTTGTTGCCGTATCTCTTCATCCAACTCACAGCCATGTTCGTCGCCGGCGGTGTCGGCGTATGGCTGTTCTACCTCCAGCATCAGTTCGAGGACGTCTACTGGGAGCGAGGGACAGACTGGGACTTCTCCGCGGCGGCATTGCAAGGAAGCTCGTTCCTCCGTCTCCCGAAGGTACTGCAATGGTTCTCGGGCAACATCGGCTTTCACCACATCCACCACCTCAGCCCACGCATTCCCAACTACAACCTCGAGCACTGTCACCGCTCCGAGCCGTTGTTCGAGCAGGTAAAGCCGATGACCCTGATGGAGAGCCTCAAGGCGCTGGGGCTGAAGCTGTGGGACGAGCCCTCGAAGAAGCTGATCAGCTTTCGACAGATGCGCAAGAACCGGCGCGAGCACAAGGACAATGGACAAGAGTCTGGCGAAACCGACAGGTCGTCAGAATGAGCCGGCGTCGGTGGGAGCGCGCGCCAGGGCCCGCCACGTATGCTCCGCCGGTTCGCCGGAGGGGGCTCCCCTGACTTGAAACCAGAGCCCGCACGGGTCCCTGACACGGAGCCGCTGCCATTGGGACGGCGAGGTTCACGGCGGGGGCCTCATCCGTCTGGCGATGAGTAAGGGACGATGTGACATGCCCGTCGGTCAGGGCGTCGGAACGTTCCCACGCCATCGCCTGCCGGATCCGGTCCCGTCGTCCCTCACGAAGCCCCTCTGAATCGATCACGAGTTCAGTGCGCGCTAGCGTGTTCCCAACCCCGCGCCAGGGACCTGTTCGGGCTCCGATCGTTTCACCCCTGTATGCTCCGCCGGTCCGCCGGCGGGGGCTCCCCTGATCTGAAGCTAGTCACGTCGTCGTTCGGACCGCCGGCTTCACTGGGAGCGCGGGCATCCTGCCCGCATCGG
>JAVJTD010000398.1:0-3499 GCA_040219065.1 Planctomycetota bacterium
CTGGAAGCCGAACATCGAGTAGAAGATGAAGAAGGGGCTCGTGTTGATCCCGTGCGTCGAGTAGGCCGTGCCGGCGGCGCGGAACGAGGCCATCTAGCCGGCCTCGGTGATGCCCTCTTCGAGAATCTGGCCGTCCTTCGCCTCGCGGTAATAGAGCAACGTATCGCGATCGACGGGCTCGTAGCGCTGACCGACGCTGCTGTAGATACCGATCTGCCGGAACAAGGACTCCATCCCGAAGGTGCGGGCCTCGTCGGGGATGATCGGCACGAGCAGGTCGGAGAGGTTCTTCTGCCGCAGCAGCTCCCCGAAGGTGCGAACGAATGCCATCGTCGTTGAGGCCGGTCGGTCGCCGCTCCCGCGGAAGAACTCCTTGAAGACGTCGATGCCCGGCGTCTCGAGAGGCGGCGCCGGGTCCGGCCGCGTCGGAACGGATCCGCCCAGCACCTCGCGCCGCTCGCGCAGGTAGCGGATCTCGGGGCTGCTCTCGGGAGGTAGGTAGAACGGCGCCTCGGTGACCTTGTCGTCGGAGATCGGAATGCCGAAGCGAGTCCGGAACTCGCGCAGCTCCTCTTCGTTGAGCTTCTTCTGTTGGTGGGTGACGTTGCGTCCTTCGCCCGCTTCACCGAGGCCGTAGCCCTTGATGGTCTTGGCGAGGATGACCGTCGGCTGCCCTTTGTGCTTCATGGCGCGCGCATAGGCTGCGAAGACCTTGACCGGATCGTGGCCACCCCGGCGCAGGCGCCACAGCTCGTCGTCGCTGAGGTGCTCGACGAGCTTCTTGAGGGAGTCGGAGTTGAAGAAGTGCTCGCGGGCGTAGGAGCCCTGCTCGACGATGAGCTTTTGATACTCGCCGTCGACGGCTTCGCCCATGCGCCGCACCAGCTCGCCGGAGTCGTCGGCGGCGAGGAGCGGATCCCAGTCGCTGCCCCAGATCACTTTGATCACGTTCCAGCCGGCGCCGCGGAAGGCGGCCTCGAGCTCTTGGATGACCTTGTGATTGCCGCGAACCGGGCCATCGAGGCGCTGCAGGTTGCAGTTGATCACGAAGATCAGGTTGTCGAGCTTCTCGCGGGAGGCGAGGGTCAGGGCGCCAAGGGACTCGGGCTCGTCGCACTCGCCGTCGCCCATGAAGCACCAGACCTTGCGGTCGTCGGCGTCCTTGAGGCCGCGGTTCTCGAGGTAGCGGTTGAAGCGAGCCTGGTAGATCGCGCTGATCGGACCGAGCCCCATCGAGACGGTCGGGAACTGCCAGAAGCCCGGCATGAGCCAGGGGTGCGGATAAGAGGACAGGCCGCCGCCGTCCTCGAGCTCCTGCCGAAAGTTCGCGAGATGCTTCTCGCTGAGACGTCCCTCGAGGAAGGCGCGAGCGTAGATGCCCGGCGAGGCGTGGCCCTGGAAGTAGATGAGATCGCCCGAGTGGCCGTCGCCCTGCCCCTTGAAGAAGTGGTTGAAGGCCACCTCGTAGAGCGTCGCCGCCGAAGCGTAGGTCGAGATGTGACCGCCGATGCCGGCATTGTGCTTGTTGGCCCGCACCACCATCGCCATGGCGTTCCAGCGGATGATGCTCTTGATGCGGCGCTCGATCTCACGCGAGCCCGGATACCCGGGCTGGTCCTTCACCGGGATCGTGTTGATGTAAGGCGTGTTGGCCGAGAAAGGCGGCGCGACGCCTCGGCTGAGCGCGCGCTCATGTAGCTTGCTGAGCAGATAGAGAACGCGCTCGGCGCCCTCGTGCTCCAAGACCGCTTCGAGCGAATCGATCCACTCCTGGGTCTCCTGCGGATCGAGATCCCGGCTCTCGACGTGATCCGGCTCCACCGCTTTCCTCCCCTCGTGCTGCTCCACGTCTTCGGTGTGCACCACCTGATCCTCCTTAGGGATCGTACGCTCCATCGGCTCTGCTCGCTCTCTGTGTTCTGGATCCGAGGTACGGGCCACCTCGGCGATCGGACAGCCCGAGAGGGTATCATATTGCCCTCTCCAATCGAACGGGCCGCGAGCCGAACTTCGACCTACCGGAATCGGAAGGAAGGCCTCCGTCCTCTTCGGCCCCTTCGGCATTGCATCGCAGCGCTCGATCTGGTAGCTCCGATCCACCGATACGCAACCGGACCCGCCTGAGGCGAAGGTCGGTGAACGCCGAGAGCCTCTCCATTGCCGAGGCTTCGAACGACCATCCGGCGGGTCGCTCGGTCTCTCGCCGGGACGGAGTGGACACCGGCAACTTTCTCCAGGGACGTTGCCCTCGAGAGCCGGTCAGTCAGGAGTCCTCCGCATGAGCACGCACTACGTCTGGTTCGACACCGAGTACACCCGGCTCGAGCTCGAGTCGGCCTTCCTCCTGCAGGTGGCCGTCTTGATCACCGACGTGGAGCTCACGCCCCTCGAGCCCGGCGGATTCCAGGCATTCGTCTCCTTGCCCAAGGGGCATGAGGACGCGATCAGCGACTGGGTCCGTCAGCAGATCCCTCACGTGGTCCAAGGCTCGCAGGCCGAAGGCCTCCCCACCGAGCAGATCGACGCCCGACTCGCCGCCTATCTGGACGAGGTGCTCGGTCCCGCCCCCGAGTCCATCGGGCAACGGCCCATCCTCGCCGGCAACAGCGTCCACGCCGATTGGTACCTCGCCCGCCGCTTCTTGCCAACGTTCCTCTCCCGCCTGCACTATCGCTTGCTCGACGTCTCGAGCTTCAAGACCGAGTGGCAGCATCATCACTCGGGCGAGGCGTTCACCAAGGACGACGAGGCCAACCTCAAGCGCTTCTTTCCTCAGGCACGCTTCCGGGACGGGATCGGACAGCACGACGCGTTCTACGACGTCCAAGCCTCGATCGCCGAGCTGGCCTACTATCGAGCCGGCCTGAACGGGAAGAGCTGAGCGAGCCCGAGGGGAGCGGTTGATGCATCGCCACCTCGGCGTGTCGATCCGCTGCGACATCTGCTCGAGTTGACCGATCTGCCGTCCGCGCGAAACGGGCGATTTCTCGGTGACTCCCAGCGCTTCGAGAGGCCCGAGAACCTCAAAAACCTCCGAAAACGACACGTTTCGAACATCGATTTCGTGGGTCCTGGCAGTTTTGCGCCTGCGCGACCTCGTCTGGCTCCGGCTTTGCCAAGAGCGACACATCGAAATCAAGCCAGGCAGCCCGGAGATCCTGCATTCCGCTCGGACTCCGGCCCATGAAACGATACCAGGAGGTATGTGATGTTTCGCTCTCTGAAGACTCTCGTCGTCGCTGGTGCTCTCGTCGCCGGTCTGAGCGCCACCGCGTCGGCCGGTATGCCCGAGCCCGGCAGCTTGCTGATCTACCCCGAGTACCTGTCCCAGTCGGGCAGCGGCACGGTCATCAGCATCATGAACACCAAGGATGATCCTTCCTTCAACCCGAACTCGGTCCAGTAGTCGCCATCGATGTAGATGAAGTGCACTTCGACGACGCCGTTGAGATGCGTGTTCGAGTTGAAGGAAGGATGATCCTTGGTGTTCGTGATGCTG
>JAVJTD010000417.1:0-8510 GCA_040219065.1 Planctomycetota bacterium
CGGTGTAGAAGATGTTGACCCGGTAGCGCTCGACCATGTCCCAGAAGCGGTCCGGCCCGGGATGGTTGGGAGCGCCTTCGTACATGAGAGAGGTGGCTCCGTTGGCGAGGATGCCGTACACGATGTAGGAGTGCCCGGTCACCCAGCCGATGTCGGCGGTGCACCAGTAGACGTCCTCGTCCTTGAGGTCGAAGACGTACTTGGCGGTCAGGCTGGCGCCGAGGAGGTAGCCGCCGGTCGAGTGGACGATGCCCTTGGGCTTACCGGTCGTGCCGCTCGTGTAGAGGATGTACAGCGGATGCTCCGAGTCGAGCTCTTCGGCCGGGCAGTCGAGTGAGGCCTTAGGAACGACATCGTGCCACCAGACGTCGCGGCCGCTCTTCATCGTGACGTTCGAGCCCGTGCGCTTCAGGACGAGGCTGTGCCTCACGCTCGGGCAAGCGGCGAGGGCTTCATCGACCTGCGGCTTGAGCGGGACCTCCTTGCCGCGCCGCCAACCGCCGTCCGCCGTCACCACGAAGCTCGCCTCGCAATCGCCGATGCGATCGATCAGCGCCTGGGCCGAGAAGCCGCCGAAGACGACGCTGTGCGTCGCACCGATGCGGGCGCAGGCGAGGATCGTGATGGCCAATTCGGGCACCATCGGCATGTAGACGATGACGCGATCGCCCTTGCCGACACCGAGCGACTTCATCGCGTTCGCGGTGCGGCACACCTCGGCGTGCAGCATGTCGTAGGTCAGGACCCTTTGATCGCCGGGCTCGCCTTCCCAGATGATCGCCGCCTTGTTGCGCCGGTGCGTGGTGAGGTGACGGTCTAGGCAGTTGAAGGCGACGTTGGTCGTGCCGCCGAGGAACCACTTCGCGTTCGGCGCCTCCCACTCGAGGACGCGGTTCCACTTCTGGAACCAGTGCAAGGTCTCGGCCTGCTCGCCCCAGAACCCCTCGGGATCGTCGACGGACCGCCGGTAGAGCGTCTCGTACTCTTCGAGGCTGCCGATGTGGGCCTTCTCGGCGAACTCCTTCGGGGGCTCGAAGACGCGTGCTTCCTTCAGGACCGATTCGATGTCGCCCGAGGACGTCGACATGAAGGCTTCCTCCGTCGTGTGGGGTGCGGCCGGGAAAATCTCAGAAGCCGCAGTATGACGGCTGACGGAAGGGTGCTCAAGTCACGGCACTCCTCGAGACGGTTCAGCCGTTGGAGGTCCGAGAGTGCAATCATCTCGAGCCGACACCTTGCCACCCGACAGCATCCGGCCACGGAGCCTCGGATCTGGCGAAACTGAGCCTGAGGGCGATGGAGTGCCCAAGTCGAGCGAATCAGAGACCGAGTCTGTCGGCGAGAGCTCTGCGCAAGCGAGCTTGGGTCAGAGCGCAGCGAGACAGCGCCTTCCGAATGGCCCCTTGCTCTGCGCCTCCCAATTCGATCGTCAGCGGCGTCGACGGAAGAGATCCTCGCCGTGAACCTCGCCGTTCCAACGGCAGCGGCTCCGTGTCAGGGACCCGTGCGGGCTCTGGTTTCAGATCGGCCTTGACAATTGGGCCATTTGTGCCGGGAAGAGATCGCTCACCTGAGAAGTGGGCCATCTGTGCCGGGAAGAGATCGCCAAGAAAGAACGAGAATCGGCAAGTCTACCGACCGCTTCATACAGACCGTTCCGCGGACCGACAGGATTGAAAACTCCTCCGTGCTCCCCGTGCCCCCCGTGTATATCTCCCCCCTGCTCCCCGTGTCCTCCGTGTGAAGCTCTCCGTGTCCCCACTCACACCGGACGGATCAGGGCTTTGACGACTTCTTGGGCACGGACGGCGTCGAGCGCCTTCTGGGCATCGTCGAGCGAGTACGTCCGGTCCGCCATCTCTCGCCAGAGGAACCGGTCCTTGTGCTTCGCCTGGACCTGGATCGAGCGGTAGAAGTGGCTGAAGTCGCTGCCCCAGGAGCCGCGGATCTCGACGTGCTTCCTGTTGATCTGGGTGTGTGGATTGATCGGGATCTCACCCGCGTCGGTGTAGTGTCCGACCACGACGTAGCGGCCTTGATCGCGCACCAGGTCGAGGCCCTCGGGGATCGCCTTGGGGTTGCCCGTCGCCTCGATCACGATGTCGGGACCCCGTCCGTGAGTCCGAGAGAGGATCTCTTCGCGGCGAGCTTCAAGAGTGGTGCTCGCCAGGTCCCAGGAGCGATCGACGCCCATCTTGCGGCCGAACTCCAGGCGCTTCGAAGGCGCGCCGATCATCCAGACCTCGTGAGCGCCAGAGAGGGTAGCGAACGCGGCACAAGACAGGCCGACCGGTCCGGCGCCTTGGACGAGCACGATGTCGCCGAGTCGAATCTGGGCGCGCTCGACAGCGTGAAACGCCGTGTTCAAGCCGCAGCCGCCGCCGATGTAGTCTTCGGCAGTGAGGCCCTCGGGAAAGCGCAGGAGCTGCACGTCGGGCCGCAGCAGGATCTTGTCGGCCCAACCACCGAAGAGACCGTCGGCCGGCATCGTGATGCCGTAGACCTTGCGCTCGGGGCAGCGCGTGGAGGCCTTGGCGACCTGGCAGTACCAGCACTTCCCGCATGAGCCCACGACATCCATGAAGCCGACCTGGTCGCCCTCTTTGAATGGCTGTCCGTGCTCGTCCTTGACCGTGCCGCGCATCTTTTCGATGCGACCGACGCTGACGTGACCCGGAATGATGGGGTAAGGGACTCCTTGGAGGTGCCCGTCCTGGAGATGGACGTCGGTGCCGCAGACCTCACTGAACTCGGTCTTCAGCAAGACGCCGCCCGGCGCGAGCTCGGGCTCGGGATACTCACGCAGCTCGATCTTCTGATCGGGAGCAGGCAGGACAGCAGCACGGATCGACATCGAAGGGCTCCAGGAACACGGCATCTCGAAAGCGGCCGGATTCTACTCAAAGTTGGCGATCTGTTCCCGGCACAGATGGCCCACTTTGCGACCCAAAGTTGGCGATCTGTTCCCGGCACAGATGGCCCACTTTCAAGAGGCGCTCGCCTCAGTGCTTCGCCACGTAGGTGTAGCCGTCCTCCAATGTGCTCTCGCAGCTCTCGTGCAGCACTCGGACATCGACGGATCGAGTCCCGACCCTTGCCGGCTGCGGATTGCCCGATCCGAAGGACGGTCCTGGAATCTCCGAGGTGGGTGGCACGATCACATCGAGATGCCGATCGTCGACATACTGGACACTCGTCGCCGACACACCACCGAAGGTGACCTGGGTCGCCGGGTTGAAGCCCTGGCCCGTCAGGCGAATGGAGCTCCCGCCCAGGAATCCACCGCGATCCTTCGAGAGGCCATCGAGCCGCAGCTCGTCTTGCAGGAACAGGACGAAGGCAGCCCCGCGGTTGGCCAAGTAGTCCGCACCACCGTCGTCGTCGCCCATGGCGCCCGCGATCAGATCGACGGTCCCATCGCCATCGTGATCGCCCAAATACGAGATCCCCGAGCCGAACCAGTTGTTGTCGACGAGAGGGTAGGAGAACCCGCCGCTGGTGGCGCTGATCTTCGAATGGCCCTTCACCGTCCCGTCGCTGTTCAGGGATAGCGTCCACACGGCGCCGACGTTCGAGCCGATGCCGTCATTGTCTCGCCAGACGCCGACAGCCAGGTCCGGGATGCCGTCTTCATCGAGATCCCCTTGTGAGGTCAGCCCGCTGCCGAATCCGTTGAAGTCCTCGAGTACGCCTTGGAAGCCACCGGTGCCACTGGCGATCTTCTGCTTCGCCTTGAGCGAGCCATCACCGTTCAGGAACAGGATCCAGACGGCCCCGCGCTGCGTGCCGCCGGTGTCGTCCCGATCGGCCCCGACTGCAATATCGCGAACGCCGTCGCCATCGACATCTCCGAGGCCGCAGATGGCCGCACCGAAGCCGTCGTCGTCCTGGAGGCCGAGCTGGCCTCTCGAGTCATCGATCTCGCGATAGGAGAGCACGCTTCCCGACGCGTCGAGGAAGAGGATCCAGACCGCTCCTCGATCGGGGCCGCCTCCGTCGTCGTACGTCGCGCCCACGGCGAGGTCTTGGATCCCGTCTCCGTTGAGATCGCCGATGCCGGCTACCGCGCTTCCGAATCGATCTCCGTCGTCGATCGGTCCCGCGAACCCGGCGACACTGCTGTGCTCCACGTGTTGGCGGACCGTACCGTTCGGGTTCAGGAACAGCACGTGCGACGAGCCGCGAATCGGCCCGCCGGTGTTCGTCCATGGGGCTCCGACCGCGAGATCGGCCACTCCATCGAGATCGATGTCGCCCAAGTGTGCCACCGTCCAGCCGAATTGCACGCCGACCGACAAGCCGGAGAATCCTCCGCTTCCCTCGCTGATCCGTTGCCAAGATCGGACGCTGCCATCGAGGTTCAAGAACAGGATCCAGACGGCGCCCGACCAGAACAGGTCGTCACTGTCCTGATACGCACCGACGGCGACATCGCCGATGCCGTCACCGTCGAGATCTCCCAAGCTGGCGACCGAGCCGCCGAATCGGTCGGTGTCGTTCAGCCCTCCCAGGAACCCGCCTTGGGTATCGCTGACCTTGGCGTAGGCCTCGACAGCACATTCATTCTGGCTGAAAGCCTGCGTCAGCAGGGAGATGAGCAACAGTGGCAGGGCGACGGTCGAGAGGCGATTCATGCAAGCAACCTCCAGTGGGTCGAGGGGGGAGACGAACTCGTCGACGCCCAATCCGCCATCGGGGCGAGTCGTTACACTGGAAAATCCAATCCGGGGCGCTGGCCGAGATTCTGAAGAGATCCGGGGACCGGCGGGCTCTCTTCGGTAGATTCGTGGACGAAGCCGCCGGAGGTCTCGATGTCCGATTCACCGACCGTTCAAGACCTGCTCGAGCAGGAGGACTTCCTGCGCGCGCTCGTGCGAGGCCTCCTCGCCGATGAGCACGAGGTCGATGACGTCATCCAGCAGACCTGGCTCCAGGCCCTGACCAAGCCGCCGCGCTCGCTCGAGCGCCTTCGCGGCTGGCTCGCCATCGTCGCTCGCAACCTCGCCCGGCGGCAGCGCCGCGGTGAGTCGCGGCGATCGCGACGTGAAGAGTCGGCTTCACTGGAGGAGCGGATCCCGCCCACGGATCGCATCGTCGAGCGCCTCGAGCTGCAGCGCGTCCTGGTAGGCGCGGTGCTTGGGCTAGGGGAGCCGTATCGGACGACCGTGATGCTGCGCTTCTTCGACGAGAAGTCGGTGTCGGACATCGCACGGGAGATGAACGTCCCGCCCGCGACCGTCCACACGCGGCTCCGCCGCGGGCTGGAGATGCTCCGCGCGCGCCTCGATGACGAGCGTGACGGTCGTCACTCCGCTTGGCGCCTCGCCCTCCTGCCGCTCCTCCCCGAGCGCAGCACGCTGGCGACGGGCGCGTCGATCGGAGCGTCACTGGCCGTGTCGGGATGGTGGTTCATGACGAGCTCGAAATCGGTGGCGGCGGTGGTCGCCGTAGCATTGGGTGCCTTGCTGTGGTGGGGCTGGCCCGAGTCAGGGGCAGACACACCCGGCGAGCTGGTTGCGGACCGTCCCGTGAGTGTCCTCGAGCCGCTCGAGTCGAGCCCGAAGAACGTAGAGTCGTTGCCCGTCGAGACGCCTCCTACGGATGACGAGGCGGATGAGGCCGCCCCGGCGTCTTCGAGCGATCCGTCGACGGGGGACCTCCTCGTGCGGACGCTTTGGGAAGAGGAGCGGACGCCAGCCAAAGGAGTCTGGATCGAAGTGGGATCGGGCACAGCCCCTTTCCACTCTGCCCGCTCCTATCTCACCGGCGAGGACGGGGAGGTTCGAATCTCCGGGCTGGTGCCCACGCAATGGTCGGTGAGGCCGCTCCGCGGTGGCGCCGTGAGAAAGGCGACGGTCGAGCGCGGCCGCGACACGAAGCTTCAGATACTCATACCGCGAGGCATCGACGTCACCGGAGTGGTCGTCGACGAGCGCGGGCAACCGGTCGTCGGCGCGGAGATTCGCCTGCACATCGCCAATGAGCCCGAGACGAGCGTGCCGGTGGGACGATCCCAAGCCGATGGCCGCTTCGAGGTGTCGAACGTGCTCGGACGCTCGATCCAGGCTTGGGCAAAAGGGTATCGCGTCTCCTACAGCCACCACATCGATGGTAGTCCGGGCACCAAGCGGCGACTTCGCCTGGTCCTTCCGGGACCAGCGGGGACCTTGGCCGGAAGACTCTCGAGTCAGCAGGGGGAGCCGGTAGCCGGCGCAGTCGTCATGGCCTCGGAGCGTCGCGTGCGATCGGCGGCGGATGGCGAATTCGAGCTTCCGGGCCTCGAGCCGAAGACCGCGTTGCCGATCGACGTGATCACTGATGAAGGGCATTGGCAGTTCAAGGCCGATGTGGCGGCCGGCATGACGACGCACGTCGAATGGCGCCTCGATCCGGCCGCCACGGCCAAGCTCGAAGGACGGCTCGCCTGGGAAGGCGGTGAGCCGCTCGCGGATGCACTCGTCCGAATCGGTGGCAATTGGGACCGGATCGGATCGAGCACACGCACGGGCGCGGACGGCCGCTTTGTGATGGAGGGCCTTTTGCCCGGGAAGGTGAGCATCTCGACGATGGGCTTCTTCTGGCTCTCCGAACAGATCGAGCTGAAGGCGGGAGAGACCGCGCATTGGGAGCCACAGCTTCCGGTCTTGAGGAAGCAAGGAGTGATCGAAGGCCAGATCGTCGATTCCGATGGCCTCGGCCTCGGCGGCTGGTACGTCACGATCGATCGGGACGGCAATCGATTCATCGTCCAGACCGACGATCAGGGACGGTTCCAGCAGACCATGTCTCCCGAGTACGAGTACCAGGTCTTCGCCAATCCTCCGAGCATCGACATCGATCCGCCTGTCGTGATTCGGCGCGGCGTCCGGGTCCAGGACGGCTTCCTGCGACTGGAGGTGCCGGCGGCGATGATGCCGTCGTCGTACCTGACGGGACAGCTTCGCTCCGAGGATCCCTGGCTCTTGGAGTCGACCGACGTCTGGGTCGCCGTCGATGGGAGCGGCTACCGTCAGCAGCAATACGGCACGATCGAAGACGGTGCCTTTCGAGTCGGTCCCCTGCCGCCGGGCTCGTATAGGCTGGCCTGTCGATCGACAGGCGCGAGCGATCAAGAGGTCGGACGGTTTGTGCTCGCCGCGAACGAGACGGTGGACGTCGGCGAGGTGCTGCTCGAGAGGGCCGGGCGAATCTTCGGCCGACTCCGGGCCGAGGATGGATCTGCCGTAGAGATCAAGAAGGTCCGAGCCACTCAAGTCGATGACTGGAGGAGCTGGACGACTGACGCAGCCATCGAGGGGGACCGATTCTCGGTTTCGAACATCGAGGCCGGCCACTGGCGATTGGAAGCTTCGCTCGAGGGGTATCCCGACTATCGAATCGGTGAGTACGACCTGGTTAGCGGGCAGGAGCTGGATCTCGGTGTCGTGCCGGTCCCTTTGCCTGGAAGGATCGAGCTGAACGTCACGCGTGGAAGCTCCGTCGATTCGACGGCACGCCTCCATGTTTTTGGTGAGGGAGACTTCGAGATCTCGTCACCGCTCGATCGCTCGATCCTGTCCTTGTGGCCGGGCACCTATCGCGTCGTGATTCATGGAGAGCTCATGGCCGATCAAGAGCACTCCGTTGATGTACTGGCCGGCGAGACGACGCGCTTGTCCGTGGATTGCGAGGAGGCGGTCGGTTGTTTGCTCGCGATTACCAAGGCGTCCGAGGGTTTTCAGAGAGGGAATGTCGTGGTGAAGGAGAAGGGAGGGGACCGAGTCCTGATGGACGAGACTTTCGACATCGTGGGCAATCGAGTGCCGAAGTTCTTCGGCGATCTGCCGGCGGGAGCGTGGGAGATTCGCTGGACGACGGGTGAGGGAGTGGGCGACGTCAACTCGGTCTCGACTGTGGGGCGTGGCATCCAGCGAGGCGTCGGCAACATCCTCATTCGAATCACGGACTCGGACGGCCGACTCGTCCGCTCGGAGCGCTTGGCCGATATCGGTGAGTATGCTCCGACGACCTTCGCCAGGCTGCGGCCCGGTCGTTACCGCGTCGAGGTCACCTGGGGCGAGGACACCGTCGCCCAGTGGATCGACGTGCCAGTCGGCGTCAGTCGTTGGAAGCTATTCGAGATCCGGATGCAGTGAGGGCGTGTACTGGGTGCTGTGGTGCCGTGAGTAACTGCGCATCCGACAGAAGACACGGAGACCGGACCGGACAAATCGGGCGTTCCGAAGCGCCTGGCGACAGGGCACCGAGACCGGCTGAAGCCGGCGCTCCGAACGACCCAAGCACCCAAGCACCCAGTCACCCAAGCACCCAGTCACCCAAGCACCCAAGCACCCAGTCACCCAGTCACCCAGTCACCCAGTCACCCAGTCACCCAGTCACCCAGTCACCCAGTCACCCAGTCACCCAAGCACCCAAGCACCCAAGCACCCAAGCACCCAAGCACCCAAGCACCCAAGCACCCAAGCACCCAAGCACCCAAGCACCCAGAAGGAGGTGTCTTGGTGTCTTGG
>JAVJTD010000427.1:0-7690 GCA_040219065.1 Planctomycetota bacterium
GTCCGTAGGCGAGCAAATCTTCCACTCATATGAACTTCACTTCACACTTCTCGCTACCTTGCCCCCTCATCGGCGCATCAAGCCCGCTAGACGACTTCGGCAAGCGCCAACCTCGAGCCTCGGAGTCCGTCAGGCCACCCTCGGCCGGAACTGGTGAGATATCCGGGCTAGCTCTTTCTGTTCCACGCGATACGCCTCCGGGTAGTGCATCATCATCATGAAGTCGAGATCCAGTGGCAGGGAGAAGAAAACGCCGCACGTCTCTAACCAGTCAATCCAATCGTAATCATCGATGATGATCCCTTGCTCGCTATCCCAATCGGGGATGTCGTCGATGTCTTCCTGAGTCAGTTCGTTCTCGCTGATGTCAGAGTACTTCAACAGCTGCTGTGCGGCATATCTTACACGGCCCCATCCTCCCCAATAGCGAGCTACGTCCAGGTCCAGCAATGTGACATGGGGGATGCCTAGCCCGTTCAGTAGCCGCCAGAGATGATTCACATGCCGGCCTCCGAGCGGAACGACGGAGACGGAGGCGTCGTCAAGGAGAATGCCCCGAGCCTCAAGTAGTCGAGGAAGCACGATCTGTTCACTATCTCCTTCGCCCAGAACAACAAGACGCGAGAAGTACAACTCGGGGAACGTCTGGACGCCCTCCCGGATAAACTTTGCCGCCGGCTCGTTTGCTGGCAGCTTTATGCACTTGACAACTGTCGTCCGTTCGTGGCCCAGGCGGAGGTAACGGACAAGCTCTGGGGGGACTCGTCGCAGCAGCGAGGGTGAGTGTGTAGCCACCAAGGCCTGGCCGTTTTCGTCCTCGGCGAATTCCGTCAGCGTTCTGATGACGCGCCCGAGATAGTGGGGCGAAAGACTGTTTTCAGGCTCCTCGAGCGCGATAAGCGTGAATATAGCTGGCCGCAGTTTGTCGATATCGAACGCATCTCCCATCTCGCCGCTCAGGACCTGGCTGCCGATGCGATGCATGGCGAGCACGAGTGATATGTAAAGAAGAGACTTCTGCCCATCACTAAGTCTCTCAAAGGTGACGGCGTCCTCTCCGTGGCCCGGTGAGAACCCAATACTGAGGTGCCGAAGCAAGCCTTCGATCTCGTTGCGGCGAAATGAAATCGAGGGATCGGCGTAAAATTCTCCCTTGTGCAGGCAACTCCATTGCTGTTTCAGTGCGTCGCCTATCCCGTTTATGGCGTTGTTGCCTGTCAGCGCGGCGCTGATTTGGTCCGTTAGAGTGATGATGTCCTCGCGCTCAACGCTCCAGTTCGCAGACCGCAGCGCGCGTCCCAAGAGTGCGTTGGCAGAATAGGAGACGTGATCGGCAGGATCGCGGCGTGCGGGAAGGTAGTGAACCTGGATCGCGTTCCTGTCCTGCTTCGATACTCGGCATTCTTGGTCAGGATTCCCATCCTCGTCCTCGCTGACGACGTAAATGAGGCTCTCTTCGATGTCTTCGTCCTCATCAAGTGTCGCCTTAAGCCGGAAGCGGACTTGCGCGGGCCCTTCTTCCGCGAGCAATTGCATATGAGCAAAGTTGCTCGGCACAGCCGGACGGTCACCTTCGTTGGCATCATCCTCGGTCAGTTCAGGAAACACGAAGTCCGCTTCGATCCACAGCTCCCGTGTCCCCGGAGCATCGTTTTGTACCTCATCCGTCGGGATGTGAAAGTCAGACCTCCTTATCCTTCGTTGTGCTGGGTCGAGACTGAACATGCGCGCTAGTGCCTGAAGAACCGCTGTTTTGCCCGCTCCGTTTGGGCCGAGCAGAAAGGTCATATCGGGGAGTTCGATGAAGGTGGGACCCGGGCCGAAGGACCAAAAGTTGGACAGTCGGAGGCGAACGAGTCTCATAATACTTCTTTCGACGAGGGCAGCTCTCGGCAAGCGCGCTGTGCGAAGGGGGAGGCCTGACTGGACTCATCTGTGCTAGTCACGGTCTTTCGTCTCCCGGATCTACGGGCCGGGCAGCCACCGTCGGCTGCCTACAGCTTGGTCCAGGCCAAGTTTTTGATCGAACCACAGAAGGGTGAGACTGGATACATCGATGTGCCACTCCTGACTCAGCAGATCAAGGTATCATTCCAGACTCCCTCACACTGAGGACTTTGATCGATCAGTCTCGGGCGTCACCTCCAACAAAGCCACAATCGCCTCCCGGATATGCTCGGGCAAATTCGGCCAAGCGGCGACAACCCGAGCCAGATCGTTCCGACCGCGCCTGTAAGCCAACCTGTAAGAGGAATCAACAGGTTTCCTTAAGTCGTTGAACGCGCAGGCGCTTGCGTCGGACCCCGGACGGATTTCTAATCCGAGGGTCGCTGGTTCGAGTCCAGCCGGGCGCGCCATGCTCTTCCGCTGCTACGGGGGAACCGGCAGTGTCGAAGGTGCCTCTCTCAGCGGCTTACGCGGATCGCCTTACTCCTCGCCGAGCTTCTTCGACCGTGCACTTTGGGAGGCGAGGTGCAACGCCAGGGTCTTCACTGGGTCGAAGTCGTTCCACGCGCCGCCGCCGAGTCGCTTTCGGGGGCCTTCGGTTCGGCCCGCGAGCTTCCCCCGGTTCAGCGCCTTCTCTGCGCCGGAGACGATCCCACTCATGGTCTCGCGTGGCTGCGCCTACGGGCGTTGCACGTTCTGCTCGGAGGGGAGCTTCGAAGGAAAAGTCGATCTCGTCTCGGACTTCGCCTGATCGAGGAGCTCGCGTCCGCCGCACCGAGTGCGGCTCTGTACTTCCAAGACAGCATCTTTCCCGGCGGACACCGCATTCGTGAGGGCCTCCTGCCGCTCCTCCGACGACTCGGCCGCGAGTGGGGCTGCCAGGTCTACCTGCCGATGCTCACGGAACGGCGAGTCGCCGAGCTGGCAGACCACGGTTGCACGTACCTCTACACCGGAATCGAATCCGGTGCGTCGACCGTCTTGGACGGAATCCGAAAGCCAGGGCTCGACCGCCAGCTCGTCCTCGAGCGCGCAGGGTGGGTCGTTGATCGGGGCCTTGCAATCGGCCTCTCCCTCATGTTCGGGGCGATGACGACGGAAGGAGAGCTCCTCGAGACTTCTTCGACGTTGGCCGAGACCCGTGACCTCGCGACCGCGATCCTAGACACCGGTGTCGACGTCGCCGGTTTCTACCCGAACGTTCAAACCGTGCTCCCAGGCACGCCCCTCGCCAAGGGCCTTCAACGATCGGGAGCCCCCCTGGACTTCTACAGGATGCCCAGAGCACCGATCTTCCGGGGGCTCGAAGACGGTGAGATCGGGTACAACTTCCTGTCCCTGAGACCGATTTCGAGCAACCGCCAGCGGCTTGCGCGCCAGATCACGGAAACCGCTGGGCTGCAGGCCACTTTCTGAGCGAAGCTGATCGTCCGCGGCATGGATCCTGGACCTCGAACGTCCTCCGCGACGCCGACCGCCTCGGCCAACTTCTCTCGCCGCCCACGCCAGGATCAATCCCCAAGTTTGAGGTCCGCTACCCAACGCCTAGCTACAGGCGAGACAACACGGCAGGGTGCGCTCTTCCACAAACTCGTAGTCGCTTGAGTGGTCGCTGATGAATGCGCGCGACAAGGTGGCTCCGATCTCTTGGAGCGGTGTGCCTGGCGCAACAAAGCAACACCGGCACGCTCAATGAGTCTCGTGGTCTGACGGCATCTTAGACAACTTCGCAGCGAGAGTCGCTCGATGTCGTAGCCCGGCGACGACCAAGGAGGTGGCGATCACAAGATAGGAGGTCACCATCCACCAGTTGGCTGCAAAGCCTCCCCCGCCGCCTCCTCCGACGACAAACGGACCGTACACGACCAGGAGAATCGACACGAGTGCGAATAGGAGGCAGATCGTGGCCGCGATGAATACCACCACCAGGGAGTTCTCTCCGCCATTCCTTGCGCTAGGAACTGCTCCGATGACATCGAGTACGGCGAAGAAGAGGCAGCCAATGAGAAAGCAAACGGATAAAGTACTCGATTTTTCAATTGCGAATCGCCCAACCGTTCCGGACCAAAAATTCCAGTAGACGTCGATGAGAGGCGCTGCTCCGCAGGCCGTCGCTTATGCCGAGGCAGGCCGAGGCCATGCGACGAAACCAGTACCTGGGATGAAGCGAGCACGAAACGGCGAATGCAACCAGGCCAACAAGCACGATAATTGTTCCTGAGAAAGTAGGAGCAAGGAGGGGTAACCCCGCCCCAACCGCCGCTACGAGTGAGACGGCCAAGAGCACCCTCCACCAACCGTTCTCGATATCGTGAGCCGTTTTCTTCATTCGTACGACTCTGTTTGTCTAATGCCCAGCATCAGCGGACGGCGCGCAGCACCGTCCGCTGAATACTGTTGTTAGACTGCTCTCGGCTGCTTCCCAAAGAAGGTCCGAAGGCCTTTCGACAATCGCTGAAAACCGGAATCGAAAGCAGCATCCTCGCCCCAGACAGAGAAGTCCAGAACAGTTTTCCTCGAGACGGCTTGCCACGGACCAGCAATTTTGCTCTGCCACGAGTCATCGACGCTGATCGGGCAGAGAATCTGCTGATCCCTTGTGTTCTCTAGGTCCAGTGCAATCTGCAATTCGATTTCGACCCAAGTGCTCGCAAGCGAGTGCTGTGACAAGACGATGATAACAGCATCTGCTGCCTCTATCCGGTCGCGCACTTGAGTCTCTATGTCACCACCAGTTGAGTCCCTACGATCCATCCAGACGACATGCGCCTCATTCACTAGTGCCTGGTAAAGTCGGTCTACGAGAGAGCTGTCCTCGTGCGCATAGGAAATCAAGATGAGGCTGTGGCCCGCTTTCAACCGATGCGCTGCATCCATGAGAGCAGACACGCTCTGCTTGTCGAGCGCACAACTGTAGAGCCTGACCAACGGCAGTTCCCAAGGATCCAATCCGCATCCCAGTAGAAAACTCGGGGGAATGTGCCCATCCGACGCCTCAAACGCAGCGCGGTCGATGCTGCAGGGACCGAAAAACAGAATCCGATCGAGACCGTTGACTGCTGAGAGATCAACGCCGGTAAAGAGCGTTCGGCCGACGCGTGCCTCTGAGAGGTTTACTCCAGATAGTCTTGCGCCAGATAGGTTGGCCTCATCAAGCGTGCTTCCACGCAAATCCGCGTCGCGGAGATCTGCACCCGCGAGATTCGCTCCAACGAGCTGGGCTTGAACAAAGTTGGCTCCTTTGAGATGGGCCTCCCTGAGGTCAGCATAGCCCAGCTGCGCCCGTGCGAAGTTGGCTCCCTCGAAGCCCGCACCTACGAAATCACCGCGAGCCAGATAGGCGCCAGAAAGCTCGGCACTGGCAAGATCCGGAAGCCAGTCGGATGGATCCCGGCGGAGGTTCCATTCCCTGACCCGCCCCGATTGCAGAACTCGAATCGCCTCGTCTCGGGGCATATTCATGAGCGTTCTCTCAGGCTCTCTCTCAGGCGGTCTAGTCTAACGCCTTGCCGATCAGCGGCGGCCGTCGGCTGCATCGGCTGGTTGGGCGGCCCATCATCAGAATTCAGGTTCACCGGACAAGGACGATGCTACGACTTGGCAGTTCACGTTTGCCCTCCGAACGAGCCCTGCGACATGCTTCGCGAACTCAGCGGGCGCGGTCGGAGACAAGACGACGGCGTCGATCATCGCGCCGAGGTTCACCGGATGGCGATGGTGATCCGGTGTCTCGACCTCGAAGTTCATGGCGCGAGGGTCCACGCGGATAGAGGTGGCATGGCCCTGCTTCTGGAGCCAGAACAACTTACGAGCTTCTTCTGGATAGACCTCATCCGGCAGATGATGGTAAATAAAACGATACTCTCTCTCATCCGCGTACTCGATTCGCTTGAAGAAGTAGGCGTCGATCGGACCGAGCATGTCGAACAGGTCTCGACCGTAGTTGACGTAGTTGACGAGGCCTCCCACCAGCCTGCCCGGTTCCGCTGTCGGCACAGCGGAGCGAAGGCGGGCAAAGGTCGTTCTGACTGCGACGCCAGGGTTTCCCCCAAGGTAGGTGTTCCACATGGAGACGGCTTCGTGCTCCCTCACATGCCAACAGCTTGCGTAGAAGAACCGCCGGAACCGTTCACGGGCACTCAAGACTGCCGAGTAGTAAGACGAGTCCTGTCCGGGCGCGGCGAACTCCTTCAACAATCTCCGCTTGTGGTCGGCGCCAGCCTGTCCAATCGATCCCTCGAACGTGTCCTCGAAACGGTCCACCCTACACAGGTACAGCGTTGCCGTGGCTAGCAGGTCTTCCAGCTTTGCTCCCGTCAGGTAGCGCCACAGAGTCGCCTCGGACTCCGGCTGAGATACACGAGGCCAATCCCTAAACGTCGGCATTGTTCACTCCACTGCCTGTCCCCCCGACACGTACTTGACAGGTCTGCATTCCGAACGGCTCCGCATTGGCGTTCATGCAACCACTTGGAGAATCGGGAATTACGGTAGAGCAGGAGGGTCGAGTCCAGATCTTACACGGACCTGCATAACGAGATTCGGAGAACAGTGACTCCCTCGGCGATCGCATTTCGTTCTCAGAACCCAAGGACAGGACTCTGATGCGATCGCCGCTGCCTTCGGGCGCGTTCAGGATTGTCCTCCACGCGTGGGGTCTGATGAGAGGGCAAAGGGGTTCTTGCGGCGATGCGACTGGGTTTTCTAGACATCGCCGGTTCATGGATTCTCTCGATGATCCCAGGGCCTTGCAAGACCCTCAACTGAGAACGCTCGCCACAAGGGCAGGAGGAAGGCCGCCAACAGGCGGTCTGCGAGGCTTTCTTCTTGCCGAACATGCGTCGCTACGCTTCGTCTAGGCTCGCGGAGCCGACGGCAGCATCGATCAAGGTGAGGATCGCCGCTCGGATGTGGGGAGGGAGCGATGGCCATGCGGCGACAAGGCGCGCCAGATCTTGCTCATCGTTCCTGTAAGCTGGCCTGTAAGCGGCCTCGCCCTCGCGCCGTAACCCTCTTTCTGGATCGCCGCTTGCGTCGGACCCAGGACGGATTTCTAATCCGAGGGTCGTTGGTTCAAGTCCAACCGGGCGCGCCATGCCTTCCGTTGCCAGGGGGCGACAGTCGGGGTCGAAGATGGCCTTGCCCTTCGGCTTACGTTCGTCGCCCTCATCATCGCTGGATGCCTCTTCGCGGTCATCGGATGACGCCGGAGGACACTCAGAGTCGAGAGCTCCTGTAAGCTGGCCTGTAAACAAACCGGGCCCGCCATCGGAATCGCAGCCCGTGATGCGCGGCAGTTTTCGCAGCCCCTCGTCCAACCGCTCGAGCTCGACGTGCGTGTAGCGGTCCATCGTGAGCTGGATGGTCGAGTGGCGCGCGAGGCCTTCGCGACGCTCGGATGCACGCCGCTCCGCGCGAGCATCGTGATGAACTGATGGCGAAGCGCGTGGAAGTCGAGGACCCGGTCGCCCTCATCGCGGTAGAGAACCCCGGCCGCCTTCAAGTCGCGGCGGATCATCTTCGACGCCCGCTCTCGCCAGGTACCAGGGTAGACCCCCACACTCGCCGCGCGCCGGGTCGTTCCGAACGAGCCCCCCGCTAGAAGGCCGAGTCGACAAGCCCGGCTTGCAGTCGCCTCCCTCCGGACACCCCTGCCGCCGTGCGGTCCTTGATCGAAGGCCGGATTGGGGTGAAGATGATCGCGACCCTCCATGCTGACGCCATTCGGCAGACGTCTGCCGAA
>JAVJTD010000429.1:0-30891 GCA_040219065.1 Planctomycetota bacterium
CCAGGTGTCCAGGTGTCCAGGTGCTCGGGTGCTCGGGTGCTCGGGTGTCCATCAGATGTTGCGCTTCTCCACTCCAGCACTCCGGCACTCGAACACCGTCCTAGGTCGCTCGGAGGCAGGGGTTTTTGTGTTGGTCGGGTGTTTTGCTCACCGTAGAATTGCGCGCCAGTCCCGAACGGTGACCGGTCGGGTCGCGCGGCGCGCGGAAGCGCACAGAGCCGCTCGGGCGGAATCGCTCGATCCGCGGCACCTTCTTCGAGTCGCCGAAATCGGCGCGAACCAAAAAGTCAGCTCGCATCGGTACTTAAGTCGCAGGTCGGAGGCGTTTTTTCTTTGTGGTACGGCCGTTGCAATCCCAGCTTTCCGCAGGACGGAAAGGACGTTGGCTCAGTGAGCCTCGCTCTTTCGAGCGAGCTCGAGCACGAACGTCGGCTCCCGCGGGAGCAATGGGCGCAAGGAACCTACGGAACGAAGAAACAACGCGAGCCCGATCCGGGATCCGGTGTGGCATTAAGTTGGATTCAGGCAGGTTCCCGGACATGCCGGGGCCTGGATCGGGCAAGCGACTCTTCGTTCGACGGCGCCAATTGCTTCCCGGGCAGGGAATCTATGAGGAGGAACTGAGGATGAAAGACCGAGCTGTGCTTCGGGGCAGATCAATGATGGCGCGTCCCTGGCTGACGCCGATTCTCGCGGGCCTGGCCCTTTGCGCGACCTTCGCGGCGTGCAACACGGGCGGAAGCTCGTCGGGAGTCGCCGAGCTCGATGATGTCGGCATCCTCGAGATCAGCAACGGATTCGGTCGTCTCTCTCCGCTGGAGCTCGGCGCCAACGGACAGTTGATCTCGACGCCGGTTCCGTGGCCGATTGACGCGCTGCAGCCCGACGGTACTCCGGGCAATCACTTCTTGCGCGTCGCATTCACGGGGCCCATCACGAGCTCGTCGATCATCGACGATGATCCGATCCTGCGGCCCAACGGCTTCCTGACGGGAGCCATCACCGTCACGGACTCGACCGGTCAAGCGGTCAAGGGCGTGGCGATGGTCAATGGCAAGGGCTTCCGCCTCGACAGCGAGGGCCAGATCGTCGAGATCACCTTCGCACAGAAGACCGCTGACGGCGGCCTCGAAGCCGTGCCCGGCTTCCCGCCGAGCGTCGCGAACGTCGGCGACAACGTCTTCTTGTTCGTCGCGGACACCGATGGTGACCTTTCGACGCTCGAGACCTTCCCTGTGGGGCAGGTCTCTGTCAACGTCTTCCGAACCGTCCGCACCGTCACCGGCAAGCCCATCGCGCAAGAGGGCTGCACCGGCGTGAGTGTCGGTCCCGACGTCTTCTCGCCGCGCGTCATCGCGATCTCTCCCGCGGACAGCGCGCGAAACGTCGACATCTTCAAGGACCTGTTCGTGACGTTCTCCGAGCCGATCCAGCCTGCGTCTCTCCAGACGCCGGGTCTCGGCCCGATCTCGGGGAACCCTCCGTCCGATCCGTCGACGGCGACCTTGAACATCGGTCCGCTGGTCCTTCCGGTGAACGCCGATCCCGTCAGCCCGCACAACTTCTGCACCTGGCGGATCAAGCCGGTCATTCGGCTACCTGGTCTGAGCGACGTGTCTTACAACGTCTTTCAGCCCGAGGACACGGGCGGCGCGGCCGTCGAGGACCTCTTCAGCAACCTGCTGACCGAGCGCGCCGGCTCGACGTTCCGAACCGGCTCGGGTCCGGCCCTCGTGAACGCTCCCGTCTCTCCCGAAGCGATCTACTGGGGCTCGATCGGTGGTAGCCCGGGCGTCGGCGTGATCGACCTCAACGGTGCAGGCGCCACGACGGGCGCTCCGACTCCCGACAATCCCTCGGGCTTGAACATCGGCTCTCGAGGACCGGACACGCTCGTGCTCGACAGCACCGGCAGCCCGTTCCTCCAGCGTCCTCCGATCATCGGCGCGGTCTCCGACATCCACATCGGAAACTTCATCGACGGCTTCACCTATCAAGGCGTGCAGCAGTTCGATCAGACCAACCCGAACGCGTCGACCGCCTTCCACGTCTCGTTCGTCTGCGGCTTCGGCGTCTCCACCAACACGATCTCGGACCCGCCGATCCCCAAT
This sequence comes from Planctomycetota bacterium, assembly GCA_040219065.1. GTDB lineage: Bacteria > Planctomycetota > OFTM77 > OFTM77 > OFTM77 > OFTM77. Next base: position 2,112 of record JAVJTD010000429.1, read on the forward strand.
CCGCCGACGCTCTCGACTCCGCCGACGTCGCTCTCGAACCCGTTCATCCCGGGGGCCGAGCCCGTGCCTTGCACGATCGGTGGCCCTGGACCGGCGCCAGCGACGACGGTCCCTTGCTCCTACTCATCGCGTCAGCAGATCGGCAACCTCCTCTACGTCGTCGACAAGAACGCGCGAGCGGTCCACGTCCTGAACTCGAACCTCTTCACGATCTACGAGTCGATCTCGACCCCCGATCCCGAGCAGCTCTCCTTCGGTCCGAACCTCAAGCTGCTCTACGTGTCGAACTTCTCGAGCTCGGACGTCTCCGTCATCGACACCCGTTTGAGCTCGCCGACGATCCACACCGAGCTCACCCGCATCCCGGTGGGACGCGGCCCGCGCGGTATCGCGGTGCAGCCTGACAATGAGGACATCTTCGTCTGCAACTTCCTCGAGAACACGATCAGCATCGTCAACGTCAACGATCAGACCGTCCGCAAGACGCTGGCTTCGCTCATCAATCGTCCCTACGACGTCGTTCTCTCCTCACGCCAGACCACCTTCGGATACTTCAGCGGCGTGTACTTCGGGTACATCTCGAACGCGGGCGGTAACTCGGTCACGCTCTTCGAGTCGGGCCCGGACTCGCCGAACGGCGTCGGTCCGGACGACGTTCTCGGTGAGGTCACCGGCTTCTTCGGTGCCAGCAAGCTGCAGCTCGATCCGCTCGACCTGCGAAGCAGCGTCTTCGTCTGTCACACCAACGACCAGGGCCTCGGCCGGGTCTCGCGTCTGACGCTCACCAACTCGCCGCAAGGGATCATTCCCTTCCCGCCGACGCCCGGGTTCTTCAACAGTACTCCCGGCTTCCGCACCCGCGAGTGGTCGATCATTCAGACCTACGAGACCGCTGGTCCGCCCGCCGACCTCGCCTTCGACAACCTGACCAACCTCGGCTGCTTCTTCGGTGGTGGCAACGTCGGGCCCAGCCTCGCCGTGCCGAACTCCAAGGACGAGAAGCGCTTCGTCCCGGTCGCGGTTCCGGCGAACACGCCGACCAAGATCTACATCGCCAGCTTCGACAAGGGACAGGTCGAGATCTTCGACCAGGAGTTTGCCGACAAGATCGGTGAGATCACCACGCCAGGCGTGACGGTCCTCGCCGACTACTGGGAGCAGTAAGACTCGTCGAGCCCGACTGGCCAGATTCTCGAGAGGGCCCCGTTGCTTCCTGCAGCGGGGCCCTCTCCTATTTGGTTGCTCAGGACGATCATCATCGCGCCGAGGACCTTGCCTTCGACCCAGGCTTGCTGCCAGGAACGGGCTGATTTACAAAGGTGGCTCCATCGACTCCAGGAGAGGTCCCCATGCCCGAAGGGCCGAAGGTGCGCCGCATGTTCGCGGCCATCGCCAGCCGCTATGACCTGCTCAATCGCCTGTTGAGCTTTCGACGAGACGTCGCCTGGCGGAAGGCGGCGGTTCGTGCGGCCGGTATCGGCTCGCCTCGAGACCGCGTCCTCGACATCTGTACCGGGACCGGGGATCTCGCATTGCAGTTCCGCGAGAGCCATCCGGAGCTCGAGACCATCATCGGCACTGATTTCTGTCCCGAGATGGTCGTGCTCGCCGATCGCAAGGCACGTCGAGACGCTTCGCCGAATCGGCCGGCATTCGGTGTCGCCGACTCGTTGAAGCTCCCGTTTGCCGATGCTTCCTTCGACGTCGTCACTGTCGGGTTCGGGATCCGAAACGTCGCCGACCTCCGTCAAGGGCTGGCCGAGATGTACCGCGTGCTGACTCCAGGGGGCCGCGCGGTGGTGCTCGAGTTCTCCGAGCCGACGGCGCCCGTCTTTCGTCACCTCTATCGGTTCTACTTCCACTCCCTCCTGCCGCGCGTCGGGCAATGGCTCTCGAAGAGCCCCGACGACGCCTATCGTTACTTGCCCGAGTCCGTTGCGCGCTTCCCGGATCGATGGACGCTCGCGCGACTGCTCGAGGAAGTCGGATTCGAGAAGATCGACATTCGGCCCTTGACGCTGGGCATCGCCGTCATTCACGTGGGGAACCGGCCGGAATCAGACGCCGCCTCGAGGGGAAGCTCGAGGTCCGCGGTTGCGGCGAGCCCGGCGATCTGAGCGGAGGTTTCGATGTCGTCTCTGGATTCCGGGCACGATCGCCGAGGGCCTCGCCAGTCGCGCACGCAGGTGCCGGGCCAGCCACCTTGGATGCTCGAGCTGGAGGGGACCGGATGAGCGAGTACTGGCGAGAGTCGCGCGGCCTGGCGTTGAGCCTGTTCTACATCCTGCCTTTGGTGGCACTGTACGAAGTGGGGCTGATCGTCTCGGGCGCTCGCTGGCGAAACGGCGCGGACGTCCTGCTCAAGGGGCTGTTCAACGTCTTCGGACCCTACGGCGTGCCGGTGCTCAACGTCACCTTCCTCGCGCTCTGCCTCGTCGCGATGTTCGTGCTCATCCGCCGCGGTGTCCGGGTGGGCCTGTACTATCCGCCGCTCGTGCTCGAGGCCGCGATCTACGGTCTGACCCTCGGACCGCTCGCCAATCTCTTTCGCTATCACCTCGTCCCGTTCCAGGCCGGAGGCGGTGGCGAGGACGAGCTGGTCGTGGACCTTCTGCTCTCGGTCGGCGCCGGTGTCTACGAGGAGATCTTCTTCCGGCTGCTGCTCTTGAGCTGGGTCTATCTGATCGGCGCGCGGTGGCTGGCGCTCGAGCCCATTGCGGCGGGGGCCATCGCGATCGTCGTCTCGGCCATCGCGTTCTCGGCCTTCCACTACATCGGTATCGGCGGCGAGCCGTTCGATACGCCGTCCTTCATCTTCCGGTTGCTCGGAGGATTGATCCTCGGGACGCTGTTCGCGCTTCGCGGGCTGGCGATCGCCGTCTACGCGCACACTTTCTACGACATCTTCTTCTACCTGAGCCGAGCGTCCGCGTGAGTGCTACTCCGAACGACCGGAACATCATCGTCGCGATCAGCGGTGCCAGTGGATCCCGGATCGGCCTGCGCCTCATCGAAGTGCTGACCGCGCTGGACTATCGACCCCACGTGATCCTCTCGCGAGGAGGGCGCCAGGTGCTGGCACGTGAAGCCGGGATCGCGCGCGTCGAGGACCTACGGTTCGACGAATCGCGCGTGACACTGCATGGAGAGCAGAACGTCGGGGCCGCACCGGCGAGCGGGACATTTCCCGCCCTGGGGATGATCATCGCCCCGTGCAGCATGGGGACGGTCGCCCGGATCGCGTCGGGCAGCTCGAGCAACCTCGTCGAGCGCGCAGCCGATGTCACGCTCAAAGAGCGGCGTCGCCTGGTGATCGTACCGCGCGAGAGCCCGCTCAGCGTCGTGCACTTGGAGAATCTCCTGCGCCTGGCTCGACAAGGCGCACGCATCGTTCCGGCTCTCTTGGCCCTGTACGCAGGGGGGCGAACCGCCGAGGACTTCATCGATCACATCGTCACCAAGGCGCTCGACGGCTTCGGGATCGATGCCGGGTTGATCGAGCGGTGGAAGGGTTGACGGCCATGTGGAGTGCCCTGCGAGTCATCGCCATCGACATCAAGCTCGCGCACACGATCTTCGCACTGCCTTTCGCGATCCTCAGCGCGTTCCTCGCCGCCCGAGGGTGGCCCCGAGCGGGCACGCTGCTGTGGATCCTCGTGGCGATGGTGGCCGCTCGGAGTAGCGCGATGGCCTTCAACCGCTGGCTCGATCACGGTATCGACTCCGAGAATCCCAGGACGCGCGGTCGCGCGCTGCCGGCAGGGCGCGTTCGCCGCGCGGAGGTCGCCGCGTTCACGATCGTCTCGGCCGCCATCTTCCTGCTAGCCGCCGCGATGCTGAATCGGCTGTGCTTCTGGCTTTCGATTCCGGTCTTGGTCGTCTTGCTCGGCTACTCCGCGACCAAGCGCTTCACCTCCGGCGCGCATCTCGTCCTCGGTATGGCGCTCGGCTTGGCGCCACTCGGTGCCTGGCTCGCCGTGACCGGGCGCTTCGACGATCGCCCGGAGCTGCCGATCTTGATCGGGCTCGCCGTCCTGCTCTGGGTGGCAGGGTTTGACATCTTGTACTCCTGCCAAGATCATGACTTCGACCGCAGGCGCGGCCTGCACTCGATTCCGGTTCGATTCGGGATCCTGCGCTCGATTCGGATCGCGGCGTCCTTCCATCTGCTGATGGTCGTGCTCCTGATCGCGGTCGCGTTCCTCTCGCCACTCTTGGGCGTGGGCTTCGCCGTCGGAGTATCCGCCGTCGCGGTTCTGCTCGCGTACGAGCATCGCCTCGTTTGGTCGGGTAATCTCGAGCGTCTCGATGTGGCCTTCTTCAACGTGAACGGAGCCGTCAGCCTCGTCCTCATGTTGGCTGGAATCCTTGACGTCTTTCGATTGGGCTGAGCAACGTGGCGCGCAGCAAGTCTCTCCTCGATTTCGACCAGTTCCTGCGCGGCGTGCGCAAAGGAGCGATCGCACCGGTGTATGCGTTCATCGGCTCGGAGCCCTACCTCCAAGACCGAGGTCTCGCCGCGGTGAGGGAGCGCCTCGAAGCCGATGTCGGCGACGATTTGGACATCGTGTCCTACGACGCCAAGGAGGACGAGGCGACCGGCAAGCCACCCGAGATCGGCGCGATCCTCGATGACTTCCGCATGGCGTCCCTCTTCGGCGGGCGCCGGTTGATCCAGGTCAAGAATGCCGGGGCGCTCCTGACCGCCAATGGGGAGCTGCTCGAGCGCACGCTCGCGGCACCGCGGACCGAGAACGTCCTCGTGTGTCAGGCGAGTAGCTTGAGGGCCAATGCCAAGGCCTTCAAAGCGATCGCCGCGGCCGGTCAGACCATCGACTGTGATCCGCCGTACTCGAGCCCGCCGCCGTGGAAGCCGAATGCACCGGCGCACGATACGCCGCTCGCACACTGGGTCGTCGAGCGTGCGCGCGAGCTCGACTTGCAGCTCGGGCTGCAAGAGGCTCGTCTCCTCTACGACATCGCGGGTACCTCGCTGCACGAGCTCTCCAACGAGCTGGACAAGATCCGGCAGAGCCAAGGCCCGGGCCGCGTCAGCTCCGAGACGATCGAGCAGCTCGTCGCCCGCTCGGGGGAAGGCTCGGCTTTCGTGCTCGCCGAGGCCGTCGGAGAGAAAGACCTGCCGCGTGCCGTCGAGATCTGCCGGCGCCTGTTCGAAGGCGGTGTCCACCTGGATGGTCGCAGCGTGCTGGATCCGGGAGTGATCGCAGGCTTTCTCGTCTCGGCCCTGCACCGCATGTTCGTCCAGATCGGACGCGCGCACGCCATCCTCGCCGCCGGGGGGGACGACGACGATCTCGGCCGAGAGCTGGGCGTTCGCTCCTTCTTCCTGCCGCGGCTCAAGGGCCAGATGCGCCGCTGGTCAGCGGTCAACGCACAAGCCGTTCTGCGGCGGCTCTTCGATGTCGATCGACGCTTGAAGTCGGGAAGCCGCCAGAGGCCCGATGAGATCATCGAGGAAGCGCTCGTGACCTGGATCGGCCTCACTCAAGTGAGGAGCTCTCGATGATCCGTCGCCTGTCGGAGCAAGTCATCGGACAGATCGCCGCCGGGGAGGTGATCGAGCGCCCGGCGTCGGTCATCAAGGAGCTCGTCGAGAACGCGATCGACGGAGGGGCGGGGCGCATCGAGGTCACGCTGGAGGAGGGCGGCAAGCGCCTCGTCCGCGTCGTCGACGATGGTGACGGCATCCCCTTCGACGAGCTGGTCCTCGCCGTCGAGCGCCATGCCACCAGCAAGCTCGCCCGTCCCGACGACCTCTTCCACATCGGGACGCTCGGCTTCCGCGGCGAGGCGTTGGCGTCCATCGGCTCGGTGTCGCATCTCACGATTCGCTCGCGGCCGACCGATCAAGAGCATGGCGGCGAGATCGAGTGCCGCGATGCGAAGGTGCATGGGCCGTCGGTATGCGGTGTACCGTCGGGCACGACCGTCGAGGTGCGGAACCTGTTCTACAACGTGCCGGCTAGGCGCAAGTTCCTCAAGAGCGACAGCGCCGAGGTAGGGCAGATCGTCGATTGGATCGTCCGGCTAGCCCTCGCGCATCCCGAGATAGGATTCTGGGTGACGCACAATGGCCGGAAGCTGCTCCAGCTCCCGCCGGCCCGCAGTTTTCGAGAGCGTCTTGCGGCTCACTATGGCGCGGACGTCGGCGACAACCTCGTCGCCGTGTCGGCCGAGGGCGACGGCATTCGTGTCGGCGGCTTCATCGGCACGCCCAGCATCGCTCGGCGCAATCGTCGTCTGGAGATGCTCTTCCTCAACGGCCGCTTCATCAAGAACGTCTCTCTGTCCCACGCCATCCGTCAAGGCTTCAGCGGCTTCCTCGTCGACGGACGGTTCGCGGTGGCGTTCTTGCAGCTCTCGGTCGATCCGTCGCGCGTCGACGTGAACGTGCACCCGGTCAAGATCGAGGTGCGCTTCGAAGATCAGAACAAGGTCTTCCGCGCGATCCATCACGCCGTGCGTCAGGCGCTCGAAGCGTCAGACATCGCGCCGCGGATTCAACTTCGGCCAGGCAACGATCCACAGCAGCGACCGCCGCGTCCGGCCCCGGTACCCGATTGGTTCTCGGCCCCGCGTTCGTCTTCGGGATCGTATGCGGCACCGACTGCCGGAAACGCGTCCAGTGGAGCGATGCCGCAATCGCAGCCCGAGCAGACGAATCCGGCACCCGCCTCGCACGCGCCGTCAGCGCCGCCGCAGGCTTCCGCCTCGGGCTGGGTCCCGGATCGCCCCGCGCCGAGCGGCGAGCTCGATGAGCCGGCCGAGTTCGGCTCCGTCCGCGGGACGGGCCGTTACTGCCAGATGCATCGCCGATACATCTTGATGGAAGACGAGGACGGCCTCGTCATCCTCGACCAGCACGCCTTCCACGAGCGCATCACCTTCGAGGAGCTCAAGCGCAGCTTTCGGCAGGGTGAGGTCGCCGTCCAGCGGCTGCTCGTGCCCGAGCTCGTCACGCTCGACCGCAGCGAGGTGACGGCGCTCTTGGAATCGGCTCCGGCTCTTCGGCGCCTCGGGCTCGAGATCACCGAGTTCGGTGAGGACACCATCGCGATCCAAGCCGTACCGGTCGCATTGGGCCGCTTCGATCCGGCGGGCCTGATCCAGGACCTCGCCGGCAAGCTCGAGAATCAGTCGGGCGACACCCTCGCGGATGATCTGCTCGATGACGTGCTGGCGACCATGGCGTGTCGCTCTTCGGTGATGTTCGGGGACAGCCTGCAGCCTGCCGAGATCCGCGCGCTGATCGATCGGGCGCGGAACGTACCGCACGCGCAGACCTGCCCGCACAGTCGACCGACGACGCTCAAGCTCACCTTCGAGGAGCTCGACCGGTTCTTCAAGCGGATCTGACGTGACGATCTCTTCGGGCGATCGAGACCGTGCGCTCGAACGATGCGTCGAGACGATCGTGCTCGAGGACTTTCGCGCGCCGCTCGAGACGCGATGGCGTCGCTCCGGCGACAACGTGATCGAGACGTTTTGCAAAGAGCATCGACTCGAGCAAGTCACGATCGCCGGTGCGCCGGCTTTGTCCTGGAGCTTCGTCGCGAGTCGTCACGGGGCGGCGATCGCCCTGAAGGCGAATCTCTGGCTGCCGAGGCCATTCTCGAGGCTAGTGCTCCGGGGCGGCTTCGAGGGCGACACTTCGCTGCAGTATCTCTGGTCGGTAGCCGATGTCGCGGGGCGCGTCTCGACCTCCCAGCCGGCCAATGTCCACCAAGGAGGTGGGCAAGCCTGGGTGCTCGACCTGGCGAGCCTGCCTGGCGACGCCGAGTTTCGGCTGCCCTTGAGAGCTCTGCGGCTGCAGCTCTTCTCGCCGCCGATCGGACGCGCGTTCCGCTGGTGGCTGCAGTCGGTGACGGCCGAGACCTGGACGGCGCCCGGCCCTTCGATGGAGGTCGAGGGGGCTCCTCGATCGGTGTCTCCGGGCGATCGGATCACTCCGTTCGAAGGCTGTCCTCCCGGCGCTGAGATGGTGCTGCTCTCCGGAAAGGGCGTCCTCCTCACGCGCGGTCCCGGCGATCGGTCACTGCGCGTGCCGCTCTGCTCGCCGATTGGTGCGGCCAGCATTCAGCTCTGGCATCGAGCACGCCTCATCGGCGAGCGCCCAGTGATCTTGGAGGGCGGTCGACCTCGCAGGCGGGCTCGGGCGAGCTTGGTGCGGCACCGGGGACGACCAGCGATGGCGATCGATGGCGTGCCCGTCGGCGCGCTGACCTACACGACCTATCATCCTCGCGAGGAGCACGTCGACCGATTCGCGGGCATCGGGGTCTCTTTGCTCTCGTTCCCCACGACCTGTGATCATCACGTCTTCGATCTGGCTCCCCCGGTGATGCCGGACGGGCGTGAAGCGGACTTCAGCTTCGTCGATCATGTCGCGACGCGGCTCCTGGATCGTCACCCGGGTGCCTGGCTCCTGCCGCGGGTCTTTCTGTCATCACCCATTTGGTGGGATCGCGAGCACCCAAAAGCCCTGGGTGTCGCGGAGGACCCCTCAGGACCCGAGCCGCTCGCGATGGTGCACGACGACGCTGAGATCGAGAAGCGCTCCGCCTCCTACGCATCACCCATCTGGCGCGGATGGGCCGCCGAGGCGATCACGCGTTATGTGAAGCACCTTCGCAATTCACCCTATGGTCATCGCGTCATCGGGCTGTGCCTGGCATCGGGTGGAACCGAGGAGTGGTTCCACTGGCACGACGAGCGTCGGCCGAACCTGTGGGGCGATCTGGGCCCGGCCGCTCGCGAGGGCTTTCGCGCTTGGTTACGCCGCCTGTATCGGAATGATGTGGAGCGCCTTCGCCGCGCCTGGCGCCACGACATCGAATTCGACTCGGCCGAGGTGCCTTCGCTCGAGCGCCTTCAGTCCGCAACGTTCGGCATTTGGCGCGATCCGAGTCGCGAGCAGGATGCGATCGACTTCTTGAGGTACCACCAAGAGCAGGTCGCCGACGCGATCACCGGCGTCGCTCGCGCGGCGAGGCGGGCCAGCGAGGACGACTGGCTGATCGGCGCGTTCTACGGGTACGTGCTCACGCACACCGGTCACCACCGGCATCTCAACGGCGGACACTTCGCCCTCGGCAAGCTGCTCGAGTCGGGCAGCGTCGACTTCCTGTGTGCACCGACGGCCTACGGCTCTCGCTCTTTGGGAGACGGTTATCCTTTCTTCATGTCCCCCGTGGAGTCGATCGGGCTCCGGGGCGGCCTCTGGTTCAACGAGAACGATCTGCGGACGCATGCGCTGGAAGTGCCCGGCGACCGCGACGCCTCGATCTACCGCGACGGCTACGGGCTGACCGACGATGCGACCCAAGGCGAGTCCATCCAGCTTCGCGAGCTCGCCCACTGTATCGGGCGAGGAGCGTCGCAGTGGTGGTTCGACATCTACGCCCGCAGTCAGTTCACCGATCCTGCGTTGGTCGCCAGCCTCGAGAAGCTCCGCGCGATCCACGACGCGTTCTTCGAGGACGACCGGCGAAGCGTGAGCGAGGTCGCGGTCTTCGTCGATGAGCGGGCTCCTCTCTACGAGGACGGCTTCGGACGAGCCTTCTTGGAATCTGTGCCCGCGGCCCGCGAGTCGATCGCTCGCCTCGGCGCGCCGTGCGAGGAGTATCTCCTCTCGGACTTGCCGCTCGTCCCGAAGAAGCGGCTGTACGTGCTCCTCAACGCCGTCGCGCCCTCGGCGCGGGAGCGCAAGGCCATCCACCGCCTCGCGAGTACGCCCGGCGTCACACTGCTCTTCCTGGGACCCTGCGGGCTGATGGGGGACTCGGGCCTCGATGAAGGGGGGCCGGCCCGTCTCACCGGACTGCCACTTCGACTCGAGTGGGAGGGTCATGGCGAGCAGGTCGTGACCATCGAGGCTGCCTCACTCCGTCGCTCACACGGCGAGAGGTGGGGACATCCTGGCGTTCCCGCACCGTGGGTCTCCATTCCGCTGTCGGTGAACGCCGAGGTCCTGGGACGCTGTCCTGACGGTTCTCCCGGGCTGGTCCGGCGGCAGGTGCGAGGGGGCGCGACGATCTGGTACGCCGTGGCGCCGGCACCTCCGCCCCGTCTCTGGAGGGACATCGCCGAAGCGGCAGGGGTGCATCTCTACGGTGAGTCGGGGGACCCTCTGTTCGTGGCGCCGAGGATGCTGACGATCCATGGGTGGCAGGCCGGGAGGAAGCGGCTTTGTCTACGGGAGCAGGCGCCGCTCTTCGAGCCTCTCACCGGCGTGGAAGCGTCGGCACGCTCGAGGTGGCACGAGGTCAGGCTCGAGCGCGGGGAGACGCGGCTGTTCTTTCTCGGCAGCGGCTCGCAGTGGCGAGGTCTCGAGAGGCGCGCTCGAGACCGTCGTCAGCGGCTCACCGAGGCGGATCGAAGCGGCTGTCCGGATAGTCTTGATTGAACTCGAACTTGAAGATCTCGAGCCGGATCCAGCGGTTGCTGGAATTCTGTCGAACCAGCACCTTCTCGGGAACCGCGAGGCCGCTTTCGCTGAGTCTGCGATCGTAGTTCAGAAAGTCGATGTGGGTCACATCGTCGACGAGACGTTGAGCCGGTGACGTGGCGGGAGGATCCGTCTCGAGGACCAGCCCGTCATTCTCTCGAGCCTCGAGAGGGTAGATGGTCGCTTTCTCGAGGAGATAGGTCTTCGCGTCGAAGGTCAATTCGAGCTTCTCGACACCCCAGGCGGTCGGCTCATTGGGGCGCGCCTCGATTCGAAGCTCGTCCTTCTCGCCGTCCAACCGGCGAATGGGGCGGATCTCTTGGGAGAGGTTGGCGAGGAAGAAGATGCGCCGAAAGGTCTGGATCATCCGGAGACGCCCGCGGATGTCCTTCTTGGACTGATCCCAAACGGGGTCTTTGCCCAGGATCGTGACCTCGTCACCGTTCTTGACCCAGAAGTCGGAGCCGTTGTAACCCTCTTGGAGCTCCCCTTTCTTCTTGGCATTCAAATCGTCTTCGACCAGGGTGACGATCTTGTCGTCGCGCGATCGCTTGCCGGCGTTCTTGTAATACTGATCCATGCCGATGTTGGTGGTGCTGTCGCCCTCGTTGATGTGCAGGTCGCACGAGAAGAAGAGGTCGCGGATCTCCTCGCGGGGACGGGCGCCTTGCTGGACGTCGATCGCCTTGTCGAGGATCTCCCGAGCGTCCTCGCTCGAGGACAAAGCGAACAGGATCGTCAGAACTGCAGCGTACATTCAAATCTCCCTTGTCGAGCCGTTCGCCCCTCTCGCCATCGAGCGGCCTCGAAGCTCTCGAACGGTCGGGACCGCTGCCTGACGAGAGCTCCTCGAGTGCTGGTGGTCCGGGTCGTCCGTGTGACGGTTCTGTCTGTTGGATCGGACCGAGCAGTCTGTGTGCCGAAGCGGGCTCCCGATTCTAGAAGTGCCACGTGAGCGGAGCAAGAAGAGGATTCCCTCGGCAAAGTCCAGGCTCGACTTGACTTGCGTAGCAGGGCTCCTCTAGGATCCGCCGCGGAAGCCCGTCTGGGGGCACGAGGCGGTGGCCGCGCGGCGGTCGGGCTTTCACGAGCGAGGGGTGTTGGACGCCATGTCATCTTTCGAGTTCGAGACGGTTCGGGATCAAGGCGGCGTTCGCGTCCATTGCCTGCCGACGAGCAAGTTCAAGGCGCTGCATCTCCGCTTCTTCTTCCACAGCCGCCTCGACGCCACCGCGACCGAGCTCACCCTCGCCCAAGCCCTCGCGAAGCGGGGATGCGAAGGGTATCCCGACCTCCGCTCCGTCACGATCCGGCTCGAGGAGCTCTACGGCTCGTCGATCAGTTTGAACCTCGCGAAGTCGGGAGAGCGGAACCTGTTCGTGGGGCGTGTCGTTTGCGCGGCCGAGAAGTATCTGCCTTCGGATGCGGCCGGGCTGGTGGCGGAGCTCTTGGAGTTCTTCGACCGACTCCTGACGCGTCCCTCGGGGGAGGGCGGCCAGTATCGGCCCGAGCTCTTCGAGCAAGAGCGCACGAACCTGAGGCGCCAGCTCGAGGGGCTTCGCGACGACAAGGATGCCTGGGCGCACGACCGCTTCTTGAAGTCGATGTTCAGCGGCGAGCCTTACGGTCTCTACGAGTACGGCGACCTCGAGCGTCTCCAGGCCGTCACCAATCGGGACGTCCGGGCCCGTCTCGAGCATCTTCTCGAGCACGCGCCAGTGGACATCTACGTCGTCGGCGACATCGAGCCGAAGGCGATCGCCGACCAGCTCTCGGCGCTGCGCTGTCTGCGCGGGGCGAAGGACGAGGAGCCCGGTCCACCCATCGTGCATCGACCCGGTCCGGAGACGACGATCATCGAGGAGACCGAGGCCGAGCAGGCTCGCCTGTTGATCGGGTGCCCCATCGACATGACGAACCTCTCCGATCGAGAGCTGTTCGCGCTGCACTTCTACAACACACTCCTCGGCGGCGGCATGTTCTCCAAGCTCTTCCGCAGCATTCGGGAGAAGGCCAGCTTGGCGTACTCGGCGCACTCCAGCCTGGATTCCCTCAAGGGACTCCTGACCATCTCGACCGGCATCGACGCGGCCTCCTTCGAGCCGGCGCTCGCCTTGATCCGCCAGCAGCTCAGTGACCTCGCCGAGGGTCGCATCGAGGAGGAGGAGTTCCGCGCTGCCAAGGAGACGGTGGTGGGGCGGTTGGCCTCACTGCCCGACAGTCCGGGCGGTTGGACCCATCAGCACCTCGAATTGGCCTTGGCCGGGCGACAGATGCCGCTCGCCGAATTGCCGGCCTTGTTCCGCTCGCTCGAGCCGAAGGACCTGGTCGCGGTGGCGCCGCGCGTCGGGCTCGAGACGATCTACCTTCTTCGGAGCCCGTCGCAATGAAGCTCGAGCCGATCGCGAGTCCGATGCTGTCCGAGGACGTCTGGCGAGCGAAGCTGCCGTCGGGTCTCGAGCTCACCGTGGGGCGCAAGGCGGATCATGCTCGCTCGTTCGGCATCCTCTCGACCGAGTACGGCTCGATCGACGGCGACTTCCGGGTGAACGGGACCGAGCACCGCGTGCCCGACGGCGTCGCCCACTTCCTCGAGCACAAGCTCTTCGAGAAGGAAGACGGTGACGTCAGCGATCGCTTCCATCAGCTCGGTGCCGACACCAACGCAGCGACGTCCTACACGACGACGTCGTACCTGTTCTCTTGCTCCGACCGCTTCGAGCCGTGCCTCGACCTGTTGATCGATTTCGTCCTCGTCCCGCACTTCACGGAAGAAGGCGTGGCGAAGGAGCAGGGCATCATCGCCCAAGAGATCAACATGTATCAGGATCATCCCGATTACCGGCTGTTCACGAACCTCCTCGGTGCCTTGTACGCCGAGCACCCGGTTCGCGTCGACATCGCGGGGACCCTGGAGTCGATCGCGAAGATCGATGCCGAGACGCTCTACACCTGTCACCGCACCTTTTATCATCCCTCCAACATGGCCCTGGTCGTCGTGGGGCCCAAGGATCCAGAAGCGGTGCTCGAGCAAGTGGCCGCCCGTCTCGAGTACCTCGCCATTCCCGACGCCACGCCGGTCGAGCGGGTTCTGCCGAACGAGCCGCTCGCCGTTGCTCGTCATGAGATCGCCGAGCTGAGGACGGTCAGCCGGCCGCGCGTCGCCATCGGCTTCAAGGCCGCTGCGCAGGAGCCGCCGACCGGAGCCGAGTCTTTGCGCAGCAACGTCGCCTTCGCGATTGCCATGGAGCTCGCCTTTGGGCGGTCGTCGCCCGCCCATCACGATCTGTATGAGCGCGGGATCATCGATGAGTCCTTCTCCTTCAGCCAGGCGAGCGAGCGGGGCTTCGCCTTCGCTGCGTTGGGAGGAGAGACCGAGGAGCCCGAAACGTTCCAGAAGGAGCTCCTCTCGGTGATCGAGGGCTGCCAGACGAAGGGGCTGGATTCGGGCGGCTTCGCGCGCGCCCGCAACCGGTACCTCGGCGCCTACGTTCGCAGCTTCGACTCCGTCGAGGCCTGCGCACACACTTACCTCAACGCATTCCACCGAAAGGTCTCGCCGTTCTCGGTCTACGAGATCGTCGACTCTCTCGAGCTCGGTGAGGTGGAGCAGGCGCTGCGGGATCGAATCGACTTGTCGGACTACGCGGTCTCCGAGATCCTGCCTGCTGCTTCATGAACGCGCCTCGAGCCCTCTTCATCGTCACCGGCCAGACCGCAGCCGGAAAGGACGAGGCCACTGCGAGGGCCGCCGAGCGCATTGGAGCCGAGATCTTCAGCTTGGACGCCATCAAGGTGTACCGGCGCATGGAGGTGGGGACCGACAAGCCGCCCCGCGAGTGGCGAGAGCGGTTGTCGTATCACGCGCTCGATCTGGTGGATCCGTCGGAGTCGTTCAACGTCGGGCGTTATCTGCGCTACTGCGAGGAGGAGCTCGCGACGATCCCTCACCACAAGCCGGTCTTTTTTTGCGGAGGCACCGGCCTCTACCTCCTCGCGCTGGTGAGAGGCCTGTTCGAAGGACCACCTTCGGACTCCGCGGTTCGGCAACGGCTCCATGCGATCGCCGAGGAGGAAGGAGCCCCTGAGCTGCACCGTCGTCTCACCGACGTCGATGCCGAGGCGGCCGGCCGCATTCATCCCAACGATCGCAAGCGTCTCGTGCGCGCTCTCGAGGTCTTCGAGCTGACCGGTCGTCCGATCAGCCAGCTCCAGCGAGAAGGGACGAAGACGATTCCGGGGATTCGGCCCGTCGTCATGGGCTTGCGCCGAGAGTCGGAGCGGCTCCGCGAGCGAATCCGCCTGCGCGCCGAGGCGATGGTGCGTGACGGCTTGCTCGATGAGACGAGAGACATCGCCGAGTCCGGCGGCTTCAGCCGCGAAGCCGGCGAAGCCCTCGGGTACCGTCAGGCGCTGGCCGTCCTCGCTGGCGAGCTGAACAAGGGCGAGCTCGCCGAGCGCATCGCCGGCGAGACCTGGCGCTTCGCTCGCCGGCAAGCCACCTGGTTCCGCTCCTTCGAGGAGATCGAGTGGATCGATCTGCCTGTCGAGGCGGATCCTGGCGAGGCCGCAACCGAGCTGCTCGCCCGGCTGACGAGCCGCGGCGAGCTAGCCTGAGATCGATCAGAGCCCGCGCGACCGAAAAGAGAAGGACGCCTTCGATTTGAAAGCCACATCCTCGCCGTTGCTGACGATCGAGGCAGAAGGCGCCGATCAAGGGGCCATTCGGTGTGCACTTTCTCGCCGCAACGGTGCCCCCGGTCCAAGCTCGCTTGCGCAATATCTCACCGACAGACTCGGTGACGGACTCGCTCGACTTGGGCACTCCAATGCATTCGAGCACGTTTCACCTTCTGCATGCTCCAGCGCCGCGCCGGGGGCGTGGCTGATCCCAAAAAGAGAGCCCCGACGATGCCACCGATCGAGCTGAAAAGCGCCGAGCAAGGGAGCATTCGGAGCGGCTGTCGAGGTGGCTGACTGCGCCCACTGTCCAAGCTCGATCATAGAAGCGCTCACCAACAGTCTTGCTGCGTCGGTTCTCCGGCGAGGGCTCGCGCCGAGCTGAATCCGTCGACCGGATCGACTCGAAGCCTTCCGGGATTCCAGAGGCGCCGTCGATCGGTGGCCGAAGAATGTGGACCGACGATGCCCGAGCGAGAAGGTGGAGAGATGCTGTTGCCGTGGCTACTGCTTGGAACCGTGCTCCTGTGGCCAGCTCAGATCGATGACGATCAGGAGGCGACGCGCGACGCCGACTCGGCGAAAGAAGTCAGCACATGGACGCAATGGCGCGGTCCTCACCGCGACGGCCGCTACGAAGGGCCCATCTGGCCCGACGGTCTGGGCGAGGATCGCTTGAAGCTCATCTGGAGCACGGAGCTCGGAGAGGGCTACGCGACGCCGATCGTGAGCTCGGACCGCGTGTTCACCGTCGAGACGCGGAACGAGAAGCAAGAGGTCGTGCGGGCATTCGATCGCGAGTCGGGTAAGGAAGTCTGGCAACGAGCCTGGGACGGGGCGATGACGGTGCCATTCTTCGCGGCCCGCAATGGATCCTGGGTGCGGGCGACGCCAGCTCTCTCGCAAGGGCGACTCTTCGTGGCGGGCATGCGCGACGTCTTGGTGTGCCTCGATGCGAGGACCGGCGAGGAGATTTGGCGGGTCGACTTCGTCGACCGATACGGAACCGAGTTACCGGCGTTCGGCTTTGCCAGCTCGCCATTGGTCACCGAGGACGCCGTCTACGTGCAGGCGGGTGCCTCCTTCTGCAAGCTCGATCCGGCGACCGGGGCCGAGACCTGGCGCACGATGGTCGATGAAGGAGGCATGAACGGAAGCGCGTTCGCGTCGCCGGTCCTCCTGGAGATCGACGGAGCGCCACAGCTCGTGGTACAAGCGCGGACCCATCTCCAAGGAGTCAGTCCGGCCGGTGAAGCGCTTTGGCGCATTCAAACGCCTGCCTTTCGCGGCATGAACATTCTGACACCCGTCGTCTTCGATGATTCGCTCTTCACGGCGGCCTACGGTGCCCGGGCGAGGCTCTTGCGCATCGCACGCCTCGAGGGCGGATGGAACGTCACAGCGGAGTGGGAGGCGCCGCTGCAAGGGTACATGACCTCACCAGTGGTGGTCGATGAGCATGCGTATCTGTTCACGCGATCCAATCGCTTTTCGTGCATCCACCTGCCGAGTGGAGAGGTGCGATGGACATCGCCTCCGACCGGAGACTCCTACTGGTCCCTGATCCTTCAAGGCGATCGAATCCTGGCCCTGTCCGATCGTGGCCGACTGTCCTTGATCCATGCCGACCCCACGAAGCTCGAGATCATTGGAGAAGCAATCGTCAGCGATCAGGAGACGTGGGGCCACTTGGCGATGTCTCGCGGGCAGCTCTTCGTTCGAGAGCTTCGCGGCTTGCGCGTCTTCGATTGGGAGTGAGCGGCGCCGGAGACGAGCGATCGGGCCATCCTTAGGGCGCCATCCCTCGCGACTCGCGAAAGTGCCGACCTTGCCGAGTCATTGATGAGCGGATTCCTTGGCGGCGCCATTGAGACCGTTTGCTATAAGTAGGCTCGAGATGGGGAGGAAGGTGTGCTGCACTAGCCTCGAGAGGGCATTTTCGAATGGCAGAAGCCTCACTCAAGGATCGAATCGAGTACGGACAGAAGCTCTTCCAAGACGGCAGGGCTCGCAACGTCGGCGAGCTGCAGAGCGCAGTCAAGAGGAAGTTCGGCCAGGGGATCCCGCCGACTCGCCTGCGCGACGTGTTCGGAACGTCGTCGAAGAAGAGCCAAGCCCGCAAGGCGAGCGGAGCGCGAGGAAAGAAGCGCGCCACCAAGGCTCGCGCCTCGACCGCCACGGCCACGGCGCCTCGCCGTATGTCGGAGGGTCGCGGCTTCTCCTTGGAGATGGACGCGAGCGCGACCATCGATCAGTGGACGGAGCTCGTGGGCTATCTCAACTCCGTCACCGGCGGTAATCCGCACTTCGCGATCCGCCTCGACGGCACGAACATCGAGCTCGTTGCCGACTGAGCTTTATCCTGCTTGCTTCGATTCTCGAAAGCGCCTCGGTGACCGGCCCACCGAGGCGCTTTTTTCGTCTCGTGACCGGAAGCATTCCGCGTCGGGAGCGCCAGCTTCGGTCGGTCGGTGTCCTCGCTCCCTGTGCTTGGGTCGGAAATGAAGCGCACCCGAATCGACGTTGACGGCCGAATCGTGCTCCGCCGTTCACACGGCGGGCGAAGCCCTTTGCCCCTCGACCTTTTTGACTTGATTTCCTGCGAGCCCAGCGGAGAATGGGCCCATCCAAGAAACAGGCGGTCCGTCCCCCGCCCAATCACCATGACAATTCAACTTCGCGGCTGACACGCTCAGTAGCGTGAGCTGCCGTCGAAGCCCCCCAGGCCGTCAATCGACCTCTCGGGCGACTTTGCAGCCTTGTCGCGTTCGGGCACCTACCGCTCCCGGCTCCGGCGATCCGGAGTCAATCGCGTTGGCATCGCTGGCAGAGGTGATTTGATGGGAACGGGACTGCAATCGGTTCGCTCGCTCTTGGCTTGGTTGGCATTGGTAGGTCCATGCGGAGTCGTCCTTGCGCAAGGGCAAGGACCGGCGGCTCCGCGCTTCGAGAATCTCCACGCGGTCGGCGAGGCGCAGCTCGGCGAGGGCTGCGTCACGAAGACTCAAGGGGGAACCTACATCTGGTGGGCCGGCGGTGTTGCCGTGCTCGACTTCGATGGGGACGGTTTCATGGACATCTTCGTGCCCGACGGGTTCGGGCGTCCGAATCGCCTCTTCCAGAACGTACCGGATCCGATGAAGGGATCCGGCCGCGCCTTGATCGACGTCACGGCCGGCAGCGGCCTCGACGGGATCGAAGGTCGAGACCGGACCGCGATCGGAGCCACGATCGCGGACTACGACAACGACGGCGATCCCGACATCTACGTCCATGTCGCCTACGACAAGAACCTCCCGCCCGAGTCGTCGGAGAACCTCTTGTACCGGAACGACGGTGGGGGGCGCTTCACCAACGTGACCGCGGCGGCGGGAGTCGGCGGTGGTCCGCGGCACACCATGTCGGCCAACTTCGCCGACTACGACAACGACGGAGACCTCGACCTGTTCCTCGGCAACTGGGGGATGCGCATCGACGAGGATCGCACCTCGCTCTTCTACGAGAACGATGGTGACGGCACGTTCACCGAGGTCAGCCAAGGCGTGTTTCCGAGGAAGATCGCCTTCCGCTGCCTGGCGGCCCTCATGCTCGACATCGACGACGACGGCTGGCAGGACATCTACATCACCGGCGACACCGTCGATGACGTCGTGCTTCGCAACGTCCCTTCGCCTGGCGCGTCACATCTCCGAGTCTTCGAGGACGTGACGGCGCTGATCGGAACCGGCGTCGGCGATGATCTGAGCAATCCCTCGACCGTCGGTGACGATTCTCTCGCCGCCATGGGCATTCACGCCACCGACTACGATCGTGACGGCGACCTCGACATCTTCATCTCCGATGCGGCTCCGAACGCGGGAAGCGACGACCTTCCTCTCGCCTTCGTCCTCTACGAGAACCAGGGCCAGGGGAAGTTCACGGCGTTCGATCGAACACCGTTCGACCGGGACACCTGGGGGTGGGGCGTCAACTTCTTCGACTACGACAACGACACCTTTGAAGATCTCTTCATCGCGACCGAGAAGGGCTACGACCGTTGGCTCTTCCACAACGTCGGCTACCCGACGCTCTTCGACGTGTCGGATCAGAGCGGGCTCCGGGACGAAAAGTACTTCTCCGTCATCGGCTCGGCCACCTTCGACTACGACAATGACGGCCGGACCGACCTGTTGACATACAAGTCCCATCACACCGATCCCGCGCCGACGACCATCTACCGGAACCAGGTGACGACGGGTCACTACTGGATCGATTTGAGGCTCGAAGGCGATGGCGTGGCCGTGCCCAAGGACGCCGCCGGCGCCGAGGTGAGAGTCTCGGCAGGGGGGATTCATCAGCTCAAGGCACGCTTCTCGGGCCAGAGCAAGAACTCCGATAGCGATCCCAGGCTTCACTACGGTCTGGGATTCATCCCCGACATCGATCGCATCGAGGTGAAGTGGCCGGGGCGTCCCGCCGCGACCGGCTACCGTCAAGTCTTCCAAGGACCGTTCTACGTCAAGAACCGCACGCTGCGGGTTCCCTACGGCGTCAGCGGCTTCCAGGTCGAAGGCTGGGTCCAGTCCGGGAACACGGTGACGTTCCGGTTCACGTCCCCCAAGGGACTGGGCGATCTCGACCCCGCCGGCATGAGCCTCCAGCTCAACGGCGGACAGAACGTCTTCTGGGAAGCGGCTGGCGCTAGAGGCCTCACGCAGTTCTCGGACTGGTCGGTCGTGTCCTTCGAGATGAGCTTCCCGGGAATTCAGCTCAAGTCCGGAGCTCGCGTCACTGCATGTGCCCAGACGCGCGACGGAGCCGTTGCCTGCGCGACGGTCATCCTTCCTTGAGGTGATCTGATCTTCGCCGAGGGCTCTGGCGCTTCGAGAGCCCTCGGCTCACGCTGAAGAGCTTGCAGAGACCGGGGGCTTCGGGCTCCAGGGATCAGCTTGCACCCGATGACGTTGGAACGCCGAGGTGGGACGGCCAGAGCGAAGTCCGATGTGCGTCAGGTCCGCGGCTGATCACCATAGACCCGAAGCCCCCTTTCCCTTACCCGGTCTCCACTCGAAAGTTCCCACGGATCCTGCTCTGGCAAATGAAAAGCCGCGGCGCCGGATGGTTCCGAGCTCGATGTTCACGGGGCAACCTCGGTCTCGAGGACGCTGTCTTTGGGTGACGCCCTGGGCATGCGGACGATTCGACGCGCGCGAGATCGCGAGATTCCGCGTGCGCGCCCGCGAGCGCATCGACTACGGCGGCTCTTCCGACGCATTCGTCTCACATCTGGGCATCAGTCCGTGCCTCTGGTTCTCGGTTACGCCACCGATCTCTTCCGTCACGGAGTGAAGCCACAGGTGCTCCGGTGAGGCGTTTCGCCAAGACCTCACCGGCGTGCTGTGACCCCGGCCCAAGCTCGCTCGCGTAGAGCGCCTATCGACAGATTCAGTCTCGTGCTCGCTCGGGTTGGGCACTCCATTCCGGTCCAAAGAACCTCGAAGTCGAGCGATGGACGTTGAGCCGTTCAGGGTTCCCCCGGCTCCCGCAATCTTTGCCCCTCGATCCCGGCTCCGGTGTGGAGGGGGGCAGGAGGACACAAGGGGTCCTTGGGCCGCGAGCTCGCCTCGCGATGCCAGGCGGCCTCTCGAAGCAGTGGCTTCGAGACGCCCGATTGCGAATCCGATTGCGGAGGGCGATCCGTGAACGACTTGTTGGACACACCCGTGGAGAGCACCACCCGGGCCCTGCTGGACTTCGAGGAATGCTACGACGCGGTCATCGAGCTCTGCGAGGAAGCTCGCGAGGCGGTCTACCTCTCGTCCTGGCTGATCGACTTCGACTACCGAATGAACGGTCGCTTCACGATGCGGGAGCTGCTCGAGCGAATGAGCGCTCGCGGCGTCGTCGTCAAGATCCTCCTCACGCCGAACGTGCTCTTCGATCTCGTGCCCCCAGAGGTCCTCCCCGAAGGCGTCGAGCTTCGCTTTGCGACGACCTGGGGACCGCGCTACCGCCTGTTCGAGCGATTGAGCTTTGGCCGCAACGTTCGGTCGAATCCCGCCGACTACGACTACCGCTGGTTCTCGACCCACCACAAGCTCCTGGTGGTGGACGGTCGAAGAGCCCTCATCGGCGGCTGCGACATCAATGACCAGCGTGCGGGCTCGGAGCGGACCGGCGAGACGAATGATCATGGCTTCATCTGGGCAGAGACGGCCGTCCTGACCGAATGCGACGCTGAGCTCTGGCACTACTGTGCCGAGAACTTCGAGACCCGAGGGCGAGCGCAGATGGATTCGGTCCGCTGGCTGGGTCCGTTCCCGACACGCAGCCACGAGGCTTCCGTCCTGTGTCACCAGATCCGAGACGCACGTGAGCTGCTGTACATCGAGAACCAGTACCTGACAGTGGGAAGCCGGACGGAGCCCAATGTGCTCGAGGTCCTCGCCGAACGAATCGCCCGCGCCGCACGAACTGCCGAGTCGCTCCGAATAGTGATCGTGACGAATCGCGTCTGTGCCGACTCCGGCGGGTTCCTCCGATTCGCTCTGAAGCAGAACTTCTGCTTGGCCATCGAGAAGCTGGAGCAGCACCTGGAGCGGCGAGGGATACCGAAGGAGAAGCTGAAAGATCACCTCGTGTGCGCCGAGCTCCGGCGCGACGAAGCTCCGATCTTCGTTCACTCCAAGGTGTTCATTCGCGATGGCGAGACGCTGATCACCTCTTCGTCGAACTTGAACGACCGCAGCCTGTCTTCGAGCGGCTCCGATCAAGAGCTCGGCGTGCGATTCGACGACCGCGAGCTCGCCTTTGACCTGCTCCAGCGATTGATCGCCAAGCATCTCGGGAGGCCGGCTTCTGCCGAACCGCTCTCCGGGGAAGAGATCTTCGAAGCCGTCCGCAGCAGCCAAGGACACTTTCGTGCCCTGCCTCCCGAGCGCGTCGGCTGGGCGACGCGGCTCTGGTATCGCATCGTCACCGCCTTTGCGCCCAGCCTGCGTTGAGGGAGGTGGTGGAGCGGAGCCGCGACCGGCGGCTCCGCGAGGTGGCTCGGCTACTTCGCCTCGCCGCCAAAGCGGAGCTGAATGGCGTGAGCGATGTTCTTGGCCGGCTTCCACGCCTTGACCATGCGGAAGCGGGGGATCCGGATCCCCAGGGCCTGGGCCATCTTGCGAGCATCGCCTTGCAGGTCGAACGACTCGTCCTTGGCGCGACTCGGATTCTGACCGTCGTTCGCGTTCTCGGGGGTCTCGTTCTTCGAAGTGGTCATCGCTCGATCTCCTGTATTCGGTCGCACGCTGGTGCGTCATTCTCGATTTCGTTCCGGGTCGAGTGCGCCTCGACCCCGTTCTGACCGGAAACGCCGGAACGAGAGTCGGAGCCCGACACGGAAAACCAGGAAGATGCGTCAGGTCGCCTCGCGGGAGACCTCGAACGACCACGCGACTGCGCCCAGCCGCTCCGGCATGCCCCAGAGGAGTTTCTCTGCTTTGAAAGAGCCGGCGCCGGGACCGGAGATCCCGAGTCGGCCCGTTCCCGGTTGACCGATGCTCAGATGGAACCGCTCGATGAAGCTTCGCTCATTCGAGAGCTCCAAAGTCAGATCGAACGGAGTGACTGTCTGGTCGCTGAGGAGGATGCACGTGCCCGCGAGGCGTGCGGATCGAGGCCCGATCTTTCGAGCGATTGCGAGAAACACCCCGTCGAGGCTCTCGCCTCGCCACTCGGGATGGCGCTCATTCAGCCAAACCGGAAGCAAGCGCTCGAGCGTCGCGCAGAGACTCGACGCAGGCGCGATCGGCAGGTCCGAGTCGAGCGGAGAGTCCTCGACAACTTCCGAAAGCTCGGCAGCCAGCAGGGCTTCGAGGTTCAAGGCAGGGTTGGCAGACATGGCGTCGCAGGACCCTCGTTGGGTAGGCGAGTCGATCCGAGCCCATGAAGTCGCGAGATCTGGAGGCGCCATTCTGGCGGACCTGTCCGCCGCGGCGCGTCCTGATCATTCCCGGATCTCCTGCTGCGGCGATCGGGGGTCCACGAGGTACAGATCAGCGGCGAGGATCTCGACCCTGACTTCTTTCCTGTCGCCCTTCTCGTTCACGCTGTCGATCGAAAGGGAGAACAGGTAGTTCTGCTTCGAGCCGGCCGACTCCTGGACACTGGACACGACCAAGTCGTTCATCAGGTCATTGGGCATCGGTCCACTCGGGTCGAAGCGAACAGACTGGACGTCGCAGAAGACCAACTGGCCGTGAGGGATGTCCTCATGGGAGTAGAAATCCCACGACTCACCGCGAACTCTCGAGATCAAGTCCACTCGTATGACGACCTTCCTGTGCTGACCATCGAGCGTGATCGACTGGCAAGCTCGGTCGCCCAAGTAGATCGTCTTGACGAGGTTAATCGGAGTCAAGGCGTGTCCCTTCAGCCTAGAAGACGAAGTAGAGTGGCATGCGCTCTCGGATGGCCTCCGTCAACATCTCACGGAGGTTTGCGAGGAATCGGGCGGAGAGGGTGGAAGATCTCGTCGAGACGGATTCGAGGGCCTCGAGTGCGGCCGGAATCTTCTCGACCGGGAGAGCTTCCTCCTCGTAATCCGAGATCCTGAGATCGCAGGCTTCGTTGATGCGCTGAAGGATGCCCGACTGCCAGATCTCTGCGAAGTCACCGTTGCCGCAGATGGCCAACCACTCCGCGCGGATCGAGCCTCGAGCGCTCCAAGACGCGAGCTGGCGGTCCGCGTCTTCGTTGAGCGGACGAACGACGCCTCGCCGGTAAAGTCTGGGTAACTGCATTAGAGTGAATGAGCCTTTGGAGCTTCAATCTCCGATTAAGTCACGACTCGTCCCGGACATGGCTGAGCACTTTCCCCAACCATCCTGCGCGCGGATAGTCGGACCAGGCTTCGCGCAGCCTCAGCAGATCACTCGGCCCGCTGGGATCGTGGGCAGAGAGTGCCGTCAGGAACTGGGGACAGCCTGTGACCAGAGCGTGCTGCTCGTGCGAGATCAACACACCCCAACGTCCCGCTCGAGAAAAAAGGGCGTTCTCGAGCGTCAGGGAGAGGCCGGCATACTCCCCGTAGGAAGGCATCTCCCACAGCCAATGTCCCCAGGTCCGACCGAGGAGATCCGGCCCTTCGGACTCCGTGATCGAGATACAGAATTCACGTTCGCCCGACTGAGCGATCGATGCACAGAGTGCCTGGTACTGCGATTCGGAGAGATGGTAGCCATCGGTTGGGTAGAAGACTCGGCCCGCCTGGAAGCCGGTCCGAAAAGGCCACTCGAACGGATCGTTCGTCCGGAAGATTCGGTCCCACGCTGAGCGGACTTCCTCCAGATCGTGGGTCTTGCGGATCGAGCTCATCTGGGCCAGCCTGATTTCGTGGGCAGAGTCCTCCATCTGGACAGCCCTCGATTCTCTATGACGGCATCCTGATCGAAAAGCACTGATCGAGATCGAGCTCAGTGGACCGAGCCGGAGCACATGGGCCCTCCGGCTCGATCCAAGCGGCCTGGCTCAGCGGTGGGGGGAAGGGCTCGCCCCGAATCCATGGGGGAACTCGAAGGCCCCGAGGTCGATGATCGGCGCGCGGCCTTCTCCCGTGTCTTCGGTGTTCGGGTCATCGACGAAGCGCTGGTTGCCGGCGAGGTCTTCTCTCCGCATGGGATCGAAGGCGGAGTTGAGCCCGGCGTCGATGACTGGCGATCCAGGCAGAGGGATGCCATCGGACCCGAGTCGAGGAAGGCCGCCGATGACTCCGGATCCGATCTCGATGCTGTCGTTCAATGGGCCGGCGACGAGACTGTAGGAGACTCGTGCGCGTCCGTTACCGTAAACCTCGACGCCTCGATAGTTGCGATCGCCATTTTGGGCGAGGATCACGTTGACCACCTCGGGAAAGGCGTTGTACGTCGTGAAGAGGCCGCCGGGGAAGTTGTCGACGATCGTCGCATTGACGATTCGAGGTGACGAGCTGTTGCAGTAGACTCCCGCGCCCGCGATGCCGCCGAGATTGTCCGAGATGAAGGCGTTGGTGATCGTCGGTCCGCCACCCGATGCCACGTAGAGGCCTCCGCCGGCTGCGGCCACGTTGTCACGAGCCCGGACGTTGAAGAGGTGGCCGGACGTGCTCGTCAGGTAGGCGCCGCCACCGCCAAAGGTGCTGAAGATCCACGAGTTGCCGGACTGCTCCGCAGTCCCGTTGCCGAGCAAGGTCAGGCCGATGGCCTCCAGCTCGACGTGATTGGTGTAGAGGTCGCCTCCGAACTGGTTCGCGTCGTTCTTCACGCACCAGACGTTCTCGAGACGAAGGGTCCCTCCTGCAGCCGAAAGGCCGCCGCCGAAGTTCCCGCCATCGTTGCCTTCGAACATCACATCGCGAAAGACGGTTCTGGCTCCCTGGACGAAGGCGCCGCCGCCATCGAGCGAGACGTTGTTCAGGAAGTGGCAGGACTCGACGAGCGGAGATCCGCCCACGACCCGAAGTCCACCGCCTTGGAGGGCCTCGTTCTCACGAATGATCAACCTCGAGAGCGCCGGTGAGCCGTTTCGGACGAGGATGCCGCCATGGGGCTCGGCGCCTCCTGAGATCGTGAAGCCCTCGAGTCGGGAGCCTTCCGTCTCACCGCTCGTCATCGCGACGACCGGACTTTGGAGGCCGGTGCCGTCGATGATGGTCCGGTCCGGGCTCCCGAGAGCCAGGACCGTGATTGGCTTCCCGCGGAAGTCGATGACTTCCGGATAGAGCCCCTCTTGAACCACGACGCGATCGCCAATCGCGGCGGCGTCGATGGCTGCTTGGATGCTCGGGAAATCCCTGGGCACGATCAGGTCGGCCGCATGAACCGATGCGACAGAGAGCAGGGCGAAGACGATGCACGAGCGCATGGGGATACCTCCTCGTTCAGAGAGTGGATTCACTCTCGTCGGTCTTCGCGAGCACGTCTGGCTTTGGATTCGACGCTTCTCGAGTCGAGCTCGAGCGGAGACCGCTCGAGCACGATCCGGCTCCTGATACGCAGGCACTACGGAACTCTCACCCTGTGTGCAAGCTACCGAATGATCTCCTCGCGCAGGAACGTGAGCCTCGAGGCGAGCATCGCGGCGTGCTCTTCGGTCGGCTCGGCGGCGACGGGGTAGACCTCCTCGAGGCTGGTGCCCTCGCGTACGGCGCCGATCCAGTCGTCCATCAGCTCGCAATAAACTTCGAGCGCCGCTCTCGGTGTCGGCGCGTCGTCGACGACGAAGTAGGCACTCGGCAGATCCCCGACCACGACCCAGAGGCAGTCGTCCTCGGTTCCCGGGATCGGGGCCTTCAGCTCGAAGAGGAACGAGGCGAAGATGCCAGGTACGCCCTCGCCCAGGTAGGCCTGGCGGAGCTCTGGACACCAGTGAAACGAGCGAAGGTAGGCGGCCGCATCACGGTGAAGGGCTTCAAGCTCGGCAGCTTCCTCGGCATCCCCGATCGCCGGCAGCGCCTGAATCGGAGTCAGCTTCTTCAGGTCGACGGTGCACATGCTCGAGCCGAATCCCTGATCTAGTCGTGAGAGCGATCGTCATCGAGGCTCACATCCAGGACCCGCATGGCGACCAGATCCTCGAATGCGATGACGGCGATCAACTGGGCCTCGCAGCTCGGGCAATGAGCGTAGGTCCGTTCCTGATTCTCGCCCGGTCCGTCCATGTCCTCAGGATGATTCCAGTCGTCGTAACGACGGTCGTCCTTCGGCCACCGCGCCATTCGCTCTCCCAGCCGATACTCTCGGTCGTGGAACCGTCCCGTATCGTCGCCGCCGTAGTCAGAGGCTGCATGAGTCTGGCACCGCATCGTGACGCTCATCTGGCAAGCCGGGCAGGTCGCATCGATCAGGATCCAGTTGAAGGCGCCCAAGGGAGCTCCTCAGTCGGAGAGGTGCGTTCGAGGTCCAAGAGCCGGCGGAAAGCCGGCGCGACGCATGGGAACGTCACGCCGAGCTGCCGGTGTTCGCTTCACTCGATCCGGATGGTGACCGTGTTGGAGAAGCTGGCGCCCGAGCCGTCGAAGGCCGGTCCGGAGATGCTCTGGATGAGAAAGGTGCGGCCGACGAGCTCGGGGCGATCCGGGACGGGGAGCGAGAAGCCGACGGACTCCGGATGCCAGTACTGTCCTGTGAAGACCGGGAAGAAGGGGAGGATGTTGAGCATCCCTCCGTACTGGCGGACCGGGATGTCGACGGCAGGCGGCGAGCCGAGGTAGGTCAGGACCATCGAAGGCGGCGTGATGTGAACCGACCCTTCGTAGAGGTCGCCCGTTCGAGCCACGCTCGGGGCCGCGAGCCGAGGCGTGTACTCGAACATCTCGGGCGCGCTCTCGAATAGGAATGCCTCGCCTTGGACAAAGACCGTCGCGGTCTGACCGGGCACGGTGGCCGGAGGCACTTCGACCCGCAGGGTCTCTGCGTCGAGGATGACCACCGAGCTCGAAGCCACCTCGTCGAAGAAGACCTGGGGCGGGTCTTCGAGTGCGGGAAAGCGCGTC
This sequence comes from Planctomycetota bacterium, assembly GCA_040219065.1. Classification (GTDB taxonomy): domain Bacteria; phylum Planctomycetota; class OFTM77; order OFTM77; family OFTM77; genus OFTM77. The sequence continues at coordinate 29,759 of JAVJTD010000429.1, forward strand.
GAGCGCACCTGGATCGAGTAGCCGCCGCGCATGTCTCCGCGACTGGGAGACAGCTCGATGGCGCTGAAGACGGGCGAGTCCGAGTCCACGAAGTGGGCATCCCCGAAGAGGGTGCCGTGATTCTGGGAGACCGAGTCCCGAGCATCGCCGTCCATGTGCCAGACCGAGACGAGGCCTTCGCCATGATTGATTCGCAGATTCATGGTCTCCTGTATCTGCTCCTGCGTGCGCTCGACGTTCCAGAACCGCACCTCGTCGATCAGGCCGCGAAACTCCTCCGAGTTCTCAAAGGCACCAAAATAGAGGTTGTCGCTGTGCCTCATGCAGGGGAGGTCACGCTCTCCGACCAGCTCGCCGTCGATGTAGAAGCGGACATTGCCCGGTGACGCGGCCGTCAACGCGAAATGATGCCACTCGCGAGCGAGCGAAGCGTTCGATTCATCATCGAAGATTCGGTTCGCGCCCGAGCAGTCGAACGAAGCGCTCACGCGATTCCCCTGGAAGGACCAAGAGAGGACGTAACCGTCTTGGAAGCCGCCGGCCTTTCTAAGGATGCGGCCATGAGACGTTGAGCCGAGCCCATAGACCCAAAACTCCGCGGTCAGGGTGTTGGGCGGCTCCAAGGAGGGGCGGCGGATCACACGTACGAAGTCATTGTCGCCATCCACACTCAGCGCCATGTTGTCCTGCGCGGCGGCGGGCGAGCAGAGGCTGCTCAAGCAGATCGGTATCAGTAGAAGCCAAGCGTATCGAGCTGACATCCTCATCTCCCTCGACTGGTCAGGTGTCTATTCCCGGCTTGCCACCGGGGCTTCCGGTGGGCCTCATCGTGTCGGCAGGCGATAGGGAACGTCAAGGGAAAGGGACCACACGCTGCCCGAGCTTGGAAGGGGCGGGTGATCATTCCCGCAATGTGAAGCTCTGGGTGGTTGGCCAACGATGTCGACTCCGACGCGGCGGAGAGGCTTCCCCCTCACTGCGTCGGGAATCGGATCGGACCGAGCACGGAGATCCAGTGTCCGGTGAGAGGATCCCAAGAGAAGGGAGCTTTCGAAGCTCGGAAGAACCGGTACCGAGCACTTGCTCTTCTTGCCAACCGGACCCGGGGACGTCTCGGATCGCCAGATCGGAAG
>JAVJTD010000432.1:0-17099 GCA_040219065.1 Planctomycetota bacterium
GGCCTTCGATCAGGACGATGTTGCTCTTGATGGCCGCAATCTCCCCCGTGTCTCCTTCCGCGTACTTCTGGTGTAGGGCCAGCGCACGAGAGAAGCTCTCGATCGCCTCTCGGCCCCGGTTCGTCCGATCGAGGACGCGTCCTCTCTGGTAATGCAGCTCGGCCCGAAGTGGATCGAGCTCCTCGGGCAAGGTCGCCACTCCCGAGAGCCCCTTGTCGAGCTGGTCGAGTGCCTCCGGGTACCGTCCCAATAGTGAGTATGTCGTTCCGAGCTTGCGCCGGAGTTCGACCTCGACGTCGAGCGCGTCGGGCGGATTCGCTTCGAGCTCCCGGGCGGCTTCGTCGATGACCTCGAGCATCGTGATCCGCTCTCCGTGGTTTCCCGGTGCGACCGAGAACAGGAACCGATTCACGAAGTCGTCGATCGCGATGTACCGCGCCGCTTGCTTCTGCGCCTCCAAACTGGCGAGGGTCGCCGCTTCGGCGCTCCTTTTCGCATCGGCGAGGGCCCGGTCCTTCTCGTTGCGCTCGCTGACGGCCTCTTGGCGTGCGATCTCGAGAACGATCGCGATTGCGGTCGGAGTCCCCAACAAGAGCAAGGCCGCCAGCGCCGCTGCCAAGGCCCTGGCCGGCTCACGCCTCGCCCATTTGAGCGTGCGCTCGAGCCGACCGGGGGGCTTGGCCTGGATCGGCTCCAGCCGGAGGAAGCGCCGCAAGTCGGCCGCCAGCTCGCCGGCGGTCGCGTATCGGCCATTGGGATCCTTGGACATCGCCTTCGAGCAGATCGTCTCGAGGTCCCGAGCGACTCTCGGGTTGAGCTTTCGAATCGACTTGGGCTCGCGCGTGTTGATCTTGACCAGGATCTCCTGGGCGCTGCGGCCTTGAAACGGGAGCTGCAGCGTCAGCAGCTCGTAGAGCACGACACCCAGGGAGTAGACATCGGTCCGATGATCGACGAGGTGGCTCTTCGCGAGGAGCTGCTCGGGGCTCATGTAATGGACGGTGCCGACGAGGTCGCCCGAGACCGAGAGGCTGCCGGCCTCGTCGTCCTTGGCGAGACCGAAGTCGACGAGGCGGGGGAGGCCGCTGCGGTCCAAGAGGATGTTGTGAGGCTTGACGTCTCGGTGGATGATCCCTTGATCATGTGAGTATTGGAGTGCTTCGGCTACTCGAGCCACGATCTCGCTGATCCGAGCCGTCGGGCTGGGAGTATCGTCTCGAGCCTCTCGAGGGTCCTCGTCCTGCTCGGCCCGGCGCGACTCGATCTCCCGATCGAGGCTGATGCCTTCGACCAGCTCCATCGCGAAGAAGTGGATCCCATCGAGCTCTCCGGTCGTGTAGATCGGCACGATGCCGGGGTGCCGGAGCTTGGCGACGGCAGCCGCTTCGCGCCGAAATCGCTCGACTTGGCGAGACGTGGCCAGAAGGCCCGACGGCAGGAGCTTGAGGGCCACGCGGCGACCCAAGGAGATCTGCTCCGCCTCATAGACCACTCCCATCCCGCCGCGTCCGATCTCACGGATCAACCGGTAGTCCGCTACGACGCGGCCCGCTCCGCCCCCGGAAGGCCGGGCCCTGGGCTCGAGCTCTTCGAATGCCAGCGCGGCCAAGATGGTCTCGCGGCATTCGGGCCGAAGCTCGGCCGGTACCGAGGCGAGGTATTCGGTCAGGTCGATGTCATCGTCCTCGTGGCGCAGAGCCAGGTACTTCGCCACGATCTCGTCGAAGGCCCGGCTGGGCCTCTCGAAGCCCGAGTCCGATTCTGGATGCGACATCTCTTCTTCCCCGGAATTTCCGTTCCCTACTCGAGACCGTGGCGACGCATCTCCTTGGCGAGCTTGGCTCGGGCGCGAAAGAAGAGCTCGCGGGCAGCGCCTTCCGTCGGTCGGCCGACCCTCTCAGCGATCTGTGCGAACGAAAGCCCGATGTAGACGCGCAGGACGATCACGCGCCGATGACGCTCGTCGAGGGCATCGAGGGCTTTTTGGACACACGACTCGTGCTCGCCACGCATGGCGCCCGACAACGGGCCGGTGAGGTGGGCCGTGATCCGTCGAATCGTTTCCTCGGCGGCATCGCCGCCGATCAATCGGTCGCTGTCACGCTTCTTCCGGGACCAGCGCTCACTCTCGGTTCGAATGACATTGAGGCCGATCGTCACCAGCCAGTCGAGGAAGGTCGCGTCGCTGCGAAACTCGAAGCGCTCCAGATAGACGTGGGCCTGCATCAAGGTCTCTTGGAGGACGTCCTCGACCGCGACCTGCTTGCGGAGCTTTGGACCGAGCTCGATCTCGAGGATCTGGAGCAGCCGCGGTCCGAATCGGAGCATGATCTGCTCGCGGGCATCCGTGTCGCCGGCCTGGGCCTGAAGGACGAGGTCTTCGGTTCTCTCGTGCTCGAGCTCAGACATCTTGGTTGCCTTCCGCCTTTGAAGCTTTCTGGCGAGCCGTCTTCGACGTCCCGGTGTCCAAGATCACGTCAAGATGTTTCGGATGACGTGGCCGTGGACATCGGTCAGACGGCGCTCGATGCCATCGTGGTAATAGGTGAGCTGCTCGTGATCAAAGCCCAGCAGATGCAGGATCGTCGCGTGCAAGTCGTAAACGGTCGCCACGTCCTCGACGGCGCGATGTCCGAGCTCGTCGGTCGCTCCATGGGTGAAGCCCCGTTTGACACCCGCGCCCGCAAGCCAGACGGTGAACCCGTCGGGATTGTGGTCTCGTCCGCTCGCCCCCTTCTGGAAGGTCGGCATCCTCCCGAACTCCGTCGTCCAGACGACCAGGGTGTCCTCGAGCAGGCCCCGGCGCTTCAGGTCGATCAAGAGCGCGGCCGCCGGCTCATCGAGAATGGGTCCGTGCACGTCGTACTGCTCCTTCAGGGTCTTGTGCCCGTCCCAGTTCCCGACGCCTTCACCCATCGCATAGGCACCATTGAAGAGCTGCACGAAACGGACGCCACGCTCGAGGAGACGACGCGCCAAGAGGCAGTTGCGGCCAAATGCCGCTTTGAGCGCATTAGGATCGTCGCAGCAGTAGAGCCCTCGCGTCGCGGCCGACTCCTGGCTCAGATCCGAGACCGAAGCGGCCCGGAGCTGCATCTTCGCCGCGAGCTCGTAGCTCGCCATGCGCGCGCTCAGGCGCGTGTCGCCGGGATAGCGCTCGAGATGGCCGCGGTTGAGCTGCTCGAGGAAGTCACGAGTCGCGGCATCGGCCTCGGCGCTGATGCTCTCGGGACGCCGTAGATTGGGGATCGGTCTCTGCGCGTTGAACGCCGTGCCCTGGAAGACCGCTGGGAGGAAGCCGGCCGACCAGTTGTTGACGCTCGACTGTGGCACGCCGCGCGGATCGGGAATCGCCACGAAAGCGGGTAGCTCGTCCGTCTCGGCGCCCAGCGCATACGTCACCCAAGCCCCGACGCTCGGGAATCCCTCCAGAGTGAACCCGGTGCTCATCTGGTTCTCGCCGGGGCCGTGCGTATTGCTCTTCGCTGTCATGGAGTGAATGAAGCAAAGTTCATCCACCAGGGAGCCCAGATGTGGGAGGAGATCACTCGTCCACTTGCCGCTCTCGCCGCGCGGCTGGAAGCGGTAGGGGCTGCGTGTGAGGTTCCCGTTCTCGCCTTGAAACGTGATCAGATCGCCGCCGGGCATCGGCTGACCGTGGCGACGCAGCAGCTCGGGCTTGTAGTCCCAGGTATCGAGGTGGCTGCAGGCACCCGAGCAGAAGATCATCAGGACGCGCTGGGCTGGTGCGGGGAACTGTTTCGGCCGCGGCGCCAGGGGATGCTCGGGTGAGATCCGCGGCCGGAAGGGGCCGTCCTGTGCCAAAGCGCCCGAGCGACTCAGCAAAGAGGCGAGGGCGATCTGCGCCAGACCGGTCCCGGCACTCTGGAAGAGCTGCCGGCGATCCAGGAGGTGATGACCGAGTGGGGAGGGAACGCGCTCTTCCAAGCGAAGGCTCCTGCAGGAGAGTGTCAGGGCAAGGTGAGGAACTCGTTGGCGTTCAAGAGGGCACGGCAGAGCATCGCCAGGCCGTGCTCTCGTGCGAGGACCGAGGCACCGCGGCGCTCGGATTCGGAAGGCAGACGCCCGAACGCCAAGGAGAAGGCTCGGTCGATGCGGGCGTCGAGGGTCTCGGTTTCGCGCTCGAGGCGCCTCTGGAGCTCGCGGGCTTGCTCCAGGACGAAGGGGCTGTTCATCAGGCTGAGCGCCTGCAGCGGCGTCGTCGAGCGTGAGCGCCTGGGACAGATCTGGGCACCGTCGGGTATGTCGAACACGCCGAACGTCTCGTCGTGCTCCATGCGGACCTTGGTCTGGTAGATCATGCGCCGCCAGTCCTCGGGGCCGAACGCGGTCTTCGGTTCATAGACACGGACGTAGTTCTCGTTCGGCAGGAAGGCGCTGAAGCCGGGGCCGCCTCGGCTCGGATCCAGAAGGCCGGCGATATCCAGCATGGCGTCTCGGATCGCTTCTGCCTCCAGCCGACGCGGCGGGAATCGCCAGAGCCATCTCGAGTCGGCGTCGACTCGGAGTGGGGCCGCACGCGGAACACTCGCCTGCCGGTAGGTGCTCGACAAGACGATCGCGCGATGGATGGCTTTGAGGCTGCCGCCGCTCTGGATCAATCGTCCAGCCAGCCAGTCCAGAAGCTCCGGATGGGTCGGGGCGGTCCCCATCTCGCCGAAGTCGCTGGGAGTGCCGACGAGGCCCGTGCCGAAGTGACCCTGCCACAGCCGATTGACCAGGACTCTTGCGACCAGTGGGTTCTCGGGATCGGCGAGCCACCCGGCGAGGGCGACGCGTCGCTCCGCTTCACCGGCATCCAGGGGGAGCACGAGGCGGGGCGAGATCCCTTCGGGCGTCGCGGGTGCCACGATCTCGCGCTCTTGCATCGGGTCGCCGCGGTGGAGCAGGTGAGTCGGCGCGGGACGCGCGTCGAAGACGCCCGCATACACGCGCGGCGGCGTGGCGAGGGCCGGTAAGCGCGCTTCGAGATGAGTGGCCAAGGCGCGAGTCAGGCGCGCTTCCTCGGCATCGCTCGCCGAAAGCCCTTGGAGGGAGCGCGGCCAATCGCGGAGGCTGTCGCCTTCGGGCAATCGATCGTCCGACGAGGCCACTCGGATCCAGCTCTCGCCGTCGCTCGTGACCTCGATGTGATACGAGATGGCCAATCGATCGGCATAGACGCCCTCGCGATCGCGCGCCCACGAGACGCGGTCGATGAGCGTGGGGGCCGCCAGACGGATCTCGACCCAGCCGCCGCCGGGCTCGTCGGAGATCCAGCTCTTCGAGTTGCCGTAGCTCCCGTCGTTGATGTGCTCGAGGCGATGGATGGAGTGACCGGGATACGTGCCCGAAGCCGTGGCGACCGCGCCTTCGCTGGCGAGGGCCACGTTGCGACCGGTAAGGGCCTCGAGGATCTCCAGCTCATCGATGCAGGGCTCGAAGCGGTTGGTGCGCGTGATCGTGAATCGAACGGAGCGGGCCAGGACGGGCTCGAAGCGGTCGGTGTTTCCGGTGGCTCGCACCGGCTCCCGGAATGAAGGCGGGGTTGCACTGCTCGGCGGCTCGCCGAGAAAGAGCACCGGAGGGCTGCTTTCCTGGAGCTCGTCCGTCGAGACGAGAATCGAGCTCGCATCGAGCCGGACGTCGCCGAGAGTGATGAGTGCTCCGTCGGCGTGGCGCGTCGCATTCAGCGTCGTGCGGTCCCGCGTCGCGAGGTCGCCGTCGCGATCGAGCGCGATCCGGACCTCGGGACCGAGCGCCCAGACCGTGAAGTGTCCGCTCCGCTTCGGGCGCCAGCAGGTCATGAAGTCATCGCCCTCGAGAGCCACCGTCTGCGTGACCGTTCCTCCGGCGAGCGGCGCCTTGGCGACAGGCTCGGCTGGAATGGCGATGAGGTCGGTGCGGGCGATCGGCATCAGCTCGTCGAGGCGCTTCCGCAACGGAGTCAGCCGCGCTTCGATCTGCCGTCGCTCTTCGTCTCGAGCGATCCAGGCTTCCGTGCGCCAAGGCCGCTCGCCGTGTTGCACGCCCTGGAAGAACGCCCGCAAGGAAAAGTAGTCCCGCTGACTGATCGGATCGAACTTGTGATCGTGGCACTTCGCACAACCGACGGTGAGCCCGAGGAACGCACTCGCGGTCGTCGAGACCATGTCGTGCAGCTCGGCATCTCGCTGGTTCTTGGTGAGCACGACATCGGGGCTCTTCACCGCGTCCCAAGGACCGGCCACCAGGAATCCGGTCGCGGGATCCTGGCCGCGGGTGTCGCCGGCGATCTGATCGAAGACGAAGTCGAACGCGCTCCGATCCTCGTTGAAAGACTCGATCACCCAGTCGCGATAGGGCCAAGCATTCGGCCTGGGCGTGTTCACCTCGAACCCGTTCGTCTCCGCAAAGCGCACGACGTCCAGCCAGTGTCTCGCCCAGCGCTCACCGTATCCGGGTGAGGCAAGGAGCTCGTCGACGAGACGCTCGAAGGCGCCGGGGCGAGTGTCCTGCACGAAGGACTCGACTCGCCCGGGAGTCGGCGGAAGTCCGGTCAGGTCGAACGTGACGCGGCGTATCCAGGTGCGGCGGTCGGCTTCGGGTGACGGCGTGAGCTCGGCTCGCCCGAGGGCGTCGGCGATGAAGCGATCGATGGGGTTGCGGGTCCAGGGTGTCTCCGGTGGCGGAGCGACTACCGAGACGGGACGAAACGACCACGGGGCGTCCTCGATTGGTGATGGCTCGTCCGACGGAGTGACGTCGGCCCACGGCGCCCCGGCTTCGATCCAGTCCCGAATCGCAGCGATTTGGTCTTCGGGCAGAGGGCCGGACGGCGGCATCTGCAGGTCTTCGTCTTCGTATGAGATGGCGCGTACCAGCAGGCTGGCGTCCGGATCGAAGGGAACGAGCGCAGGCCCTTCCGTGCCGCCCTCGAGTGCAGCCTCGCGTTCATGCAAGCGCAGCGCACCCCTGGCCCGACGCTCGCCATGGCAACGCCAGCACTCCTTCTCGAGAACCGGCGCGACTCGCTCACGAAACAGCGCTTCTCCATCCACCTCTTGCGATGCAGCTTCACCGCCGACGAATACGAGTAGGCCGAGCGACGCGACGACGAGTCGATTCAACATGCAGCGATTTCCTGGAGCTATGGAAGTGCCCCCAAGGTACCGCGATGGGAGAGCCGCCACAATGTGCGCGTCCGTGTGCTGGTGTGCAGGTGTTTTCGTGTGCTCGTGTGACCGTGTGCTCGTGCGAGGAGATGATCATGTGACCACCTGAGCACCTGAGCACCTGACCACCAGAGCACCGCCTACAAAACCAAATGCCGCCTGCTCCGATCGTGGCTCGGCACGTACTTCCGGGTATCGTGCGGTGGGTCCCGGCAAGATTCGGAATCAGGGAGTGGCTCGAATGGTGATCTCGATCGCGGCGTGGTGTGTGGCGCTCGGCTCTCTCGTCTCGGGGGCCGACGACTGGAATCGGTTTCGGGGTCCCGATGGGAGAGGGGTCTCCGATGGCACGGCGCTCCCCGTGGATCTGTCGCCCGAACGAGTCGCCTGGAAGCATTCGATTCCTCCAGGGCTCTCCTCGCCGTGCCTGATCGGCGACCGACTCTTCGTGACCGGGCACGAAGGCCAGCGGCTCTCGACCTCGTGCCTCGATCGTGAAACGGGGGCGGTGCTGTGGAAGCGCTCGGTCGTCGCCGAGGCGCTCGAGCGTCATCACGAGATCAACAGCCCGGCCTCTCCGACGCCGTGTAGCGATGGTGAGCGGGTCGTCTCCTACTTCGGGTCGTTCGGCCTGGTGGCCTACGACATCGAAGGCGACGAGCTTTGGCGGCGCCCTCTGCCGATGCCGAAGAACGGCTTCGGCACCGCGGCGTCACCGGTCCTGGCCGGCGGGCGACTGGTGTTCGTCAACGGCGCGCCGGCTGACCCGTTCGTCGAGGCGATGGATCCGGCCACGGGTGAGTCCATCTGGAAGGTCGAGCAGAACGTCGGGTGGTCGACGCCGGCCATTTGGCATCGGGACGGCGTCGACGAGGTGCTGGTCCAAGGCATCTGGTGGCTCAAGGCCTACGATCTCCGCACCGGCGAGGAGCGCTGGGCAGTACCGGGTCTGACCGACGAGCCGATCACGACTCCGGTCACGGGGGACGAGCTCGCGTTCCTGACCTCCTACAACATGAACGACAACCCCGAAGTGATCGGGCTCCCGTCGTTCGACGAGATGCTCGCGCAGTACGACGCGGATGGAGACGAGCGGCTGAATCGCGAGGAGGCCGAGCGCAATGAGAGCATCCTCTCGCGCTTCGATGCGGACGGGGAAGGCGATCATCCGCTGCGCCTCTTCTTCCGATTTCTCGATCGAGACAAGAGCGGCGACATCGCCCGCGATGAGTGGCAGAAGATCTTCGACTGGCTGGGGCAGTATCAACACGTCAATGCGCTCTTGGCGGTCCGACCCGGGAAGGGCGACACGGGCGCCGAGATCGCTTGGCAGCATGGCCGCGGCGTTCCCGAATGCCCTTCGGCCCTCTGCTACCGAGGCTCGGTTTATCTCATCAAGAACGGTGGCATCCTGACCTGCCTTGCCGCTGCGAACGGTGAGGTCCGCTATCGCGAGCGGCTCGAGGCCCAGGGTCCCTACTACGCGTCTCCCGTCGCCGGAGACGGCAAGATCTACCTCGCGTCGGCCCGCGGGGAAGTGACCGTCCTAGCCGCCGGAGAGACTCTGGACATCGTGTCCACGAGTGACCTCGGCGAGCGCTTGATGGCGACTCCGGCACTGGGACGCGGCGAGGTCTTCTTCCGGACAGAAGGGCACCTCATCGCCTTTCGAGTCGAGACCGAGCGCTGAGGGTGATCAGGTGGTGGGTGAGCGGGTGATCACTCAGATGCTGCTGTTACATATGAGCATATGAGCACGTGAGCGGTGAGCACCCCCGGAACTCCGGATGTGAGATCTGCGGGACTCTTCGAGGCATTCGGATGGAGGACGCCGAGACAGGCTGAAGCCGGCACTCCGAGAGGCTCCAACACCCAAGCACCCAGCCACCTCAAGATCCACCGAAACCGCCTAATCTGGGGCCTTTTGGTTGACAACGCTCCAGGAGGGGACAGGATGTGGGTGCCCTCCTGCGAGGGTCTACCAAGCCCTGTGAGCTCCATCCCACTTGCCCCGCGTGATCGTCGCCGGCCACTGCGAGCTTGGCGTAGCCTACTGCCTCGACTCGATCGCGCCCGAGCCGGAAAGGTCCTTCGTGCGTCTTCGAGTCTTCACCCTGGCCGGGCTGTCGCTGATCCTCGCCACCGGGTTCGTCTGGTGGCGCAAGCCGACGCCCGATTCGATCCGACGACCGACGATCCTCTTGGTCACGCTGGACACGCTGAGGCGAGATCGGTTGGGGGCCTACGGCTCGGAGGCGGGCCTCACTCCGAATCTGGACCAATTCGCCTCGGAGGCGGTGACCTACGAGCGGCACTACGTCCCGGCCCCGATCACGCTACCGTCCCATGCCTCGATGCTCACAGGGCTGGAGCCTTTCCATCACGGCATTCGGCGCAACGGTAGCTTCCGCCTCGCCGAGGAGGCCAACACGGTCGCCGAGCTCTTGAGAGACCACGGGTACCAGACGAGCGCGATCGTGAGCGCTGGAGTCCTGGACCCGAGCTTCGGGTTGGATCAAGGGTTCGATCGGTATCATTGGCAATCCGGCGAGACGACCTCCCGCTCGAGGACCGACGGAGAGCGGGCGACGCGGCTGGCGATCGACGAGCTGGAGGCGGGTGCGGATCGCGCCTCTTTCATGTGGGTGCACTACTTCGACGTCCACGGGCCATACAGCGGCAACGCGCCTCTCGAAGAGACCTACGACGCCAAGACGCGGTCGCTCGACGAGCAGCTCGGTCGTCTCTTTGATCATATGAAGGAAGCAGGCCTCTATGACTCGTCCTGGATCTTGGTCGCGGCCGACCACGGTCAGAGCCTCGGAGAGGACGACTACCGAGGTCACACGCTCTGCCTCTACGATCAGACGATGCTCGCGCCGATGATGATCAAGCCGCCGGCCGGTATCGGAGCCGATCAGCGGGTCCGCGCGATCACCAAGGGCGCCGACATCGCGCCGACGATCTTGTCGGCGGCCGCGATCGAGCCTCCCGAAGGCCTCGACGGCATCGACCTCACGCGCACGGTCCACGATGTGTCCAACCTGGAAGTCCGCGAGGCCTACGGAGAGACGCGCTTTCGGGTCATGGGCTTCTTGATCCGAAAGAAGATGTTCGTCCAGGGGCGCTGGAAGCTGGTCCTCGAGCCGGATCTGCCGGCCGATTTCGATGGGCGGGCCTTCCTCGAGAAGTATCGGCAGCAGACCGACATCGCCGAGCTTCGAGCGCACCTCGACGTCCTGCGACGCTTCGAGCGCGCACCGCGCGAGCTGTACGATCTGGTGAAGGACCCTTCGGAATCGAGAAACCTCTACGGGGAGCGACCGGATGTCGCCAGACGTCTGGAGCGTGCGCTGAAGAAGTACGAGGAGCGTCAAGACATCGGCGTCGTGTCGGTGCCCTTCGAGCCCGATACAGTCCTTCAGGATCAGCTTCGGGCACTCGGCTACCGCTGAGCTTTCGATATCACGAAGACTCGCACCGTGTGCGGCGGCATCTCGCCGAGGTCGATGACGGACCCGTCGGACGTGCCGCCCGCGATCAACAGGCGCTCGCCGAGATGCTCCCCGAGATCGACCGTATCGCCTTCGAGCGATACCTCCTCGATGTGGAACGCCTCGTCGGCCGATAGCCCGTACCACTCCGGACGAAAGCGGCCGCTCCAGCTCGCCTCCTGCCGTGACCAGTTGATCAAGACCAGTCCGAGCTGCCCTTCGGGGCTGCGCCACACGGAGTGGAGCACACGCGATACCGGGTAGGGAGCCGCTCCGATGGTCTTCTTCTCGGGAGGCTGCGACGGGATCGGCCTCTCCTGGAACGGGTAGGTGACGTTCGCGTGCCCGTCCCAGGTCTGCCGGCAAGCGAACGTCGGGTTGATCGCGGTGTCGGCGGGCAGGACCTCGGGCAGGGGGCGCAGCGAGCGACCGTAGAGGAGAAACCGTCCGGCAAATGGCCTGTGCAAGGACTCCTGGAGCTTCTGCACGAAGGCGAGTATCTCGAGGCCGTAAGCGCCCGGATCCCGGGTCGGATCGACGACGAGGCGACCGTTCTCGTCCAGCTCGATCATCGGCGATTGGAAGGCGACGTCTTCGACCAGGACGCTCGGCTTCGAGCCGACGATGGAGAGCTGCGCCGGCACGAAGCAGAGGAGATCGACCCACTGCTCCTGCGAGAGCCCTTTGAAGTCGCGCGGCCCGTCGGGTGTCTCGTAGGTGGCGGGGTAGTACTCCCCGTTCGCGAGCCCGACCGTCGTCCACGGCATGCCGGGCGCTTGGGCGGGGGACCACTCGTGGTAGACGACGTTCCACAAAGGCGGCGACCAGTCCGTTCCGTGCACCGAGACGTCGGACAGCTCGGGAAGATCGATCCCCTCGCTCTGCTCGATCGCCTCGAGCAGGGCGCGCTCGGCGCGATTCAAGTGCCCTGGAAGCCATCCCGGGCCCCAGCCCATCGCGTCGAACGTCCCGGCAAGGTACTCCTCGGTCGCCTCACCGATGAGGAACGTGTGTGGATCTCCGTCACACTCGAGGCGAAGCATCGCGCGCAACGCCTCGATCGAGGCGACCTTCCCTCGTTGAAAGTAGTCACCGCCGTGAGGCAGATGCGCCCGCGGCAGCCCGGGCGGATCGTAGGTGAGGCGCGAGCCCATGCCCGAGAGGACGTCGATGTAGAGGCCGGAGAATCCGAACTGGCGCACCAGGGTGCGGGCGAGCCGGCCGGCGAAGAACCGAACGGCATCGGGGTGACCGTAGTCGAGGGCCGCCGTGCCGTCGGGACAGTCCTCCTCGTTGGACGGTGGTGGCAAGGGATCGCCGTCGCGATCGAAGGCCTCCGCCGCGGGATCGAGCTCTTGGTACCAGCACGTGCAGCGACTCAGCTCGCTCGGACGAAGGTACGGCGCCACCCGAATCCCGAGCTGCTTCGCTCGAGCGATCGCCTCGAGGACTCCGTGATCCACGACATCGGAAAGAGGGCATCCCGGATTCCCGACCGGGCTAGCCTGGTCGAAGTAATTCTGCCACTGCATGAAGGTCGCGGGCTCTCCGAGCGCCTCGGTCTCGAGTGCGCGCCTGAGCGTGAAAGCCCGATCGACGAACTCGTCGTAGATCTCGGGAGGCTCGAGCGTCGGCTGGGACTGGACCATGATCGAGTACAGGGAGGCACCGATCGACTCGCCGAAGCGCGGGTTGTCCTCGAGCTTCATGCCCGCCATACCCGATCGCTCGACGAACCGGCGATAGATCGATGCGGCCTCGTACCACGTCGCGTCCGTCGGTGACTCGAGCGCGCCGACGACGGCCGGGTAGGGCGTCTCGAAGGTGTTGCCGTATTGATCGAACTCCCCGGTGCGACGATTGGCGAATGGCGGGACGTAGGTCGCTCGCCACTGGTAGCGCGGCTCCTCGCCATCGGTGATCAGCGCCCGATGGCGGAATCTCTTCAGGTGCCCGGTGGCGTCCTCGGTCCCGAAGTAGACCAGGTGCCGGAAGCTCGGAGACTGCGGATCGAGATCCGAGAGTGCCGCGAACTGGAGGAGCTGCCGCGGTCCCGGGTGCTGCAGTGAGACGTCCCGGGCAGCGCCGCCACCGATCGGGTGGAGCCAGAAGTAGAGAGGGAGATTCGGTGAGGGGTCCCGTTCATCGACCAACAGGGAGGGCAACAGGAGGCGCGTCCGCATCTGCGCCTCGACCAGCGTTTCGCCAGCGCGAAGTCGACCCGGCGGTCGAATCGTCACGATGGGCAGATCGAGCTCGTCGAGGCTGGCCGTCGCGCTCGAGCCCTCCGTGCGGTCGACGATCGCGGAGAACCGGCAAAGTGGCTCCTGAGAATCGATCCAGGCGAGCACCGTGACATCGAGCGAGTCACTTCCTTCGCGGCGAACCGAGCGCCAGGTGAAGCGCCAGGCCGGCTCACCCAAAGGGCCTTCGGCCCGGGTCGATTCGAAGCTCTGGGCGTCACCGGGATGGAGTGTCTGCTGGCGACCCTCCAGATCGGTCAGCCGAGCCTCCCAGAGGCGCGCGTCGGCATCCGGCCCGATCGGGTCGTTCTCGAAGCGGAGCGCATCCTTTCCGCGGATGGCGAGGCCAGAGAGGCGGACGCCAAACTCGGGATCGGCCTCGAAAGAGACCATGAGCGAGTCGTTCTGCAGGGTAATCGGCCCCGAGGCTGCAGGCAGCGTCGAAGACGAGCTTCCGCAGGCCGACAAGGCACAAAGGCAGACGATCGTCAGCCAGTAGGCCGTGAAACGCAGCATGTCGCGAGCGAGCTTCTGGGATTCTGGACGGGCATCAGTGTTCAAGCCCCGATCTTGACGCTGCCGGAGGACAACGTCAACACGCGGTGCCCGCAGGCCCATGAGACACAGTCACCTGCATTCTCGATGCTCGGTGAAAGACCCGTCATCGCGCCATCCACCTTCAAGGACGAAAGCCAAGGAGCAGACCGAGCGGGAGCGTTTGGAAAGGTGACGGTGCGAGGTCGAGGCGAGGACACTGGACCTGAGTCAGACACTCGACCGGTTGGTGGCGGCGGATGGCTCGAGCACGGTGATCACCGGCCGCATCCGAGCCCGATGAGCGCAAAGCAGACCCCGAAGGTCGAGCTGGACGGTGCGGCCATCGTCATCACCGTCCCGATGACCTTGCGGCGCTGCAGCGGAAGCAAGGAGGTCCATGTGCCGTTGGGGCTACCACGGGCGAGCAAGGTAAACGGGAACCCTCCGCCCTCGCCCTGGCCGTCGCGCGCGCCTACCGGTGGCAGGAGCAGCTCGAGGCCGGGGAGTACCGATCGACCACCGAGCTGGCAGAAGCGCTCGGGGTCGATCGGGCGTATGTGTCGCGAATGCTGCGGCTGACGTCGCTCGCGCCAGTCATAGTGGAGCGGATCGTCTTTGGAGACGAGCCGGAGGGGGTGACGTTGGCGGGGCTGGTGCGGGACGTGGCGATGGTTTGGAGCGCCGAAGACGAAGAGAGCCGAGGCGTCTGATGGACGTCCCGGCTCGTAACCGCCAAGATTCCGACAATGCTAGCTTCGGGTATTGGGTAAGAAGCACGCTGGAGCACCGTTCCTGTTACTCGGTGGGACTTTCCGAGTGGGAACAGCACACACTTGTCGGTCAGTGCGCTTCACTCTCCCCATTACGAGTAGGTGGACAATCGGCTCCTAACCTCTCTGATCTTTTCGGTCCACGTCGGGCCTAGGCGTCGGTTCTGCTCGACGAGCAGGAGCTCCGCATCCGCGTCCTCCAGTCTGTTATCCAAGTACAGGACAATGGCAAACATGATTCGTGTAAATGGAGCGCTTCCGAGTGCGGCAGGGTAGTCGTTTAGGAACGACACGACAGAGTCGATTGAATTGAGCTTGTCAAGCGCTGGTAGGCAAGTCTTACTCAATGCTGTGAGAACATCGTCGCCTACTGATGCGGGCGTCTGGCCGGCAGATATCTTCCACCACCTGTCGGTGCCATCTATTAGGTCGCCGATTCTGAGACGTGGAAAGCAATCTGCCTCGTTTATGAATCGCGGAGACGGCTGGCCAAAATAGATCATCCAAGAAGTTTCTATTGATATGCCTGTGTTTATGGTGAACTGAATGTCTCGGTCATCGCTCCATTGGCTCACCTGGAAATCAACTACTCTCGTGCAAAAGGCGGTTCTCTGTGCCCAGGTGAGTCTCGATTTCTTGTAGCCGGCATTCTTAAGTAAGCTTGCTGCGGAGCACTCCTGGAGGAACTGGTTCACAGTCTGCTTGTGGTTCATTGGGTGGTTCAGTCGTAGTAGATTACCCGGCCATTGGTTCCGGTCGCCGCTTTGTATTTCTCGATTTGCCGCTTGCCGGCTGCTCGGCCGCTCGGCGTATTCGGCTTGAGTTCGACCGGCCGACCTTTCGGGTCAATCGCATCTGGTCGGAGCCGCGTTCCAGCGATTCGCTGTTCGGATTTCCAGCCCTTGCCCTTGACTTTCTCGGCAAACTCCTTGTGCTTGAGCTTGCCTCGTATCGTGGCTGCAGTCTCTCCGCATCCGTTGTGCACCAGTGTGCGTTGCCTGCCGACTAGGTAGCTGTGCCGCTGTGCAACGACGAGGTTGAAGACTCGTCGTTCAGGTGAGCTCCACTCCTTTGCCATGACCCGGGTCTTGTTCGACAAGCTTTCGCCGAGACCGAGATCCTCTGCCGGAACCCACCGCTGCCGCGTCTCGCTCCAGAACGGATGATCCGTGGTCGCGACGATCTCTTCAACCCCCAGCTCCGACTGGATGGTCAGCCGGACCATCTCGAAGGTTCCGGTCGCGGTCGGGGTGGCGAGGACGCGGTGGACCTCGTCGGGGCCGCCGGGTGAGCTGGCGATGACCTCGTCCCCGGGTCGGATCTCCTCGATGGGAACCAGACCGTCCGGCGTGAGGACGAGCGTCCCGAGCGCAAAGCATCCCACCTTGAGACCTAGCCTCTTGGCTAGGTTTGTGGCCGCCGTCCCGATCCTGCCCTTGGCGCGATTACAGTTCCGCAGGTAGTCGATCAGCTTGTCGAGCTTGCGTAGGATTCCGACTCCGACAGCTGAGCCGATGAGCTTGGCGGCTCCGATCGCGGCGTACTTGACGCGGTCCCAGAAGCCAAGGGAGTCGGGTCGACCCCGGAAACCGTCTTCGGCCCACTCCGAGAGGTCCTTGCCGGTCGCGGCGGAGAGCAGGTCCAGGATCTCCTCGAGGAAAGGGATGGTGGCGACGCCGATCGCCGCGAGCTCGTGCCCAGCCTCCTTGAGGAAGTCCAGCACGGCGCTGCCGAACTCCCGCATGCTGATCAGACCGGTCGGGTCTGTCAGGTTGGTCGGGCTGGCGGCCGCGTAGGCGACGAGGTTGACGCCCGCGTCGAAGCGGAGCGGGTCCTCTTGGAGGAACACCCCGTAGTGCGGGTCGTAGGTACGAGCGCGGTAGTGGTAGAGCTGGATTTCGTGATCCCACTCGCGGCCGGTGTAGAGGAACCGATTGCCTGTTGGCGAAGAAGAGACGACCTGTCCTTGGCTGTCGTAGATGGTCGGGATGCCGAAGGGCGTGTAGTCGTAGCTCTCGACGACGACGCCATCGTCCCGGGTGAGGTGCGAGACCGAGCCCTGGCGGTTGCCGTGGTAGTAGAGCGCGATCAGCTCGGTCGTGTTCTGATCTTGATCGACGTCGGCCCGGTCCACTCGCCGGGTCCGAATGATCTCGTCGCTGCCTCCGACCAAGTGGTCAGGGTGACCGGTTACTCAGAGACGCCGCCGCGGTCGGATCGGATGGATGCAGCAACTTCCATCCGAGTCGCCTTCAAGCCGGCCCCACGTTGTGGCAGACCCCCGCTGAAGCCGTCGAGGCTGAGGTGATGGCTGCGCTGGAGCGGCTCGACTCGGTCTGGGACGAGCTGTTCCCCGGCGAGCGGGCGCGGATCGTGCGGCTGCTGGTCGCGCGGGTGGAGGTGATGCCGGATCGGGCCGAGATCCGCATCCGCGGTGACGGGCTGCGATCCTTGGCGTCGGAGCTGGCGGAGGCAGACCCGGGTGGCGAGATCGAGGAGGCGGGTGCCCGATGAGCGCGAAGCAGACCCCGAAGGTCGAGCTGGACGGTGCGGCCCTCGTCATCACCGTCCCCATGACCCTGCGCCGCCGCAGCGGTCGCAAGGAGGTCCATGTGCCGCTCGGGCTGCCTCGGGCAGGCAAGGCGAAGGAGAAGCCCTCCGCCCTCGCCCTGGCCGTCGCGCGCGCCTACCGCTGGCAGGAGCTGCTCGAGGCCGGCGAGTACCGATCGACCACCGAGCTGGCCGAAGCGCTCGGGGTCGATCGGGCGTACGTGTCGCGGACGCTGCGGCTGACGTCTGTGGCGCCGTGGCTCGTCGAGCGCATCGTGCTCGGGGACGAGCCGGAGGGCGTGACGTTGGCGGAGTTTGTGCGGGACGTGCCCGAATTCTGGACGGTTAGCT
>JAVJTD010000435.1:0-11517 GCA_040219065.1 Planctomycetota bacterium
TCAGGTGCTCAGGTGCTCAGATACTCAAGTACTCAAATGCTTGAATACTTGAGTACACATCTAACCGCAAGAGGTCACCGAGACCGGCTGAAGACGGCGCGCCGAATCCGAGACATGTTCACTTGATCATCTGATCACCAGATCACCAGTGATCACTAAATCACCTGGTCACCGAGTCATTCACTCATATGATCAGCTGATCACTAAAACATCTGGCCACGTGAACACCTGGCCACTCGCGCCCGGTCATGCAAACACCCGATCACCCGATCGGCGGTAGTCCATCGATCGGTACCGCTGGCACTTCGGGCTTTCTCTCTCGCGCTTTGTCGAGCACGCGCTGGAGGTCGATCAGGCGGCTCGACTCGTCGGATTCGGCGCGGCGCAGGATCTGGTTGGCGATCATCTCGGCCAGTCCCAGGCGGCCGGACTCGGCGAGGTGCTCGCCCAGGGCTTGGTCGAAGAGCCCTTCGAAGACGTTGCTTCCGGCGCCGCCACCGAAGAGGCCTTCACCGGGCAGACTGGAGCGCATCTTCTGCACGATCTGGGAGGTGAAGTAGGACTCGAGCTGGCGAGCCGCCTTCAGGATCTCTTGGAACCGCTCTTCGCGCTCAGACTCACCGAGCGGCGCCGGTTTCGGGGAAGCATTCCCCGTGGCGGTCGATCGGGCAGAGGCGATGGAGTCGAGGCCGAGCTCGTCGGGCATCGGGACACGTCCTGTCTCGAGAGAGAAACGGGAATCACCTGTCTATCGGCCAACCGGACCGTGCGCATGGAGACGGATCCTCGGAATCGCGCTGGCGGCTGCCACTCCGGCTCAAGCGCTCGTCCCTCGGGTGCCGAGAAGTCCGAGAGGCGCCTTGCAGGCACTGGGAAGAAGAACGGATCCAGCCGATGAGAATGACGCTCGACGAGCTCGCAGGCAGCGTCGATCAGCTTGCGCCGGAGACTCGCGTCCTTCAAAGGGTACTCGAGGTAACCGGGGACCAAGACTTCCGGGTCGAGGATCTGGTCACGGTGGTTCAGCTCGATGCCGGACTGACGGGCCACGTGCTCCGCTTCTGCAACTCGGCGCTCTTCTCGCTCCCGCGCGTCATCGAGAGCCTTGCCGAGGCGACGATGTACCTCGGCAGTCGCCAGGTGGCCAACCTCGCGGTCACGTTCTGCACCTCGCGCTCCTTCTTCTCGGGAGACTTCGAGACTTCGCCCTTCGATCGGCAGGCCCTGTGGTCTCGCTCCATCGCGTCGGCGTTCGCTTCGGACCTGCTCGCGAACCAGGCCAGCCTGAGCTCGAACGGCACGGCGTACACGGCCGGCCTGCTCCACGACGTCGGCCTGTCGATCTTCTGCCAGCAGCTCGGATCGTACCGCGACATCGTTCGTCGCGCAGACGATTGCTTCGAAGCGTTGCCGGACTGTGAGCGCGAGGTCCTCGGATTCGATCATTGCGAGCTGGGAGCCGAGATCGCTCGACGTTGGCGATTCAGCGAGCGCCTGATCGAGAGCATTCAGTGTCATCACGATCATGCAGACGCGGTCCTCGACCGTGGCCTGACGGCCACCGTCCGCCTCGCCGACTCCATGGCCTGGCAGATCGTGCCGGATCCGCGCTTCCGCCCGGTCGATTGCGAGGAGAGCGCGCTCCGAGTCCTGCACCTCTCCCTCGAGCACGTCGATCAGTCGAAAGAGTTCGTCGGCAGCCAGATGCAGATCGCCGGAGAGCTGCTCTCGATCTGAAGCCGATGGAGTGCCCAAGTCGAGCGAGCCAAAGACCGGGTCGGTCGGTGAAAGCTCGCACGAGCGAGCTTGGGCCGGGTCTGCGCTCGCCATGCGGCATTCTCCTGCCTGGCGACTGCAGACACGGAGCCTCCGACCCGAGGTCTGGGTCCTCTCCGAGGCGCTTGGATGGAGGACACGGAGACCGGCTGAAGCCGGCGGTCCGAATGAGGCGTTCCCAGTGGTTTCTCGCCAATCACGAGAAGACGATCGAGGCGAGGAGGGCGATGATGCCGAGCAGGAAGCCGCCGAAGATGACGGAGATGACGATCACGGCATCGCGGCGATCGCGCGCGAGCTCCTCGGGGGTGGCCATTTCGGGCTCGGGGCGCCCATCACCGAAGCCGTTTTGCTGTCCTGGCTCCAAGGATCAGTTCACCAGGTAGACGGCGGTGAAGAGCGGAAGCCAGAGCACGCCGATCGTGTGCCAGTAGAGCGAGAACACCTCGAAGCCGAGGTGGTCCTTGGGCCGGAAAGCGCCCGCCTTTGCCTTGAAGGCGATCACCGCCCAATAGACGACGCCGGCGAAGACGTGCAGGAAGTGCACGCCGGTCAAGAGGTAGAAGACGCCAGCGTAGACATTGTTCCTGAGGAAGAGACCGCTGTCGAATTGGCTCTGCCAGAGGATGACCTGGACGACCAAGAAGGCGATGCCCAAGAGGCCGCTCGTCACGAGCAAGCCCAGGAAGCCGGATGCGCCACTCTTCAAGCGCCGGCCGGCCATCACGAGCGCGAAGCTGCTGGCTAGGATCAGGCCGGTGCTGCCCCACAGCCCATCGGGCCTGGCCGGCATGCCCGGAGGTGGCCACGGATTCAAGCCGCCGCGCAGGACGAGATAGGCGCCGAGCAGCCCGATGAAGAGCATCGTCACCGAGCCCAGGAAGATGATCATCGCCAGCTTCGCCGCCGGGATCGGTGGACCGCTCTCCCAGCCACCGGCGCCATCGCCACCTCCTCCGTCTCCAGGAGGCACGGGCGGAATCGGAGGGATCTCGGAATGCCGGGTCTTGGAAGGCGGAGTCAGGGTCTGGACGTCGGAGGGTGCGGACATCGTGCTCTTCAATGAACGAGGTCGAGCGATGGTCGCTCGGACGGTCTGCAGGCCGGGCAGGGAATCGACGATCGCACAGAGTCTAGCCTCGAATCCCGTCGGTTCAACACGGAGGCCCGAGGAGCGACAGGCCCCCGCGGGGGAGAAGCCACACGGTGAACACGGAGCAGAAGAATTAACACGGGGAACACGGAGGGTGCTGCCTGAGAGGAATTGAAGGCAGAACGTTCCGCCGAAGGTAGTGTCCCTGCAATTCCTCTCAGGCAGCACATTCCCCGTGCTCTCCGTGTGAGCTCTTCTTCTTCTTGCTCCCCGTGTGACTGCTTCTCCCCGCCGGGGGCCCGTTGCTCCTTCGGGTCGCCGTGTCTCAGTCGCGGGAGGTCAGGGACATCACGAGCATGAGGATGTAGTAAAACATCAATGCGATCGAGGCGAAGAGGGACAGCGAGGCGGCGACGTGCTGGTCCGTTCGGTAGTGATGCAGGACGTTCGAGGTGTCGTAGAGCACCCAGCCGGCCATGAGCGCGATCATCGCGATGATGAAGAAGATGCCCAAGTCGAAGCCGAAGATGATGGACGCCACGATCAGGCCCATCGCCAGGAGGAAGCCCAGGGACAGCGCACCACGCAGGAACGAGAAGTCCTTCCCGGTGACGAAGACGATGGCCGTCAATGCCGAGAACAAGACCAGTGTCGAAACCGCCGCGACGGGGATCGCGCCGGGTACGAAGCGGTCGGCGATCCAGATCAGCGGCAGGAAGATGATCGCCTCGGCGACGACGAAGATCCCTAGCCCTGCGTATTGCTTCCCCTTCGAGGTGGTGCTCATCGCCCACTTGTTCGCCAAGAAGCTGACGCCGACGAAGGCGCCGATCACGAGCAGCCACGAGAATCGGCCGCCGATCATTCTGCCGATCAAGTTCTCGATGCCGGGAACCTGCAGCAGCGCGGCCTCCAAGGCGGCAAAGGCCCAGACCGCAACGGCGAGGTGGAAGTAGGTCCGTTTGAGAAAGGCCGCGCGCACGTCGTCCGATGCTCGGGAGACGGCGTCACTGCGAATATCCTGGGTCGTATCGAAGCCGAAGGTCATGGACGGACTCTCCTGACAATCCACGGAATGGAAGTACTTCCGCCGAAGCTATCCCGAACTCGGCGCTTTCGCCAGCGAGTTCGAGGCAAACCGCCAGCAAGGCTTCGTTTCGCCTGAGCTCGCTCGGTGGAGGTTACGTCGTCGACTGGCGGTCACCTTCTCGCTTGGCTCGGGCACTCCTGGCGAACCTCCTCACCGCTTCAATCGAGCTTGTTCAGATGTCGTCGAACGAGATCGAGCGCGGCTCGGGCAGCCAAGAGTCGGTTGAGCTCACGATCACCCGGAAAGCGGCACTCGCGGACCTTCGTACCTTCGGCGTCGGCACACGCGACGTAGACCAGCCCGACGGGCTTCTCGTCGGTGCCACCGCCGGGACCGGCGACGCCGGTGATTCCGATCGCGAGGTCGGTCCGCAAGCGCTGACGCGCGCCCTCGGCCATCGCGCGGGCCACGGGCTCGCTGACGGCGCCGTGCTCTTCGATGAGCTCGGCCGGCACGCCGAGCAGCTCGGTCTTGGCCTCGTTCGCGTAAGTGACGAGTCCGCCGAGGAAGACCTCGGAGCTGCCGGGGATTCGGGTCACCAGCTCGGACAGCAGCCCACCGGTGCAAGACTCGGCCGCGGCGAGCGTTCGACCGTGCTGTTTCAAGAGCGCGACGGTGATGTCCTCGAGGGTCTCGCCGTCGCGACCGAACACGAGCGGACCCAGCCGCCCGCAGATCTGCTCGGCGAGGTCGTTGACCTCGGCTCGCAGCCGGTCGATCTCGGCACCCTGCGAGCGCACGGCTAGTGTGATGACGCCGCCGCTGACGGTGATCGAGACCCGGATCTCGCCCTCACGGCGGAACAGGTCGCCCAAGCTCTCCGCCAGATGCGACTCCCCGCGTCCGATGGCGTGGATCAAGCGCTCGTGGTATCCGGTGCCGACAGACCCGCGCGCCTTCAGCCTGGGGAGCACACGGTCCTCGAGCAGATGCCGCATCTCGCGAGGCACGCCGGGAAGGGCGACGACGATCTGGGGACCCGCCTCGACCCAGAGGCCCGGCGCGGTGCCCATGTCGTTGTCGAGCGCCTCACCGCCTTCGGGGATCATCGCCTGGACGCGATTGCTTTCGGGCATGTCCCGCGCCACGGCGCGAAAGCGCGCCTCGATTCGCTCCATCGACGCCGGATCGAGCTCGAGCGGCCGGTCGAGCGCGGCGGCGATGCCATCGCGCGTGATATCGTCCTTGGTCGGACCGAGCCCACCGGTGATGACGAGGAGGTCAGCGGCCGCCAAGGCACTGCGAATCGCGGCGGTGATATCGGTGAATCGATCGGAGACGGTGGTGATGCGCTCGACCTCGATATCATGGCGCAGCAAGGCGCGGGCGATCTCGGCGGCGTTGGTGTCGACGGTCGCTCCGTGGAGCAGCTCGTCGCCGATCGAGAGGATCTCCGCTCTCATCGATCACACGCTGAAGCGGAAGTTGATGATGTCGCCATCTTCGACGACGTACTCCTTGCCCTCGAGGCGCGACTTGTTGTTGGCCTTGGCCGCCTTCATGTCACCGGCGTCCATGAAGTCGCCGTAGCCGACGACCTCGGCGCGGATGAAGCCACGCGCGATGTCCGAGTGGATCTTGCTCGCCGCCGTGACGGCATTGTCCTTCAGATGGATCGCCCATGAGCGGACCTCGTCCTCACCGACGGTGAAGAACGAATGCAGGCCGGAGGCCTCGTAGATCGCGCGGAGGATCCGCCCCGTCGCCGGCTCGTCGATTCCGAAGTCGGCGAGGAAGGCGGTGCGCTCCTCTTCGTCGATCTGGGCGATCTCCTCTTCGATCTTCGCGTTCATCGCCTCGACGACCGAAGCGTCCTTGTCGAGCGAGGCGACGAGATCCGGCGAGACTTCGTCGGCTGTGTTGATGACGGCGACGAGCGGCTTCTGCGTGAGGAAGCGGAAGCCGCGGATCATCTCCTCCTCGTTCGCATCGAAGTTGAGCTCGCTGATCTCCTTTTCCGCCTCGACCTGATCTTGGCAGCGGCGCAGGATCTCGAGCTCCTTCTTGTCGCGGTCCTGGGTCTTGGTCGGCTTCTTGACCGAGACCTCGAGACGCTCGATGCGCTTCTCGATCATCGCCATGTCGGCGAGCAGGAACTCGGCGCGCAGCGCCGAGAGCTCGGACGCGGGCGCGCGATCCTCGGCGACCATCTCGGACTCGAAGTCACGCAGCACGAGCACCAAGGCGTCCATCGCCCGGATGTCGGCCATCAATTCGCCCTTGCCCTTGGCGTCCTCGAGAGGAATGCCCGGGAAGTCGGTGAACTCGACTTGGGAGAGCGTGAACTTCTTCGGCTGATAGATGTCGCGCAGCTTCTCGAGACGAGGGTCGGGAACGGAGACGGCCGCGACGTGACGGTCCCCTTGCGGCGGCGTCGGGATGCCGGTCGCGATGCCCTGACCGCTCAGAGCATTGAAGACGGTCGACTTGCCGGATGCCGACAAGCCGCAGATTCCGATTTTCATGGTGTGGGTGATTCCCCTGCGTGGAGCGAACCAGGATGGCGACGGATCATTCCTTCTCGGCGGGCTTGAAGCTCCACACCGAGAACAAGATGCCGAACTCGTACAGCAAGACGGTCGGAATCGCCAGAAGAGTCTGGGTGACGGGATCGGGCGGCGTCAGGAGAGCGGCGGCGATGAAGGCGGCGAGGATGAAGTAGCGGCGCTTCTTCCGGTAGGTCTCCGGCGTGACGATCCCGAGCTTCGAGAAGAACATCATGATCAAAGGAAGCTGGAAGATCGCGCCGAGCACCAGCGTGAGGATGATCAGCAGCGTGAGGTAGCTCCCCGGCGTCGGCAGCGTTTGGACGAAGTCGCTGTTGAAGTTCATCAAGAACTCGAGGCCCAGGGGCACCATCAACGTGTACCCGAGCGTCATGCCCGCGAGGAAGAGGCCCATCGAGACCGGGAAGAAGACCTGGATGTAGCGCTTCTCGTGCTTGTACAAGCCGGCCGCGATGAACGCCCAACCTTGGTGGACGGCGATGGGAACCGTCAGGAAGGCGGCGCCGATGAAGCAGAGCTTGACCGCAAAGAAGAACCCGTCGGCCGGCGTGATCCCCAAGAGCCTCTCACCGGTGCCCTTGACGCTGTAGTAGGGCTGCATGATGAACGTGAGGCAATGCTCCTGGAAGATCCAGGCGAGGATGAAGGCAGTGAAGAAGAACAGAACGACGCGGATCAGGCGAGAGCGCAGCTCCTCGAGGTGCTCGCCGAGCGTCATGCGCGCCATCTGCTCGCGCTCGTCGTCGGTCGGATCCATCCGGGAGTGACCGGTTCCGTTGGGCGGCGCCTGGGTGCCGGCGCCCGTTTGGGACTCTTCTCGTTCGGAGGCCATATGTCGTCTTTCCTGGCAGCTTCAGTCGATCCGCCTGGTGCTCCCGGCAGGCCGGGAAGGGATGCCTCGGGCTCTCGGACCGGTGTCCGGCGATTCTAGAGAGTGGCCGGAAGACGGTCAACGCGGGTCGGTGCGGTGGCCACACAGGGACACGGGTAAAAGCCACACACGGAGGACACGGGGGGAAGCCACACACGGAGAGCACGGGGGAAGAAGAGCTCACACAGAGGACACGGGGAACACGGAGTGCGTGCTCCTGGGGGAGGAATCGCCGACGCGAACCTTGTTGGAGCGAACGTCTTCCGATTCCTTCTCCGGGAGCACTCTCCGTGACCTCCGTGCTCTCCGTGTCAATTCTTCTGCCCGTGTCCTCCGTGTGGCTTCCCCGTGTCCTCCGTGTGGCTTCTCCCCGTGTGCTCCGTGTGTGGCCTCCTCTCCGTGTGCCTGGAACCAAAGCAAACGCCCGTCGCGGTGTGGCGACGGGCGTCGATACTGGCAAGTGCGATCCGGACGGGGAGCGTCAGCTCCGCACGTAGCGGATCACGTCGTCGGCACTGAGGATCTGCACGCCGTAGCGTTGGGCGCGCTGATACTCTTCGGTCTGCGTCGGATCGATCTGCACCTCGTCCTCACCGAGCGTCGGATCGCCGACCTCGCCCTGGATGAGGAAGTCGGTGTCGACGCCGACGGTCTCGCGGACCTGGCCGCCAGCCGCCTCGATCTGGAGCTTGAGCTGCTCGCGGTTGTAGCGACCGGGGAAGCGGCCCACGAGGACGAAGATCTTGGAGCGCTCGGTGCTGAAGAGCGGGTTGACGATGATGTCACCCTGTCCGAGCGGATCGAAGCGATCCTGCGGCGTCTCGATGATGGCCTTGGCGTAGTCGGGGTAGACCTCGGAGACTCGAATGTCTCCCTTGTCTTCGCGCACGCCACCCTTGCCGATGCGATAGGTGGAGAACCGCATTCCCTCTTGAACCCCGTCCTTGCGACCGAGGTTGATGAAGGCGAGGCGGGAATCGATGTCTGCCTCGAGGATCTTGCCGTCGGGCTCGTCCTGCGGGTAGAGGATGGTCAGCTTGGAGGCTTGACCGGCGATTCGGGCGTCGCGCTCGCGGACCTGTGAGTTGAGCTGGGCAAGCTGTTGAGCTTGCTCGGCCTTGAGGCTGACGATCTCACTCTCGAGATCCTGCTCGCGCTGACGGAGCGTATCGATGCGCTGCTGGAGATCGCGCTCTTGCTGGTCTGCCCGTGCATTGGCCGCCTGGATCTGGCTGTCCTTCTCGCTGATCTGCGTGGTGAGATCAGCCTGGATCTGATCGCGCGAGGTCTCGAGGTTACTGACATCCCCTTGCAGCTTGGAGATGTCCTGCTGACGTCCAGCGACCTGGCTGCGCTGCTCTTCGTAAGCGGCGACGAATGCCGGAAGCGCTTCTTGCAGGGTCTTCTTCTCCTCGGTCATGATCGTCGGATGCGCTTCGCGCAGCGCGGCCAAGCGGTCGGAGATGACGCTCGGCGTGGTGTTGCTCAGCGGATCGTCCGCGTCGCGGTAGCCGACAACCTGCGAGACCGCGGCGAGATCTTGACCGATCTTCTGGCTCTGCTCATCGATGCGCTCGACTTCTCTCTGCGCGGTGACCAGCTCCGACTCGACCTTGGCGAGATCGTCGGACTGGATCGTGAACGCGGCCCAACCGGCAACGGCGATCAGAAAGAAGAAGATGAGCCAGAAGACGTGAACGTGGACGGCTCCACTTTCCCGATGCATGCTCACGGCCTCCCTCCAAAAGGGGTGTTCGCAGGGCTCG
Organism: Planctomycetota bacterium; assembly: GCA_040219065.1. Classification (GTDB taxonomy): domain Bacteria; phylum Planctomycetota; class OFTM77; order OFTM77; family OFTM77; genus OFTM77. The sequence goes on from JAVJTD010000435.1 coordinate 9,104, forward strand.
CTGGCGACGGAGATCGACACCGATGATTTCGAGCGTGCGTTGTGTGGGGTTCCCGCTGAAGCAGCCGAAGCCCGCGTTGGAGGCGGCTTTCGGTCGTGCTTCTCCTATTCCGGTCGGCATCCATCCGGCCGAAGCGTGGCGCATTATAGGGAGGCCCAGAATCGAGGGTCAAGCCAAAACCCCCTGATCAACCCGCGCCATGCCAAAGCCTTACAAACACCGGCTCCACGCCCGGACGAGCGGTCGCGAGACAGGGCTGCGGGGCGTGACGCCAACCGGGCTCACGTTGACGGTCCGAACGCCCTTCTGCTAGGCTCCGCATCGGGCGGCAAACCTACCTCACGCGACGACGACTTCGCACCCATCCAGGCACAGACGATGAACCCCGCAGGCGACCCGCCTCGAGAGATCGTGATCCTCGGCCTCGCCGGAGGCGTCGCGAGCGGCAAGTCGACGGTCGCCCGCCGCTTCCAGGAGCTCGGCGCCGTCTTGATCGAGGCCGATCGGCTCGCCCACGAAGCGTTGGAGGACGAGACCGTCAAGCCCGCGATCATCGATCGATTCGGAGGCGATGTCCTCGACGAGTCGGGTCACGTCTCTCGCCCGGCGCTCGCCCGGGCGGCGTTCGACGACGAGTCGGTGAAGAGGTTCCTCGAGTCGTTGATCCACCCCGTGGTACGCGCCCGCATCGAAGAGCGGATCGGAGAGGTCGAGGACGAGATCCGTCGGGGAGCTCGCCAGGCGAAGGCGCTGATCGTCTTGGACGTGCCGCTCCTCTTCGAGACTCCTTGGGCGGAGAGGTGCGATCACATCGTGTTCATCGAAGCCGGTGAAGCGCAGAGGGCGAAGCGCGCGAGCGAGGAGCGAGGCTGGTCGGAGACCGAAGTCGCTCGCCGGGAAAAATTTCAGAAACCCGTGAATGAAAAGAGAGAGCGGTCCGATTATCGTATTGACAATACACAGACCTTGGATCGCACTTACCTGCAGGTCGATGCGCTCTTCCGAGAGCTGACCGGATCGACATCCACCGGAAGCCTCCCTCCAGGGCGATGAAGGACACTCCCTTCTGGCTCCCCCTCGTACCCAGCATTTCGAAACCAGACCCGAGCGGAACGGAATCGCTTCGTTTCTCGCCAGTGACTCTCGACCCCACTTGCCGCTGCGAGCACCGGGCGGTCGAACCCGGTTCGCCTGACGACTCCAGCCCATCCCCCTCCACACCATCTCCCCAGTAGCCATTCCAAAAGAGGAGCCATTTCGATGCCCAAGGAAAAGGTCGCCAAGAAGAGCGTCGAGGACACGCCTTCGGAAGACGTCGGGTCGGAGAGCGCCGGCACGACGGCGACCGAGTCCGTCGAGGAAACCCAGTCCGTCGCCAATCTCCAGAAGATGACGCTCGCCGATCTCCAGGCCGTCGCTGAGGAGATGGGCATCGAGGAGACGTCCGGGGCTCGCAAGGCCGATCTGATCTTCAAGATCGTCCGAGAGAAGGCGAAGACCACGACGCAGATGTTCGGAGAAGGTGTCCTCGAGATCCTGCCGGACGGCTTCGGCTTCCTCCGCTCACCCGACTACAACTACCTGCCTTGCCCGGACGACATCTACATCTCGCCGTCCCAGATTCGGCGATTCGGAATGCGGACCGGTGCCACGGTCTCGGGTCAGATCCGCCCGCCGAAGGAGAACGAGCGCTACTTCGCCCTCTTGCGCGTCGAGGCGATCAACTACGAGCCGCCCGAGGTCCTCAGCGAGAAGGTCGTCTTCGACGATCTCACTCCGCTCTACCCCGACGAGCGCCTGACGCTCGAGACGCGCAACGACGAGATCTCGATGCGCATCCTCGATCTCGTCACCCCCATCGGCAAGGGCCAGCGCGGCCTGATCGTCGCACCGCCCCGCACCGGCAAGACCGTCCTGCTTCAGAAGATCGCCAACTCGATCACGAGCAACCATCCCGAGATCGACCTCATCGTGCTGCTCATCGACGAGCGTCCCGAGGAAGTGACCGACATGGAGCGCAACGTCCACGGCGAGGTGATCAGCTCGACGTTCGACGAGCCGGCGTCGCGACACGTGCAGGTCGCCGAGATGGTCATCGAAAAGGCCAAGCGCATGGTCGAGTACGGCCGCGACGTCTTGATCCTCCTCGACTCGATCACGCGCCTCGGTCGTGCCTACAACACCGAGGTCCCCCACTCGGGCAAGATCCTCTCGGGTGGTGTCGACGCCAACGCGCTCCAGAAGCCGAAGCGCTTCTTCGGCGCCGCGCGCAACATCGAGGAAGGCGGCTCGCTCTCCATCATCGCCACCGCGCTGATCGACACCGGCAGCCGCATGGATGAAGTGATCTTTGAAGAGTTCAAAGGCACCGGCAACTCGGAAATCGTTCTCGACCGCAAGCTGTCGGACCGGCG
>JAVJTD010000441.1:0-10431 GCA_040219065.1 Planctomycetota bacterium
CTCGGATTGCTGGCCGCTGCGCGGCCCGATGCGGGCGGGACGCCCGCGCTCCCAGCGGTTCCCCGGCAGCATCGAGCCACGGAGCTTCAGATCTGAGGACTCGGTCCTCTTCAAAGCGCTCGGACGGAGGACACGGAGACCGGCTGAAGCCGGCGCTCCCAACGCGGCGCTCCGAACGCGGCGCTCCGAACGTGACGCTCTCCGCTCGGATTGCTGACTGCTGCGCGGCCCGATGCGGGCGGGACGCCCTCGCTCCCAGTGGCTCCGACCGCGCTCCCGGCCTTTCCCTGATTGACAACGTGAGCACACCCGCTTTTGATGGGCGGCCAATCCGCTCAAAAACTTGGGAGCCTCCTGCCATGAACTCTGCCCACTCGGCTGTCGTCAAGGGAAGCGATCTCTCACAGACTGAGAAGCGCCTCCTTTTCTGGGCCAGCTTCCTCTCCTTGACTGCGGCCGGCTTCGGCTTCGCGTTCCGCGTGGCCAAGCAAGGGACCTACGGGACCGCCTTCAAGCTCTCCGAGCAGGAGGTCGGGCAGGTTTTCGGGGCGTCGCTCTGGCCGATCGCGATCACGATGATCGGCTTCAGCCTCATCGTCGACCGCACCGGCTACAAGCTGCCGATGTACGGGGCCTTGATCTTGCAAGCGGCGTCCGGCGTCGGGACGTTCTTCGCCGAGAGCCACACCGCGCTCTACATCTTCGCCCTCTGCGCCGGTCTCGGACACGGCATCGTCGAGGCGGTGATCAACCCGATCTGCGCGGCGGTCTATCCCCGCGAGAAGACGAAGTGGCTGACGATCCTCCACGCCGCCTGGCCGGCAGGGCTCGTCGGCGGCACGCTCCTGATCATCATGACCGAGTCGATCTTCCAGGACTGGCGGATTCACGCGCTGTGGATTCTGCTACCGGTCCTCGCGTACGGCGTGATGTACCTCCGCTGCCGGTTCCCGGTCGATGAGCGCGTTCAAGCGGGCGTGCCCTACATCGACATGCTCCGCCAGGTCGGCTTCCTGGGCGCGGCGCTCGCCTCCTTCATGGTGATCTACGAGATCGGCAACCAGGTCGACAGCCTGACGGACTGGGTGAAGCCGGACAACTGGTTCAGCCTGAGCCTCTACATCGGGCTGGGCGTGGGTGTGGCCTTCGGGGCGGTGGTGCGCTCGATCGGTCAGCCGCTCTTCTTCTTGATGTGCGTCCTGATGATCCCGGTCGCGACCGCCGAGCTCGGCACCGACGGCTGGATCAAGGGCTTGATGACGCCCGTCCTCAAGGACATGGCGATCAACCCGGCCTTCGCGCTCGTCTTCTCGGCGTTCATCATGCTGTTCTTCCGCGTCTTCGCGGGCCGTATCCTCGGCTTCTTCAACCCGCCGACCCTGCTCTGCCTCAGCGGTGTGTTCTCGGCGGTCGGGCTGTGGTGGCTCTCGGGTGCGACCGGCATCGCGATCTTCGTCGCGTTCGTGCTCTACGCGATCGGGCAGACCTACTACTGGCCGTGCGTGCTCGGGTTCACGGCCGAGCGCTATCCCAGGGGCGGCGCCTTGACGCTCAATACGGTCTCGGCGATCGGCCTCCTGGCGGCCGGCGTCGTCGGCACGCCAATCCTCGGCGCCGCGTTCGATCGCTCGATCCAGCCCGCCGTCGAAGAGGGTGCTCCCGCCCTGGCCGAGGCCTCGACGAAGGAGGCCGGCTTCATGTGGATGAAGCACGAGGCGATCGATCCCAAGGAGGCGACCGCCTTCATCGACGCCGAGCGCGCCGAGGAAGGTCTGCCGGCCCGCAACTGGGACAACGATCCGCCCGAGGATTACAAGCGCTCGACGTCGGAGGAGGTCTACGCCGAAGGCAAGGACGTCGCCGGCCGCGACGTGCTCCAGTTCGCGGCGATCTTCCCGGCGATCCTCTTCGTCGTGTTCGGACTGATCGCGCTCTACTTCAAGTCGCGCGGCGGTTACAAGCCGATCATCCTCGGAGAACAAGAATGAAGCTCGGGATGAACTTGCTCCTCTGGACCGCCGAGGTCAAAGAGGAGCACTTCCCGATCCTCCAGTCTTTGAAGGAAGCTGGTTTTGATGGTGTCGAGGTGCCCGTGGCCCCCGGCACCGAGGCCGACTTCTCGAAGCTGGCGAAGGTGCTCGATGACATGGGTCTCGAGCGCACGGCCGTCTTCGCGCTCGGCGAGGAGGCGAATCCGATCAGCCCGGATGCGCCGGTTCGCGAGGCGGCACGCGAGGCGCTGAAGGTGGCGATCGGCAAGACGCAGGCGCTCGGCGCCCATCGCCTGGTCGGCCCGTTCCACAGCGCCTTCAAGACTTTCAGCGGCGCGCCGCCGACGGAGGACGAGCGACAGCGCTCGGCCGACGTGCTGCGCGATACCGCCGAGATCGCCGAGAATGCCGACGTCCTGCTCGCGGTCGAGCCGCTCAACCGCTTCGAATGTTACCTGATGAACACGATCGCCGCGGCGCGCGCCGTGATCGATCGCGTCGATCATCCGGCCTGCGGGATCCTCTACGACACGCATCACATGCACATCGAAGAGAAGAAGGCCGCCGACGCGGTCACCCGAGCCGCCGATCGCATCACGCATGTTCACGTCAGCGAGTCCGATCGCGGCACGCCCGGCTCGGGCCAGGTGGCCTGGCTCGAGACGTTCAGCGCCTTGCAGGCAGCCGGCTACGACGACTGGCTGGTCATCGAAGCCTTCTCTCGCCAGGACGAAGCCTTCGCCAGCGCCATCCACGTCTGGCGAAACTACGACCCGCTGGAAGAGATCTGGCGCCGCGGCCACGCCTTCATCCGAGGTACCTGGGAGCGGGTTCTCTCGGACGGGTGATCCTGCCGGGTGCGATCCACGGTGGAAGTGGGACATCTGTGCCGGGAACGGAGTGCCAACTTTGCATCGCAAAGTGGGACATCTGTGCCGGGAACGGAGTGCCGAGGTCAGTAGCCGCCCGAGCTCGTGTCGACCTCTTGATACGCCGCCTCGACGCGGGTCACCTCGGTGCGGAACGTGCCGTCGTCATTGAGCCAAATCGATCGGTATCCCGGCGCGACGGGGTCGAGTCCGAAGTCCTCGCTCACGGGCGCGAACTGGAAGCAGGTCGACGGGGTCGTCAAGTAGATGACTCGCTCAACCTCGCCGCGGAACTCTTGGTGCACGTGGCCGCACAAGACCAGTCGCACGCAATCACACCGGCCCACCACCTCGAAGAAGGCTTCGCTATTCTCGAGACCGAGCGCATCGACCCAGGCGCTCCCGACGGGCAATGGAGGGTGATGCATCGCCAGCAGGACGGGCTGGTCGGCGGATTGAGCCTTGTCGAGCTCGGCGGTGAGGCGCTCGAGCTCGGAAGCGGAAAGCCGCCCCGCCTCACTGCCCGCGAGCTTGGTGTCCAGGGCGAGGATCTTCCAGTGCTCGAGCTCGGTGTGCGGCGCGTCCAGGTAAGGCTCGCCGCGGAGTGTGCTCCGCATCACCTCGGGCTCGTCGTGGTTGCCCGGCAGCCAGAGCGCGGGAGTCTCGAGTGCTCTGATCTTGTCGGTCAGGCGGCGATAGGCCTTCTCGCTGCCGTCCTGTGAGAGGTCGCCGGTGAGGAGCAGGAAGTCGGGCTTCACTTCGAGCGCAGCGATCGCCTCGAAGACGGCCTCCAGGCTGCGCTGCGTCTCGACCCCGAGCAGCTCGCCTTCGGGCTCGGCGAAGAGGTGCGTGTCGGTCACCTGGATCACGTACGCGCTCATGCTCGTCGGGCTCCGATGGAACTCAGGCGCGGTCGAGGCCCGTCCCGAGGGATTCGCCAGCTCCGCCGGTCGGGCCGGGCGGTGGGACGGTGCGCGGAGCATAACACAGCCCGCCCCGGCCTTGGAGTCGATCGCAGGTGTCGGTCGAGCGACCGCCGGTCATGACCACCGGTCACACACGGCTTCGAGAGTTGCGAGACCTCGGCGAAAGGCTGGAGTGCCCAAGCTGAGCGAGTCAGGGACCAGATCTGTCTGCGAGAGCACGCACGAGCGAGCTTGGGCCGGGGTAGAGCGCGGCCACGGAGTTTCGGACCTGAGGTCCGGGCCCTCTCCGAGGCGCCACGATGAAGGACACCGAGACCGGCTGAAGCCGGCGGTCCGAACGACCATCGACTGTGTCACCGGCACTCCGAGCGGCCCCTTGCTCAGCTCCTCTTCGCTCGATCGCCTGCACCGTCGAGGAAGCGGCTCCCAGCTCAGAAGCCGCTCCCCGTTTCGGTCGCGCGGGCTCTGTTGGCCGCATGTCTCCAGTCAGCTCTCGGCGAGCTTGACGGCTTCTTGGGCGGCGATCTCTTCGAGCTGGTCGACGCAGAGGTCGGCGGAGTACTCCTCCATGAGCTCGCGGTACTTTGCCCAGTACTGGGTCGCGTCCCAACCGAGCTTCTTGCGCCAGGAGGCGGCTTCGACGTCGCGCTCGATGACGCGCGGGGCGATGCGTCCGAGGAGCTGCTCGAGCCAGCTCGCGGCGCCTTTCGGGTAGGCGCTGAAACAGGCGAGCACCCAGAGGCGGAGCTCTTCGAGGTAGGCGTCCAGGTCCTCCCGCGCCGTCTCCTCCCCCTTCTCGAGAAGCCGACGCAGCGAGCGACGCCAGTTGGTGTGCATACCAGGCAGCATCGTCATGTCGCCGGCTAGGCGGCTGCGGAACTGCTGGGCCATGCGGGTGGTGACCTTCTCGATGGCGCGACCGAAGAGGTAGAAGCGCGAGACGACGAAGACGACGTCCTCGGCCAATCCCGGTCGACCGATCACCGATTCAGGGATGCGGTTCCTTTCCTCGGCGTCCTCGAGCGCGACGAGGAGCTGGCTCATCAAGTTGGCATCGGGATCACCGATCGGCGCGCTACCGCGACGGCGAAGCTGCTCGAGCTCTTGGAGCTGCCTTTCACCGCGCAGCTCGACCTTCACGAGCTCGGAGCGCAGTGCCGTGATCTTCGCCTCGAGGCTCGCGACCAAGAGATCGCTCTTGCGCTGACGCTCCTCCACTTCGGCCTCGTGCTCGCGCCGTGGGGGCGCGCTCATGAATGTCGCCTCGGGGTCGTCCGGGTCGGGCGAGTGGATGAAGGTGGCCTCGGGATCATCACCCGGTGGCTTGCTTCCTGCATCACTCGTCCGGTGGATGAAGGTCGCCTCGGGATCATCACCTGGATCCGTCGACTCTGGATCACTCGGCCGGTGCACGAACGTCGCTTCGGGGTCATCGTCCACATCGGTGGTCTCGGGATCGATCGGCCGGTGCACGAACGTCGCCTCGGGATCGTCAGACTCGTGGGGAGCACTCATTGGGCGACTTACTCGTCCCTCCCCGCGCGCCGCCGCGGCCTTCTGCGCCGCCAGCTCGGCCTCGAGACGGTGGTTCTGCTCCGAGAGACGCTCGACCTCTTCCCGCATCCGACGAAGCTCGTCGCGAAGATCCGGCTGCTCCAGCCCCGAGGTCGTCGCTCCAGTCAGCTCGCCACCACCCGAAGGTGCGCTCTCGTCGTCAGCGAACAAGATCTCGAGCTCGACACCCTGATGACGGCTGACCGAATAACGCTGCCTCGGCCTGGCCGGACGGCTGTCGATCGGTTGATCGTCCAGCCAGACACCGTTCGAGCTGCCGAGATCATGGATGATCACCTGCGGCTCGATTTGGACATGTCGCTTCGAGATGAACGGAAAGTCGAGGACGACATCGCAGCTCGGCGCACGACCGATGGTCAGAGACCGGCTCCCGAGCGCCAAGCGCGCGGACTCCTCTCCCGAGACCCTGACGACCAACTCCGGCACGGCAATCTCTCCGTTTCTCTCCTGGCGGCGTTGACACGTTCTGCGGGGGGACAGTGTACCAGGGAGGTGCGTGAGGTGACGGGGTGTTCGTGTGGTCGTGTGTTCGTGTGGTCACGTGTTCGCGTGGTCGTGTGTTCGTGTGGTCGTGTGGTCGTGTGGTCACGTGTTCGCGTGGTCACCTGGTCACCCCAGCACCCCAGCACCCAAGCACCCCAGCACCCAAGCACCCAAGCACCCAAGCACCCAAGCACCAAGGCACCAAGGCACCCAAGCACCCAAGCACCCAAGCACCCAAGCACCCAAGCACCCAAGCACCACCCAAGCGCGCCCGGCTTGACCGGGCCTGGCGCGCCGTGGTTGAATTCGCGCACTGCCGCTCGGATTCAGTGTCGTGGCGGATCGATGGTCGGGTGAGCCCCGAAGCGGACAAAGGAGAGCACCATGGCTGCAACTCGTGTCGCTCTGATCGGTTACCAGTTCATGGGGAAGGTCCACAGCCACGCGTATCGTACCGTGGCGCACTTCTTCCCCGAGATCGAGAAGCCCGAGATGAAGGTGCTCTGCGGCCGAAACGAGAGCGCCGTGAAGTCCGCCGCCGCGCAGTATGGCTGGCAGGAGCACGCGACGTCCTGGGTAGACGTCCTGAAGCGCGACGACATCGATCTCGTCGACGTCTCGACGCCCGGCGACTCGCACCGCCCGATCGCTATCGCCGCAGCGCAGGCCGGCAAGGCTGTCTTCTGCGAAAAGCCCCTCGCCAACACCCTCACCGAAGCGAAGGAGATGCTCGCCGCGGTCGAGGAGGCGAAGGTGCCGAACATGGTAGCCTTCAACTACCGGCGCGTGCCCGCGATCAGCTTCGCCCGTCAGCTCATCCAGAGCGGTCGACTCGGCCGGATCTACCACTTCCGTGCGCGTTACCTCCAAGACTGGATCATGGATCCCGAGTTCCCGCTCGTCTGGCGCCTCCAGGCGGACAAGGCCGGCTCAGGCCCACACGGTGACCTGAACGCGCACATCGTCGACGTGGCGCGCTACCTGGTCGGAGAGATCACATCGGTGTCCGGCTTGACCGAGACGTTCATCAAGGAGCGCCCGCTCCCCGACGGCAAGGGCCGCGGCAAAGTGACCGTCGATGACGCGGCGCTCTTCTTGGCGCGCTTCGAGAGCGGCGCCGTCGGCAGCTTCGAGGCAACGCGGTTCGCCGGCGGCAGAAAGAACCACATGACCTTCGAGATCAACGGCGAGAAGGCGAGCCTGTCCTTCAACCTGGAGCGCCTCAACGAGCTCGAGCTGTGGGACGCCGAGGACGGGACGACGCAAGGCTTCCGCGACATCCTCGTCACCGAGGGCGATCATCCCTACATCGCCGCCTGGTGGCCGCCGGGACACATCATCGGGTACGAGCACACCTTCACCCACGAGGTGCGCGACCTGCTCGAGTGCCTCCAGACCGGACAGACGCCAGCGCCGAGCTTTCGAGACGGTGTCGCCTGCCAGGCGGTGCTCGAAGCGGTGCTCGACTCCGTCGCGAAGAAGAGCTGGGTCGAGGTGCCGAAGCTGGGCTGAGCGCCTTCCCTCCAGGAGTCGCTTCGTCCGGCGCCCCGGACTCTCGACGACCGGTCGACCGACGCCCGAGCAAACGACCTCTATAATCATCGGGAAGAAGTTTCCCCACTTGGCGTCGAAGCTCGTCCGGCCGGTCCGGTGTCCGGGCTCGGCGACATCTCCACTCGCCCCTCGGGAGGATGTCGACTCCGATGGCGCTCGCACAACGCTCGACGTTGCTCGTACTGATCCTCGCCCTGGCGGCTGGCCTGATCGCCGCCGTCGTCCTGTTCCAAGAGAACATCACCGAGCCGAACCCCGATCTCGTCGTCCCCGACAAGCCCGCTCCTTCCAAGTCCGATCCCAAGGTCGCCGACCCATCTGACGCGCCGGTGGGAGGATCTCCCGGACGCCGCGGCCTGGACGCCGCGCAGGACACGGACGGCGCAAGCGAGGTGCCCGTCACCGAGGAGGACGAGACGCCCAAGCCGAATCTCCTCGGCACGACGGTGGACGAGATCGGCCGCCGGGTTCCGGGCGTTCACCTGATCGCCCGCGACGACGGTGGCCGCATCGTGGAAGAGACCGACTCCGATGAGAACGGTCACTTCGCGATCGTGCTCGAGCCAGGACTGTTCGAGCTCACCGTGCGGCACCCGACCTACTACTCGCCCGGCCCGCTCGCGGTCACCTTGGAGGCCGAGGCCGAGCCGAAGCGAGTCGAGCTTCGTATGAAGGAAGGTGGCTTGCTTCAGGGCCGCGTCGTCGATCCCCAAGACCGGGCCGTTCCCCAGGCCCAGATCCTCGTGGTGCCCGCCGGCGGCGCTCGGGGAAACCCGGCGCAGCTCCGCACGCGCAGCCAGAGCGACGGCCGGTTCCTCATGGAAGGCTTGCCGGCGGACGCGACTCTGCTGGTCCTGGCGCGCGCCGAAGGCTTTGGAGACGGTGCACTCGAGATCGAGCTCCAGCCCGGCCAGGAGTCGGAGCCCGTCACGCTGAGCCTGGGCCAGGGCGGTGAGATCGCCGGGCGAGTGACGTCGGAAGGCGCTCCGCCAGCCAGCCCCGCCCAGGTGTCCTTCTACCTCGAGAACGATCCTTGGAACACCGACACGCAGGACGTCCTGGGGGACCCGATTCGGCAGATCTCGACGGACCGCGAAGGGACCTACCGCGTCCGCGGCCTGCCGGCCGGCAGCTACACCGTCATCGCTGAGCACGGGTCGGAAGCCGCTCGAGCGTCGGGCATTGCCATCGAGAGCGGCGAGATCTCCGACGACCTCGATCTGGAGCTGGGGCAAGGCCTGGCGATCAGCGGCCAGATCACGAGCGGCGATGGCGAGCGTCTGTCGGGCGCCCGCGTGACCGCGCGCTCGGGTGGGCTGGTGCGACATGCGGTCACGGATGACGATGGCCTCTACCGCGTCACCGGTCTGACGACCGGTGCGTTCACCATCACTGTCGAGAGCGAGGGCTCCTCACCGGCGGTGCGCCGCGGCGTCGAAGCCGGGAGCGAGAAGGTCGACTTCATTCTGGTCAGCGGCGACGCCCTCGCCGGCACCGTCACCAGCGAGCGCACCGGTGAGGTCCTGAGACACTTCCGGGTCCTGGTGGATCCGATCGCGAGCGAAGGTGAGCGCGTGTGGCAGGACATCGACAGCGAGGACGGCCGGTTTCGCATCGAGGGGCTGGCGCCGGGGCTGTGGCTGTTGGTCGTGATCGCGCCCGAGCATCGCGCCCATGTCGAAGAGATCGAGATGCGCCGGCACGTGCCGAAAGAGGATCTCGACATTCGATTGCCGCCGGGTGGCACGTTGAGCGGCGCGGTGATGGACGGCGCTGAGCGCACACCGATCGCCGGCGCCGAGGTCGCGGTCGAGCCGTTGCCCGACCCGCAAGCCGTCACGCGAACCGCGAAGCTCGCGCAGCGTCTCTCGCAGCTCCTGGGCAACCCGCCCGGACGTCCGCTCACTACCGACGAGAACGGTCGATTCGAGATCGAGGGACTCCCCAGCGGGCTGTACAAGCTGCAGGTCTCCGCCGAGTACTACCTCCCCACCGAGGCTGGGCCTTTCGATCCGGGCCAGGGCACCGAGGCGCTCGTGTACCTGCAGATCGGCGGCACGATCTACGGGACGGTGTACCTACCGAGCAGCCGGCCCGCGGGCGGTGCGGTCGTGACCGCAACGAACGAAGAAGGTGTCTACCAGAGAGTCGAGGCGGACGACCGCGGCCGCTACGAGATCTTCGGCTTACCGCCAGGTCCCTACTTCCTCACGTTCTCGCACCCCAGAGCACCGGTCGAGGGACCGCCCGATCGCACGCGACGCGCGCCGATCAAGACCGTCGTCCAGGCGGGTGTTCGCACGCTGCAGGACCTGGGCTTCTCGGTCTCGAACGACGTCCGCTTCTTCGGCCGGATCGTCGACCGAGGTCGCAATCCGAGCGGCGCGTCGGCCGAGTTCGTCAACCTCGATCCGTCGCTGGGCGGCGAAGAGGACTTCAAGCTGACGAGCAAAGGCGGCGGCGTACTCGAGAAGGAGAGCATGGCCGCAGGCCTCTACCAGGTCACGATCCGCCTGAAGGAGAACCCCGAGCGAACCTACCTGTTCCGCGTCGATGTCCCTGCGGTGCCCGAGTTCTCCTACGAGTTCGTGCTCGGTCAAGGCTCGATCTCGGGGACCGTCGTGCGCGAGAAGACGCGGGAGCCCTTGGCCGACGTGCTCGTCTACGCGTCGTTGACCGAGGACGCCACGACCGGCGAGAAGCGTCCGGGCAATTGGCACCCGACCGACCCGTTCGCCCGCACGGACGCGAAGGGGAGCTTCCAGATCACGGGGCTCCAAGCGGGCCACTACACCGTGCGCACGCAGCACGTCGGTCAGACCGAAGTGGCCTACCTGCACGAAGAGATCCCGAGGGTGCCCGTCCCGCGAGACGCCGATTACCGATTGCCGACGATCGTGCTGCTCCGCGGCGAGACGCTGCGCGTCCGGTTGGAAGGGCAGGGCGGCGAGCGGATCTCGGAAGGCGGGGTGGCGCTGTACACGATGGAAGGTCAGGAGGTGCTGACGGCCGGAACGCCGCTCACCGACGATC
>JAVJTD010000451.1:0-10779 GCA_040219065.1 Planctomycetota bacterium
GGTTTCCCCGAGCGCCGCCGGCGGGCACCACGAGGATCTGAAACATTGCCACCAAACCAGAGCCCGCGCGACCGAAACGGGAAGCGGCCACCGAGCTGGGAGCCGCTTCCTCGACGGTGCCACCGATCGAGCTGAAAGGCTCCGAGCAAGGGGCCGCTCGAAATGCGCTGTCATCGCAGCGGTGTGCCCGGCCCAAGCTCGCTCGCGAGAGTCCTCATCGGTTGACTCGGTCACCGGCTCGCTCCGACTTGGGCACTCCAATGCACCGAGCAGGTCTCACCCCCCGCATGCTCCAGACGCCGCGCCCGGGGGCACCACTGACTTGAAACCAGATCCCGCACGACCGAGCGCCACTGGAAACCTGAGAGTTGAGAGTCGAACGTTGAGCCGTTGAACGTTCCGAAAAGCCTGGCTCGCCGAGAGGCAGACCCGCGATAAATTCAGAGTTGAGAGTCGAACGTTGAGCCGTTGAACGTTCCGAAAAGCCTGGCTCGACAAGTTTCACCCCCTGCATGCTCCAGACGCCGCGCCCGGAGCAACCACTGGGAAGCCGCACTCGGACCGCGGGCTTCAGCCCGTCTCAGTGTCCTCTCTCCAGTGGGGTCGGAGTCTCGGCTCGAGGATGTGGTCTCCATTCCGTTCAAGAACAGGGACGTGGACTCAAGGCTTCAGCAGGACCGTTCCGTCTCGCCGCACTTCGATGAGACGGTACTCACGATCCTTGAATTTGAAATGCTGCGCCGCCACGAAGCTGCCCAGGATCGGCGCGACGCTCTTGTCGACGACCCGGGGACCGGGAACGGAGGGGTTCTGGTTCGGGAACTCCACCCGGATGTCCACCGGCTGGAACGGGTTGATCCCTCCCAGATGGACCGGGTACTGGTCCTGCTGCAGATAACCCGAGACGCTGCTCGTGAAATGATGTGCCAAGAGCTTGTTGGTGTTCGCCGCGTACACGAGGACGCGCGTCCCGAACTCCGTCTCGTTGCCGGCAGCACTCAATGGACGCACCACCAGATAGCGCTTCTTCGATTCCTCGGTCTGGCCCCGATACAGCTCGTTTCGCCACAGGTGGAACGTCGAGTCCATGAAGTCGAGGTCGCCGTCCCGGTCGAAGTCCGCATACGCCGCCGCCGTCCAGGTGCCCTTCGGAACCTTGCCGCCGAGCGTCTCCTGGTCGAAGCGCAAGGAGAGGTTGGTGAGATCGAAGTACTCCGGGGGACGGCCGTCGAGATCGTTGCGCCAGTACTCGTAGTAGGAGCCGTTGGGTAGAGCGTTCTGAGGACGTCCCATGTTCACGTCGAGATCGCCGTCGTTGTCCCAGTCGCCGAAGCCCACGCCCCAGTACAGCGCGGTCGGCTTGAACTCGGCGATGTCCGCCTCCGTGAACACGCCTTGGTCGTTGAGGTAGAGCTTCGGCTTCTGCAGCGTGTAGCAAACGATCAGATCCAGGTCCCCGTCGAGATCGAGATCCGCGAACGCCGCCCCTTCGTCCTCCCGGTTCGTGTTCGAGAGTGCTTGCTCGCTGAACCGCGCCATCCCGTCGTTCAGGTAGATGCGGTGCATCAGGAACAGATCGAGGAACCCGTCGCCGTTCAGATCGACGACTTGAATGCCCTCGGGACGCGGGTAGTTGGAGGGATAAGTACCGAGCGGCAAGCCCGTCTGCTGGGCGCTCACCTCGACGAAGTTGAGAGGGGACATCTGAAGGAAGAGATGGTTGCCGGTCGGATTGTAGAAAGTCAGCATCACGTCCAGCAGACCGTTGTGATCGTAGTCCGCCCACGGGAATGCCTCCGCCGCTCCGCTCAGGTTCATCCCGAGCTGCGGTGCCACGTCGACGAACTGCGTGCCCGTGTTGGCAAACAGCGCCGCCGGCCGAGTCCGGCTCGCCAGGAAGATGTCGAGCCGACCGTCATCGTTGAAGTCCCCCCAGTTCGCTCCGTAGTGGATTCCGGCCCGCGTCGACTCGAGCCCCAATCCGCCCGGGATCTCGTAGAGACCTTTGCCCTGAAGGTTGTAGAAGAGCTTCCCCTTCCGATTCGGCTGACCAGGACCGAGCTGCCACAGGTGGATGAAGAGGTCGGGCCAACCGTCCGCGTCGAAGTCACCCCAACAAGGCACCCGCGGCAACAAATCGTCGATCGCCGGATGGGGCGCCCCCGAAAAGTCCAGGAAGTAACTCCGCGTCACGTCCACGAACTGCCTCGGCGGATCCTCGAACGCCGCCTGCGACCCCCTCGCCGTCTGAGCCACCGCCGACTGAGTCGAGGGCGAGAGCATGAAGGCGAGGACGAGAACGGGCACGACCGAACGGACGCGGACGGTGAACATCGAGAGCATCTCCGAGAGGACGACTGGAGCGGCGATGCTCCCCAGCCTAACCCGTTTCCTCTCAGCCAGCTATCGTTCAGCCCTTCGAGCGTCGGTATCGGTACGGGTTCATCGAAAGCTCGGGCTTCGTGTCTTCGAGCAGGGAGCCCATCAGGCGAGCGGCGATGGTGGAGAGGATGACACCACTCCGGTAATGGCCGGTGGAGACGAAGACGTTCTCCAGATCGCCCAGCCGATCCATCGTCGGCAGCGCGTCCGAGCTCCCCGGTCGCAGACCGGACCACGTCTTGATCACCGGCCGGCTCGCCAGGAACGGCGCGATGCGCCGCGCCTCGCGCGCCAGATACTCGATGCCTTCGATCGTGTTGCGCTTGTCGAATCCGACGTGCTCGACGGTGCTGCCGACCAAGATGCGTCCAGCAGGCCTGGGCACGAGGTAGGCTTCCCCCGCCATCACGATGTGCCGGATCTGTTGGGGGAACGTCTCGGTGAGCAGCACCTGACCGCGGACCGGCTCGACATCGATCGGATGGCTGACCAGCCCACCCAGCTCGGCGCTCCAAGCGCCGGCGCAAATCACCATTCGGTCGAACGCAACCCGATGCGCCCCGACCTTCGCAACCACCCCGCGCCCACTCTCGACCTGCACCTCGGTCAACGGAGCACCATCGAGGATCGTCGTGCCCCGGCGAGCGGCGGCGGTGACGAGAGCCTCGACGTAGGTCGGGTTGTGGATCTGAGAGGCTTCCTCGCAGAGGAAAGCACCCGCGATGTCCGGGGCCAACGTCGGCTCCCGCTCGAGCGCCTCTTCGCGAGAGATCTCGCGCGCGTCCTCGAAGGGCGACGGCTCGACCGTCTCCCACGACTCGGCCCGCGACGGAGCCGCGCTCTCCCAGAACGGTGCCACGACGCCGCATCGACGCAGGCCGACATCGATCCCAGTCTCTTCGAGCAGCAGGTCGGCCGTCTCTCGGTGCAGCTCATAACCGCGGCGCAAGAGATCCCGGAAAGCGGGCTCGGGATGACCGTGGGCCGGGAACAGCACGCCGGCCGCTGCCCAAGACGACTCGCGTCCCGGCCGTCCGCGCTCGGCCAGGACGCACGCGTGCCCGTGGCGACTCAGCTCGAACGCCAGCGCCGATCCGACGGCGCCAGCCCCGACGATCAAGACGTCGGTACTCAGATTCTCGGACATGATGCAATGCTCTCGGGATTCCGGGTCGACAGCGAAGCCGGACAGCATAACGGAGGACCCGTCCCGAGGCCGGATGGAAAACGAGCCGGCCCAAGAGGACCGGCTCAGGATGCAGATTGCAGAATGCGAGGGCGTGTCAACGCGGCAAGCGAAGCACGGGCGTGCCTGAAGAGCTCTTCATAAAGACCTGGGCCTCCGAGCTCGCGCCGAACAGCCCCATCGCGGCCCGATCCAGGCCCATCCCGTCGAAGAATGCCAAGCTCGGATTCCCGGCACTGTCGAGGCGCAACACACTCCTCGACTGTCCGCGCTCATCGAAGGTCGCGATGGTCGGGACATCCGCCATGTCGACTTCCAGTGACAGCCGCGGCAGCAGCATCGAATCGTACAGCGCAACGTAACTGCGACTCTCGCTGACGCTCATCTTGATTCGACCCTGACCAATGGCGTCGTGGAGGGACATCGACGGACCGTCGTCGTCGACTTCGAGAAGAATCCGCGGTCGCCCCTCCTTGTCGACGACTAGGAGCTGGCCGACGACCAGCTCGCTCCTTTGAGCCTTGAACCTCTGGTTCCGCTTCCACCGGCCGGCGTCCTGAGTCAGCCCGGTCAGGAGCATCAACGACGCTCCGATCAAGACGACGCCACAAAGGCGCGCGGCCACGCGAAGGACCAATCGTGAGCGAGCCATCTTTTCCCCCTGATGATCGCATGAAGTGGTCGGCGGCCCCTGCCGAGGACGAGCGCAGGAGCTCTCAATCCAGGCTAGACAGGCCAGGGGGTCCCTGTCCATCCGCAAAAAAAAGCCCGATAGCCGCTACTGTTGCAACTTCGTCCGAAGCCGCTCGCGGCGCCGCTGCAGCTCCTCACCCTGGCGCCCGCCGGTGATGCGCTCACACAGCATCTCGACGACCTTCAACGCCCGAGGAAAGTCGCGATCCTTGTGCTCGAACCACTTGGCCAATTCCAGGGGCGCGAACAGATCGAGGGGATCGTCGTCGAGCATCCGCTTCCAGAGCGCCACCGCTCGCGCGTCTCCGGCCGAGCGATACAAGAGCGAAAGCTGCCGGCGAGCCTCGCAAGCCATCGCGAATCGCTCGACGTCTGGGTCGGCGATCACCGACTCCCAGAGGCGCTGCGCCTCCACCTTCTCACCACCCATCTGCAGCACCCGCGCCAGAGCATGGCGCTCACCGATGTCTCGCGGTGCCACCACCACCTGGTCGAGCCGCGCCGTCAGCGTGATGAGCGACAAGACGTCATAGAGGTTGTGCTCGAACACGCGGAGAATGTCGCCCTCGAACACCCCGCTGCGGACGTAGTCGAAGTACGCTTGCGGGCACTCGGCACCGGGCAGGTCCCCGACCCGCCGGAATCCCAGCTCGTGCTTCTCCAGCGTCTTGAGCCGGCAGTTCGAGAACCGCTCACGGAAGATCGATCGGCTGACGTGGCACAGATCCAAGTGACGCTCGGCAGGGAATGACGAGAAGATCCGGTGGAAGAGCATCTTGTCCTCCACGCGCACCTTGTCGAAGTTCTTCCCGAAGAAGCTCACCGCCCCCGAGGCCCTCTCGAAGTACCCGTTCAGCCTCGCGAGCATCGCCCCCTCTTCACCCGGATGACGAGCGAAGAGTTGGTGCACGACGACTTGGTCTCCCTCGATCAGGCCGAAGCCCACCAGGAACACACACACGCCCGCCCCCATCTCGAGGGAGCTGGTCTCGATGTCGAAGTAGAGCGCCTTGCCGAAGTCGACACCCTCGAGCCGCGGATCGCGGGCGAGCCGGGAGAGCCGGCCAGGACAGACGGAGCGGATGCTGGCGAGGGGCTTGCGGCCGTGGACGTGCTCGATCGGGACGGCCGTCCGGCGATGGAAGTAACGACCGCTCTCCGTCTCGACGACCTCGTCGACCGGGTCGGGCAAGAGGTCGCTGACTCTCGGTGCCGAAGCCTCGAGCTCGCTCGCCGTCCGTAGGGACGCCTCGCGCCTCATCAGCATCCGAACGACTCGAGACTCTTCGCCCATCGCTAGCGACCTTCCATGCGTCCACGCCTCCCGACCCCGGAAGCGCGCACCTAGTAAACCGCACCGGAGCCTCCGAGCCGAGCGAGAAAGCTGAGCTCCCGTGGCGACGTCCCGGCGGCCAGTTGTCGCCAGTCTCTCGCTGAGGCAGACTGTCCGTCCATCGTGGACCCAATCGGGGGATGCATGCGCAGTCGACGGCGCCGGATCCTGGCGAACCTCTACTTTCTCGCTCGGCCGTTCCGGCAATTCCTGCCGCTGCTCGGTGTGCTCATCGCCGTGCTCATCATCGGCATGTTCTCATTCCGTGTCCTCGCCCCGGCCGAGTGCCCCAGCTACCCGGCAGCGCTCTACATGACGTTCTGCCTCGTCTTCATGGAGCATGCCCACGGCGAGTTCTTCCCCGAGCACCCTTGGCTCCAGATCCTCTACTTCGGCGTACCGGTCTTGGGTCTCGTCGTGATCCTCGACGGGATCGTCCGCTTCGGCCGCGTCGTGCTCAATCGAAACGAAACCGGACGGGAGTGGGTCATCGCCATGT
This sequence comes from Planctomycetota bacterium, assembly GCA_040219065.1. Taxonomy (GTDB): domain Bacteria; phylum Planctomycetota; class OFTM77; order OFTM77; family OFTM77; genus OFTM77. Next base: position 6,094 of record JAVJTD010000451.1, read on the forward strand.
CCAAGACGCTCGAAGACCACGTCATCCTCTGCGGCCTGGGCAAGGTCGGGCTCCGAGTGCTCGAGCAGCTCCTCCGCTTGAACGAGCTGGTGCTCGTGCTCGAGAAGGACCCCCTCTGCCCCAACCTCGCCTATGCCCGAAACCACGGCATCCCGGTCCGGATCGGCAACGGACGTGAAGAGGGCATCTTCGAGGAGCTCAACGTCGTCAAGGCCAAGTCGATCATCCTCGCCACCGACGACGACCTCGCCAACCTCGAGATGTCTCTCGATGCGCGCCGCCTGCATCCCTCCATCCGCGTCGTGATGCGCATGTTCGATCAAGAGCTCGCCGACAAGGTGCGCCAGTCGTTCGACATCCAGCTCGCCTTCAGCACCTCGGAGCTCTCGGCGCCGCTCTTCGCCACCGCCTCATCCGACCGCACCATCATCAACGCCTTTCGAGTCGACGAAGAGCTCCTCGTCGTCGCCGAGCTCGAGATCGGGAAGGACTCCCAGTTGATCGGCAAGCGCCTCGGCGACGTCGGCCGCGAGCAGCGCGCCTTCGTGCTCATGCACCGGCGAAATGACGAGAGGCGGTACTATCCCGACGCGGACCTGATCTTCGCCGAAGGCGACGCGATCACCGTGCAAACCAGGCCCGAAGCGCTCAAGCGCCTTCACGACCTGAATGGCGACACCCATCGCCGCTGATCGACGAGAGCCACTTCCACGAAAGGATCCGGCCGTGACCGCCAGCTTCCGCTTCGCCCTGCGCCTCGCCCCGCTCCTCCTCTTGATCAGCACGGCTTGGGGACAGACGACCTATCAGACCGAATGGCGGCGATCGCTCGACCGACGCTGGGTCGGCCCTGGCCTGTGGGCGAACCGGCTCCAGGACTGGCGAGTACAGGATGGAAGGCTCGAGTGCACCGAGGATCGACCGAGCATGCCACGGCGCACGGTCCACTCGGTGGCAAAGCGAATCGAAGGCAGCGAGTCTCTCCGCATGACCGTCCGGACGGGCGCACTCTCGAGCGAAGTCGCTAGCGACGCCGCCACTGGCTTCCTCATTGGAGCTGCGCCCGAGCTCGATATGCGCGGCGCAGCGCTCGTCCACCACGCCAAGGGAACGGGCGCCGGGTTCTTCGCGGGCATCGATGGCTCAGGCCGGCCCTTCATCAACGACCTGGAGGTGGAGTCCGGTGTACTGGATCCATCCACCGAGCGCCTCGTTCCTCGGGCGGGCTGGCGAGTGCTCCACGTCGACAGCGTTGAGCCCGAGAGCCCGGCCGAAAACGTCTTCGATGGAGACCCGAACACGATCTGGCACACACAGTGGCGCAGCGACAAGCCAAAGCACCCGCACGAGATCCAGATCGACCTGGGCGAGTCCTGGACGTTCGAGCGACTTCTCTATCATCCCCGCCTGAACGAGAGTGCCGGTCGCATCGACGCATTCGTCCTCTATGCGAGCGATGATCCCGAGCACTGGGGCGCCCCGATCGCGCTCGGGCATTGGCCCGATTCGGCTTCCATCCAGCGCGTCGACTTCTCCGAGGTGACCGCGCGCTACATACGCCTGGTCGCGCGCTCCGCGCACAACGATCGCCCTAGCACGACGATCGCCGAGCTCTGGCTTCAGGATCTCACGCCGAGATCGGACATCGCGCACGCCACGAATGTGGTATCCCCCCTGCCGGACGCCGTCCGCCTCGAGGTCCTCGGTGCTGCCGAGCTCGACGGCACCATCACGCTCACCCTGAACGTCCGAGCCGACGACGCGGACGAAGTGCTCGCCACCGCTCGCCTCGCCGGCATCCCCAAGGAACGCTGGGCCGGCAACGTCGCCCTGGTCTCCCACCCGGGGAAGTCCCCGTCCTCCTACTGGTTCCAGGACTGGCACATTGAAGGTTTGAAGGATGCGGCCCCGGCCTCCGACCTCGGCCCGATCCTCTCGACGCTCTACACCGTCGACGAAGGCGTGCTCCACCTGAGCGCCCAGCTCTTCCCTCTCGGCGAGTCCGATTCCCACTCGGTCCTGCTCGAGATCCAGGAGGATGAGCAGTGGCAGCTCCTCGCCCGAGCCGAGGTCTCGGTGCCCGGCTACACAGCCGCCTTCCGTGTTCCCGGCTGGGACAGCACTCGAGACATCCCCTACCGCGTGGCCTACGTGCTGCGCGATACCGAGAACGGCTCACGTCGCTTCGAGCGCAGCGGCATCATCCGGCGAGAGCCGACCAAGGACACGCTCGTCCTGGCGGCTCTGTCTTGCAATGACAACACGCGCGGCGGTGTCGACCGGCCACGCTTCGAATGGGACCTCGGCTCGATGTGGTTTCCACATGCCGATACGGTCCGAGGGGTCGCCGCCCACGAGCCCGACCTGCTCTTCTTCGCGGGCGACCAGATCTACGAAGGCGCCAGCCCGACACGCTCGGATCGCTCGGGGCACCCGTCCTCTTACCTCGACTACCTCTACAAGTGGTACCTGTGGTGCTGGGCCTATCGCGATCTGACGAAGGACGTCCCTGCCGTCGTGATGCCCGACGACCACGATGTCTTCCAGGGCAACCTCTGGGGCGAAGGCGGACGCGCGACTCGGCGAGACAATGAAGGCGGCTATGTCATGCCGGCCGAGTGGGTGCGGATGGTCGAGCGTACGCAGACGAGTCACCTGCCCGATCCCTATGACCCTGGGCCCATCGATCAAGGCATCGGTGTCTACTTCACCGATCTCACCTGGGGCGGCGTCGGCTTCGCCATCCTCGAGGATCGGAAGTTCAAGACCGGGCCCGCCGGGGTCGTTCCCCCGACCACGACCGGGCGCCCTGATCACGTCGACGATCCGAGCTTCGATCCGAGCACGGCCGATGTCGAAGGCGCGACCTTGCTCGGCGAGCGGCAGCTCGAGTTCCTTGACGAGTGGACGCGGGACTGGGACGGCCAAGTCATGAAGGTCGCGCTTTCGCAGACGGTCTTTGGGGGGCTGGCTACCCACCATGGCGCGAACCGTCAGTACCTCGTCGCGGACTACGACTCCAACGGCTGGCCCCAGAGCGGTCGCCGCCGTGCGCTCGAGGTGCTTCGCACCGCCCAGGTGTTCATGATCGGAGGGGATCAGCACCTCGCAACGATCTGCCATCACGGGCTGGATGATTGGAACGACGCCGGCTGGTCGTTCTGCGTGCCCGCGGTCGCGAACTTCTATCCCAGGGCTTGGCTGCCGAAGTCACCGGGCCAGAACCGCGAGCCCGGTCAGCCCGAGTACCTCGGTGAGCACCGTGACGGATTCGGCAACAAGGTGACGATCTTCGCGACGACCAATCCCCGGCCGATGAACAAAGAGCCCAAAGCCCTCCACGACGGCATGCCCGGCTACGGCATCGTCCGCTTCGACAAGGCGGCCCGCACCATCACGATGGAGTGCTGGCCGCGCTTCGCCGACCCGAGTGACCCGGAGGGCGGCGGCCAGTACGACGGTTGGCCGATGACGATCCGTCAGAGTGACAACGATGGTCGCAAGCCGATCGCCTGGCTTCCCGAGATCCGCTTCGAGAATGCGTCCAACTTCCTCGTCGAGGTCATCGATGGGCAAGGCCTGCGGGTGTACAGTCGGCGCGCTTCGGGTTCGAGCTATCGTCCTCCCGTGTTCCAGGAGGGTCGCTACGACGTGATCGTGACGGATCCCGAGACCGGTCGTCAGACGACGTTCACCGCCGACGCGAGCACCGAGCGGCAGCCTGCCGTCACAGTCTCCTTCGACTGACAGAGCATTCCATGCGGATCACCGTCCTCGACGGACACCCGAATCCCGACAGCTTCTGCGCAGCGCTCGCGAGCCGCTACGTGGACGCGGCCGAGCAGGCCGGCCACGACGTGCGACGCCTCGTCGTTCGCGACATGCAGTTCGATCCGATCCTGTGGAAGGGCTACCGGGAAGTGCAAGCGCTCGAGCCGGACTTGGTCGCGGCACAGCAGGCCATCGCCTGGTGCCGGCACCTCGTCGTCGTGCACCCGGTCTGGTGGGGCTCGATGCCCGCGCTCTTGAAGGGCTTCTTCGATCGCACGCTGCTGCCGGGCTGGGCGTTCAAGTACCGCAAGGGCAGTCCCTTCTGGGATCGCCTCCTCGAAGGTCGCAGCGCGCGGCTCATCGTCACCTCGGGCGCCCCGGCCCTGTACATGAAGGTCGCCTACCGCAACGCCCCGATCGTCGTCGATCACAAGATGATCCTGGGATTCTGCGGCTTCAAGCCCGTCCGCGTCACCACCGTCGGAAGCCTGGACGACCTCGACGACGAGCAACGCCAGAAGGCGCTCGAGCGCATTGCCCTGCTCGGCAAAGCGGGGCGATGATCCGGCTTCAGCCGGTCCCCGTGTCCTCCATACGAGCGTCTCTGAATGGACCTGGACCCCAGATCCGAAACTCCGTGGCTCGATGCCGACGGGGGGCGCAACGTCAGCTCGAGAACAAATGCAAGCCATACAGGCACCTTGTGGCCCGATCGTCTGTGACGTCGAGGGAGTGGCTCCCAGCTCAGCAGCCGCTACCCGTTTCGGTCGCGCGGGCTCTGGTTTGACGGTCGCGCAGGCTCTGGTCTCGGGCCCAGTCTCCTCATCCCTTCATCGCTCGGCACCGGCGTCCAGCAGCTCGAGGACGCCGCTCTCGAGCGCGACCGCCAGAACGCGACCGCTCGAGTCCCAGGCA
>JAVJTD010000454.1:0-7152 GCA_040219065.1 Planctomycetota bacterium
GAGCAGCACTTTGGAGGCGCCGAAGCGTCCCAGGCTCTCATGCGGGATCGTCGTGCCTTTGAGCGGGACGCGGATCAGCTTCTTCCGGGCGTCCTTCGTGGCCTTCTCGACCGACGGTGGCACCTCGTTCGCCTTGCCGAATCCCCAGCCGACGACGCCATTGCGATTCCCCACGATCACGAGGGCGCTGAAGCTGAAGCGGCGACCACCTTTCACGACGGTCGCGCATCGATTGATCTTGACGAGGTTCTCTTCGAGCTCGCCCAAACGGTCGAGGTCGTCGAGATCCACGTAACTCATCTTTTGGGTTTTCACCGCGTCCTCCGCTGGGAGCCGGGCGCTCGCGCGGACCGCTTCGTTGCGGTCCGGCCGGCCGGGCGCCTCGGTCTCTCAGAAATTCAATCCGCCTTTGCGAGCGCCTTCAGCCACGGCCTTGACGCGTCCGTGGTACTTGTAGGAGCCGCGGTCGAAGGCCACCTTTTCGATGCCCTGCGCCTTGGCCTTCTCGGCGAGCTTCTCTCCGACGAGCTCGGCGACCTTGGTCTTGCCGCCGTCGAGTCCCTGGAGAGGATCTTGAATGTCCTTGTCACGCGACGAGCACGATACCAGCGTCTTGTGCTGCGCGTCGTCGATGATCTGACAATAGATATTCTTGTGGCTGCGAAACACCGTCAGCCGCGGACGCTCGCCCGTTCCCCGGACCATGCGACGCACGTGACGGCGACGACGCAAGGCACGCACATGCTTCTTGAGTTGGCTCTTCATCTCTACCGTTCTCCCGCGGCCTCTCAGGCCGCAGCGTACTCGATTCCGTTCCGAGGAGCGTCCCGGCTTCCGCCGGGATCAACCGCCGCCGACGAAGGACTTACCGGCCTTGCGACGCACGTGCTCGCCTTCGTACCGAATGCCCTTGCCGTTGTAGGGCTCGGGCGGACGCACCCGGCGAATGTCGGCCGCGAGCTGCCCCACGCGCTGCTTGTCGGCTCCCACGATCTCGATCTTGGTCGGGCCGGGTGTCTTCACCTCGATGCCCGGCTCGATCGCGAACTCGATGGGATGACAGAAGCCGATCTGCAGCACGAGCTTCTTGCCTTCGGCCTTGGCGTTGTACCCGGTCCCGACGATCTCGAGGTTCCTTTGGAATCCCGTCGACACGCCGTGGACCATGTTGGCGATCAAGGCCCGATACAGTCCGTGGAACGCGCTCGCCTTGCGGCCGCCCTCGCCCTTGCGGGCGATCAGGACCTGGCCGTCCTCCACCGAGACGCTCACCTCGGAGCGCACCTCTTGGTTGAGCTCGCCCTTGGGTCCCTTCACGCGGATCGACATGCCCTGGACCTGCACGTCGACACCGTTCGGGATCGGGATTGGTTTCTTGCCGATACGCGACATGGATGTTCTTCCAATTCCTCTCGATTACCAGACGGTCGCGAGGTGCTCGCCACCGACCCGCTCCTTGCGGCACTGCCGATCGGAGAGGATGCCCTTGGGCGTCGAGTAGATCGCGGTTCCGAGTCCCCGAAGCACCGGTCGAATCTCGTCGACCGGGCGGTAGACCCGGCAGCCGGGCTTGCTCACTCGCTCGATGCGACGAATGATCTCCTCGCCATCGGGCCCATACTTCAGATACACGAAGACATCCTGGCCCGGTGTTGCGTCCTGGATCTTGTAGTCCTCGATGTAGCCCTCTCTCTTGAGCAGGTCGGCAATCCCGACCTTGATCTTCGAGTGGGGCACCCGGACCCGGCTCTGCCGGATCGCCAAGGCGTTCCGAATGCGTGTCAGCATATCGGCGATCGGATCGGTCATCATCGCTCGAAAGACTCCTTCAATGCGCCCGCATCGGCGGGACGCGCTCGCCCGAAGGCGCTCGTATCGCTCTTCGTCACCAGCTCGCCTTGCGCATGCCCGGGATCTCGCCGCGATGGGCGAGGTTTCTCAGGCAGATCCGGCAAATGCGGAACTTGCGGTAATACGCGCGCGGCCGCCCGCACAGCTCGCAGCGGCTGTATCCCCGCGTGCTGAACTTGGGCTCGCTCTTCGATTTGATTCTCAGCGCCTTCCTGGCCATCGATACTTCTCTCGTCTGAGTGGGCTCTTGGTTTTGGGCCGTTCGCCCGGTGGTTACTGATCGCGGAAGGGCATGCCCAGCGAACGCAGCAGGAACTCGGCCTGCTCGTCGTCGGGAGCGCTCGTCACGAACGTGACGCTCATCCCCTGGTAGAACTCGAGACGGTCGACATCGATCTCGACGAAGACCGTCTGGTCGACGAGGCCGAGATTGTAATTCCCGCGCCCGTCGAACGCTTTCGGATTCAGCCCGCGAAAGTCGCGAATACGAGGAATCGTCACCGCGATCAGCCGGTCGACGAACTCATACATCCGGTCACGGCGCAAGGTCACCATCGCGCCGATCGGGTTGCCCTCACGCAGCTTGAAGCCCGAGACCGACCGCTTGGCCTTGGTGATCACGGCCTTCTGGCCGGTCACGGCCGTCAGGTGCGCCACCCCCTCGTCGAGGCGGGACTTGTTCTCGATGGCTTTGCCGATCCCCATGCTGACGACGACCTTCTGGAGCGTCGGCACCGCATGCGGATTCTCGATCGAGAACCGCTCCTTGAGCTTCGGGATGATCTCGCTTTGGTAGCGCTCTTTGAGACGAGCCATGGCTTGCTTCGCTCTCTTGTTCCTATTCGAGCCCGGGCCGTCGGCCGCGGGTCTCCTCCTCAGTCTGCCTGGATGACCTTGACGTTCGAGACGTGGATCGGGGACTCGCGATGGACGCGGCCGCCTTGAGGGTTTTGCTGGCTCCGCCGCACGTGGCGAAACCTCAAGTTGACCCCTTCCACCACGATGTGGTCCTTCTTGCGATCCACGCGCAGGACCTTTCCGGTCTTGCCGCGCTCGTTGCCCGCGATCACCATCACTTCGTCGTTCTTCTTGACGTGCATCGTCGTGCTCCTCAGACGACCTCGGAGGCCAGTGAGATGATCTTCATGAAGTTCTTCTGCCGCAGCTCGCGCGCCACCGCTCCGAAGATGCGCGTGCCCTTCGGATTGTTGTCGTTGTCGAGGATCACCAGCGCGTTGCGGTCGAAGCGCACGTACGAGCCGTCCTCGCGGCGAACCGCCGACTTGGTCCGCACCACCACGCCGCGAATCACCGTCCCCGACTTGATGTCGCTGCCGGGGATCGCCTTTTTCACCGAGGCGACGATGATATCACCGACGCTCGCGTAACGGCGCTTCGAGCCACCGAGCACCTTGATGCACATGCACTCTTTGGCGCCGGTGTTGTCGGCTACGTCGAGCCGGGTCTGCATCTGAATCATGGCTTCTCTCCCAAAGCGAGCGTCGCCCGCGGCGTCACTCGCTCGGAACCGTTCCTTGAGCCGAGTCGATCTTGCGCACCAGACGCCAGCACTTCGTCTTGCTCAAAGGCCGGGTCTCCATGATCTCGACCCAATCACCGATCGCCGCCGAGTTCCCCTCGTCGTGCGCCTTGTAGGTCGAGTAACGGCGAATGAACTTGCCGTAACGAGCGTGCGGGACCTTGTACTCGGAGCGAACGACGATGGTCTTGTCCATCTTGTCGCTCACGACCCGGCCGATCACCACGCGCCGTTGATTTCTCGTTTCCGTCTCCATCGACTCCATCCCGGACGCTCAGGGCGCCCTCCGAGCTCGCTCCCGTCCTCCCCGGACGGGCCTGGCTCAACCTTGCGTTTGTTCTTGGATTCCCAGCTCGCGCTCGCGCAGGATCGTCAGGATCTGGGCGATCTCGCGACGCATCGACTTGATCTTCGAGGGGCTCTCCATCTGCTCGGCGGCCGAGTGGAAGCGCATCTCGAAGAGCTCCTTGCGACGCTCGGTGAGCATGGCCTGGAGCTCCTTCTCTTCCTGATTGCGAAGCTCTGCGATCTTCATACCTTGTGCCTCCGCCGCACGAGCCGACAGCGGACGGGCATCTTGTGCGCCACGCGGTTGAAGGCCAGGCGAGCGACGTCCTCGGTCACGCCACCCAGCTCGTAGAGCACCGTCCCTGGCTTCACGACCGCCGCCCAGAAGGACGGCTCGCCTTTATCCTTACCCATTCGGGTCTCGGCCGGCGTCGAGGTCATCGGCTTGTGAGGAAAGATCCGGATCCACACCTTGCCACCCGCCGAGGCGCGCGTCGCCGCGACGCGGCCCGCCTCGATCTGCTGCGACGAGACGAAGCCCGGCTCGAGCGACTGGAGACCGAAGTCCCCGAACTCGACCTTGTTCCCGCGGCCCGCATCGCCCTTGATCCGGCCGCGCTGCTGCTTGCGGAACTTGGTCCGCTTCGGCATCAACGCCATGACTCAAAGCCTCCGCTGACCCGTCAGGTCGTACTCACCCAGGTTGATCCACACCTTGACGCCGATGTGACCGTAGGCCGTCTTCGCCTCGGTGAAGCCGTAGTCGACCTTCGCCCGCAGCGTCTGCAACGGGATCGACCCCAGCCCCTGCGTCTCGGTGCGCGCCATCTCGCTGCCGCCCAGGCGACCCGAGACCGTGATCTTCACGCCGTTCGCACCCGCCTGCATCGTCATCTGGCACGACTTCTTGAGCGTGCGCCTGAAGGCGGCGCGCTTCTCGAGCTGCTCGGCGACGTTCTCGGCGACCAGCACCGCGTTGAGCTCGGGACGATTCACCTCTTCGATGGCCAGCTTCACCGTCTGGCCGGTGATCTGACGCAGCACGCTCTCGATCCGCTCCACCTTGGCGCCCTTGCGGCCGATCAGGACGCCCGGACGCGCCGTGTGCACCCGGATCGAGATCATCTCGCGCGTGCGCTCGATCTCGATCTTCGGGATCGCCGCGAAGCGGTAGTTCTTCTTGAGGTACTTCCGGATCGCCTGATCCTCGATCAGGAACGATCCGAACTCTTTCTTGGTCGCGTACCAGCGGGACCGCCAGGGCTCGTACACCCCGATGCGGAAGCCGGTCGGATGAATCTTCTGACCCATGCTCTCGTCCTTTTCCTAGCGGCGCTTACGCCGACTGTCCGTCGGTGTCGCCCCACTCGGCCAGGGACACCACGATATGACTCGTCCGTTTGCGGATCGGCGTCGCTCGCCCCATGGCGCGCGGCCGATATCGAAGACGTCCGAAGAGCAACGGCCCCTCGTCGACTCGCGCTTCCTTGAGATAGAGCTGATTGACGTCCGCGCTGCCCTCATCACGGTTCAGCGCGTTCGCCATCGCCGAGCGCACCACCTTCTCGATGAAGGCGGCGCCGCGTCGATGATTGAAATTCAAGATCTCGAGCGCTTCATTGAGGGACTTCCCACGCACGAGGTCCATCACGTAGCGCGCCTTGCGCGGTGAGATCCGCGCGAACTTGTGGCTGGCTCGATACTCCACGGCTGCGATCCTCCCGTGCGCTGATCAGCGCTTCTTGTCTTTCTTGCCCGCGCCGTGGCCGCGATAATTGCGCGTCGGAGCGAACTCGCCGAGCTTGTGCCCGACCATGTCCTCGGTCACGAACACTTTGACGAAGTGCTTCCCATTGTGAACCGAGAAGTGATGGCTCACGAACTCCGGCACGATGACGCACGAGCGCGCCCAGGTCTTGATGGCCTCTCGCGAGTTCGTGGCCTTCGCCTCCAGGATCTTGGCGTAGACCTTCTCGTCGACGAATGGCCCTTTTTTCGTGCTGCGACCCATGACGTCTGGTTTCCTCTTCTCACCCGACCCTGCGGTCGGCTCGGGCTGCCGGAGCAGCCGGTCCGTTCTCGATGCCTACTGCGTCTCTGTGCTTCCTGCGCGTCAGATCTTGCCGCCGCGGCGAGCGCCGCGAACGATGAACCGCGAGCTCGGCTTGTTCGGAGCCCGCGTCTTGCCGCCCTTGGACAGCTTGCCCGTCGGCGAGCAAGGATGGCGGCCACCGGCGCTGCGCCCTTCACCGCCACCCATCGGGTGAGCGACCGGGTTCTTCGCCGTTCCGCGCACTCTTGGCTTGCGGCCGAGCCAGCGCTTCCGGCCAGCCTTGCCGAGCGAGATGTTCTGGTGGTCGAGGTTGCCGATCTGCCCGATCGTTGCCCGGCAGCGAATCGGAACTCGGCGGATCTCGCCCGAGGGCAACATGATCTGGGCGAGGGTGCCCTCGCGGGCCATGAGCTGGGCGATGCCGCCAGCGCTCCGGACCAACTGGCCGCCGCGCCCCGGCTCGAGCTCGATGTTGTGCACGTCCATGCCCAAGGGGATGCTCGCGAGCGGCATGCAATTGCCCGTCTTCGGCTCCACGCGCTCGCCCGACATCACCGTGTCACCCACCTGGATGCCCTTCGGCGCGAGCATGTAGCGCTTCTCGCCATCGGCATAGACGAGCAAGGCGATCCGGCAGCTCCGGTTCGGGTCGTACTCGATCGTCGCGACACGCGCCGGGATGTCATCCTTGCTGCGCTTGAAGTCGATGATCCGATACCGGCGCTTGTGACCGCCACCGCGGTAGCGCACCGTCGTCCGACCGAGGTTGTTTCGACCGCCGGTCTTGTTCAGCTTCTCGAGGAGGCTCTTCTCGGGCGTCGTCGAGGTGATCTCGGCGAAGTCCGAGACGCTTCCGAAGCGGCGTCCGGGAGAGGTCGGCTTGTACTTTCGAATACCCATCGCTTCCTCGCTTCACACCGGGCGGCCGAAGGGGCCGCCGAGGTGGCGCAGTGCCCTCTTACAGGAACTCGATCGAGTCGCCCTCTTTGAGCGTCACGATCGCTTTCTTCCAATCTTGCGTGCGTCCGAACCGCCAGCCGACGCGCTTGCGCTTGCCCTGACGATTCTGAGTGTTCACGCGCGTCACCGTCACGTCGAAGAGGCCCTCGATCGCCTGTCGAATCTGGATCTTGTTCGCCTCCGGGTGGACCCGGAAGTGGTAGGCGTTCGAGGTCTCCTGCTGCTCGGTCCCCTTTTCGGTGATGAGCGGCTTGATGATCACGCCGTAGTGCGTGCTGGGATCACTGGCCATTTCCGAACCTCTCCGCCACCATCTTCGCGGCCGCATCAGTCAGGATCAGGTACTTGGCGCGGACCACGTCATAGGCGTTCAACGAATCGACCGTCGTCAACCAGACGCTCCGGAGGTTCCGGAACGAGCGCCAAACGTTGTCGTCGTGCTCGGCCTGGACGACCAGGG
>JAVJTD010000457.1:0-8860 GCA_040219065.1 Planctomycetota bacterium
GCACGGGGGACACGGAGGTCTTCACACGGGGAGCACGGGGGACACGGAGGACTTCACACGGGGGAGCACGGGGGACACGGGGACTCTTACACGGGGAGCACGGAGGACACTGGGACTCCTGCACGGGGCGCATTCAGGTCCTTGAAAGGATGCCCCGGTGCAGGTGGATCTAGTCGAGGGCGTGCGGCTTCTATTCTCTGGTTTTCACTCTATCGGGAAGCCTGTCTTCAATATCACCCGTGCTCCCCGTGTCAAAGCTCCGTGCTTCCCCGTGCCCTCCGTGTAAAAAGCTCCGTGCATCCCCGTGTCAAAGCTCCGTGCATCCCCGTGTCAAAGCTCCGTGCTTCCCCGTGTCAAAGCTCCGTACCTCCCCGTGTCAAAGCTCCGTGCATCCCCGTGCCCTCCGTGTGAAAAGCTCCGTGCATCCCCGTGCCCTCCGTGTAAAGGCTCCGTGCCTCCCCGTGCCCACCGTGTGAGCAGTCAGATCGACACGCGGCGGATCCCCTCCTTCATCAGGCGAGCTCCGAAGTTCAGCACGTAGCCTCGCTTGAAGCGCAGCATTTTGAGGTACGTCACGACCTGACTGATGTGGATCGGCAGGGTACTGTCGACTGCCTTCAGCTCGATCAGGAGCTGGCCCTCGACGATCATGTCCGCTCGATAGCCGACGCCCAGGTCGTGGCCCTGGAAGACCGCAGGGATCGGCTCTTCGATTTTGACCGAGATCCCCCTTCGCGACAGCACCAGTGCCAGCGCGAGCAGGTAGGGCCGTTCCAGGAGACCCGTACCGAGCTCTCGGTGAACCTCGACCGCCGCTTCGATCACCACCTGGATCAACGATTCGTCCGCGACGATGAGATCGTCCTCTTTCCCAGGTGAAAACCTACCTATCATCGTTCTCGATCTCCTGACCGCCTCAGTGGATCCCGCGCTTCTGCCATAGAAAGACGGCATCTCACTCGCCCAGGTATTCACAGAAAGTCGATTTTTGCCCTGAACCGCCCCCGCCTCCCACCGTTTACAGCGCGCATCGTTCGTCTACATCTGTAAACGGAGGCTCGCGCCATGGTCCCTGCCAAGGATTCTCCGACTCCGGCCGAGTGGAAGGTGCTGCGCATCGTTTGGGAGCGCGGTGAGTGTGCGGCTCGGGATGTCGTCGAGGCCGGCCGTGAGGAGCACGGCTGGTCGACCAGCACCGTCAAGACCCTGCTGCGACGCCTCGTCGAGAAGGGGCACCTCAAGACTCGCCGGGTCGGCAACAGCTTCCTCTATCGCCCGGGGCGGTCCACCTTCGCCGCCTTGCGCCGCGCTGCGGACGACCTCCTCGCCTCGGCCGCTCAGCACACCGTCGGACCGCTTCTGGCCTACCTCCTTCGCCGCAGTCAGCTCAATGCCAAAGAGCTCGACGAGCTGCGATCCTTGCTCGATGAGAAGGAGGAAGACGCATGACAGTGACGATATTGCGGTTCCTGATCGAGCGGTCGATCGCGGCGAGCTGGGTGCTCTTGACCGTGTTCGTGATCTGGCTGCTGATCCGGCGGCGCGCATCGCCTCACCTCACGTCGGCCCTGTGGCTGATCCCCTTGATTGCCTTGCTCGCCCCCGTCGAGCGCCTGCTGCGAAGCCCGTTCCCGGGGTCCGCCCCTGCCGAGCGTGTTCAGGCCTGGGTCGAGAAGGCCGTCGATGTCACGACCGAGCCGATACCCGTCGAGCCGCGCGCGAGCGCCGAGGCCGCCCCCCAGGCCGCGGCCGATTCGATCGAGGCGAGCTCCTCCCCCGCTTCTCCCTCTCGACTCGAGAGCTGGCCGACGATGCTCTTGCTCGCGTGGGCCGCGATCGCCGCCACTCTCCTCGCCCTCTTCCTTCGCCGGCACTGGAAGACTGCTCAGTGGGTCCGACGCGCCGAGCCGATCCTCGACCCCGAGCGCCTGCGGGTCTTTCGGGAGCTCGAAGAGCGCCTCGAGCTGCGGCGCCCGGTTCGGTACATGGCCGGCAACGCTCTCGACTCGCCGGCGACCTGGGGCATTTGGCGACCGATCGTCCTCTTGCCCGAGAAGCTCACATCGACTCTCGATGACGCGCAGATGCAGTGGCTCCTCCTGCACGAGCTCGCCCACGTCCGCCGTGGCGACCTCGCCTGGCACCTCGTCCAGCGGCTCGTGCAGATCGCGTACTTCTTCCATCCCGGCGTGTGGCTGATGAACGTCATCGCCGACCGCGAGCGCGAGTGCGCCTGCGACGACGTGGCGCTCGCGGCCAGCCGGGATCTGCCTCGGCGCCGATGTGCCGAGGCGTTTTTCCAGGTCTTGCAGGAGGGAAACCGCCAACCGGCGGCTGCCGGCCTTCCGCTTTGTGACCATCATACCTTCATTCGGAGACGATTCATGCGAATCCTGGACTCGAAGCGACCCGTCTTCTCCGGAGCGCGACCCGGCACCCTCATCGCTCTGGGCGTCTTCGGCCTCCTCGCCTTCTCCCTGGCCAGCACCGCGCCCGCGGCGGCGCCCCTGATCCAGACGGTCGAGGAGGCTGCCGCGCCTGTGGCCGACGATCGAGTGAAGACATCGATCGACAGGGGCATCGGCTGGCTCCTCGAGACCCAGGGCGAAGACGGCGGTTGGCCGCTCAGCTCCGAGGCGAACGTGAAGTCGGCCGGTGAGATCGACGTCGTCGGCTCCCAGGCCCTCGCGATCCTGGCGTTGCTGGGTCAGGCCGATGTCTCGGGCGAAACCGCCCAGGCGATCGAGCGAGGCGTCGATTGGCTGATCGACCATCAAGACGCCAAGAACGGCTGCTACGCGAAGATGCCCAGCCTGAGTGGCAACTACAGTCACGCGCTCGCGACCTGGGCCGTCGCCAAGCAGTATGCGAAGCAGAAGAGCACCAAGCTCGAGGCCTCGTTGGGCCGTGCGATCCAGTACTGCCTCAAGGCACAGAATCCTTACCGCGGCTGGCGTTATGACGAGCACCCGAGCGGCGACAACGACTCCAAGATGACCGGCTTCTTCCTCCTCGCCCTCGACACGGCCCGGGGAGCCGGGCTCGAGGTGCCTGCGCAGCGGTTCCACTCTGCAATGTCCGTGATCCACGAGTTCACCAACGAGGCCAACGGACGCACCGGCTTCACCCAGAAGGGCGGCCAGGCACCGCGCTTCATGAAGAAGCTCGAGGACTTCCCGCCGGAGTTCTCCGAGGAGACGACCGCCGTCGCCATTCGCGCCCGGTTAGCCGCCGAGCCGAAGCCCGACGACGCGATCATCGACAAGGGCATTCGCATTTTGAAGGATCGCCCGCCGGTCTGGTCCCAGGCGATCGGCTCGATCGACTTCTGGTACTGGTGGTCTGGAGCGGCGGCGCTCGACGAGACGGGTGCCAGGTGGCAGACCTGGCGAGCGGCCTTGATCGAGGCGCTCGTGCCCCATCAGAGCGAGGACGGCTCGTGGCCGGCGGTCGATGCTTGGAGTGAGCCCGGGTGCCGAGTGATCGCCACCGCGCTGAACGTGATGGCCCTCCAACACGCCCTCGAATGAGGCCGAGGAGGCAGGAGGCGGACGGGATTCTGCCTCCTGCCTTCCCCTCGCCTCGCAGAGATGTTTTTCTCTCTACAGCAAAAAGGGGCTTACGCTATAACACGGCCCCCTCAAGCATTTACCGGAGAGAGGCATCGATGGCATCTCGCACCGCCGAAGGCTCACGGATCGCTCACTTCTACCGCTTCTCGGTCTCCGAGCGACTTCGGACCCTCTTCGAACGCGGCCTGATCAGTGAGGAGGATTATCATACCCTCCTCTCCAGCCAGCAGGTCCTCGGCCCGGAAGAGGCCGACCGACTCATCGAGAACGTCATCGGCGTCTTCAGCCTGCCTCTCGGTCTCGGCCTCAACTTCCAGATCAACGGCCGCGACTACCTGATCCCCTTCGCCGTCGAGGAGCCCTCGATCGTCGCCGCCGTCAGCTCGGCCGCCAAGACGGTCCGGCGAGCGGGCGGCTTCGTCGCGTCTTGCGAAGAGTCGCTCTTGATCGGCCAGATCCAGGTCGTCGACGTGCCGCAGCCCGCCAAGATGCGCTCCTTGCTCTTGCAGCATCGCGAGGAGATCCTCGACCTCGCCAACAGCCTCCATCCAAAGATGGTGGCCCGCGGCGGCGGAGCCCGTGAGGTCGAGGTGCATCTGCATCCTCATCATTCGCGCCGCGGCGAGATGGTGGTCGTGCACCTCCTCGTCGACACGCGCGACGCGATGGGCGCGAACCTGGTCAATACGATGTGCGAAGGCGTCGCCCCGCTCATCGAGAAGATCACCGGCGGCAAGGTCTTCCTCCGCATCCTCTCGAACCTGACGGACCGCTCGATGGTCCGCGCCGAGGTCGAGATCCCGACCGAGCTGCTCGGCGGCCGCGGCTTCACCGGCGATCAAGTGCGCGACGGCATCATTCTCGCCACCGAGTTCGCCGCCGTCGATCCGTACCGCGCCGCGACGCACAACAAGGGTATCCTGAACGGCATCGACGCCGTCGCCATCGCCACCGGCAATGACTGGCGCGCCATCGATGCCGCGGCGCACGCCTACGCCGGGCGCGGTCACGGCTACACCTCACTCACCAAGTGGTACGCCAGCGAGGAGGGCCACCTGGTCGGTAGCCTCGAGATCCCCCTCAAGGTCGGCATCGTCGGCGGTCAGGTCCAGTCGAACCCCGCCGTGGCGATCGCCCACCGCATCGTCGGTGTCGAATCGGCGCCCGAGCTCGCCCAGGTCATGGCCTGCGTCGGGCTCGCCCAGAACTTCGCGGCGCTGCGCGCGCTCAGCACCGACGGCATCCAGCGCGGCCACATGACGCTGCATGCGCGGAGCTGCGCGGTTGCGGCCGGTGCACCGCCGGAGTTGTTCGAGCGCGTCGTCGAGCGCCTCATCGAGGGCGGCGACATCAAGGTCTGGAAGGCGCAGGAGATCATGGCGGACCTCACCGATGAGGAGCCGCCGAGCGAAGGCGCCGCCGAGCGTATCGAGGAGCAGCATCGCACTGGCGCCGGCCACGGCAAGGTCATCCTCCTCGGCGAGCACGCGGTGGTGTACGGCAGCCACGCGATCGCGGCACCGGTGCCGCTCGCCATTCAGGCACGCGTTCAGTCCGGGCCCGAGGGCGGCCGGGTGATGATCCCTCGCTGGGGCGTCGAGTCCCCATTGAAGGACCCGAACCCGCAGTCGCCGACCTCGATTCACGAGTGCTTGAACCTGATCCTCAAGCGGCTCGACATCACCGAGCGCGATCTGCAGATCGAGATCTTCTCCCACGTGCCACGCGCCATGGGATTGGGTGGCTCGGCCGCGCTGGCCGTCGCCGTCACCCGCGCCATCTCGGACTACTTCGAGCTGCGCTTGACCGATCGCGAGGTGAACGATATCGCCTTCGCCTGCGAGCAGATCATCCACGGCACGCCGTCGGGCATCGACAACGCACTGGCCACCTACGGACGGTTCCTGCTCTACCGCAAGAGCCCCGAGCCCGGTGAAGCTCCCTTCATGGAGACCATCGAGGTGGCTCGGCCGATCCCGATCGTGATCGGACTGACCGGCGTCGAGAGCCTGACCGCCCGCATGGTCGCCCAGGTGCGCAAGGCGTGGGAGAACAAGCGTGGTCTCTACGAGAAGATCTTCTCGCAGATCGACGGGCTGACGCTCGAGGCGGTCGATGCCATCGCTGCGGGTGATCTGCCTCATCTCGGCGAGCTGATGAACGTGTGCCACGGCCTCTTGAACGCGCTCCAGGTCAGCGGTCCCGAGCTCGAGGAGCTCATCGGCATCGCGCGTCGCCACGGCGCGCTCGGCGCCAAGCTGACCGGCGGCGGCGGTGGTGGCTCGATGATCGCTCTCTGTCCGCACGACGACCCGTCGGTCTCCGAGAATATCGCAAGCGCGATGCGTCAGGCCGGCTACCGGGCGATCCAAACCGAAATCGACTGAGGCTGCCTCATGTCCGACCCGATCGTATCTTTCGACGACGAGCCCCTCATCCTGGTCGACGAGTCCGATGATCCGGTCGGATACGACAGCAAGGCTGCTTGCCACGATGGCGAGGGCCTCTTGCACCGCGCCTTCTCGGTGTTCCTGTTCAATGGGCGCGGCGACGTGCTCCTGCAGCAGCGGACCGAGAGCAAGCGGCTCTGGCCACTCTTCTGGGCGAATAGCTGCTGCAGCCATCCCAGGAAGGGCGAGGAGACGAAGGAAGCGGCGGTGCGTCGCGTACACGAAGAGCTCGGCGCCGAGGCCGAGCTCGAGTTCGTCTACAAGTTTCAGTACCAAGCGGCCTTTGGCGACGCCGGCTCGGAGAATGAGCTCTGCTGGGTCTTCGTCGGCCGCTGCGATGGACCGATCCAAACCAACGAGAACGAGGTCCATGACTCGCGCTGGGTGCCGAGCGAAGAGCTGCAGGCCGAGCTCGAGACACATCCCGAGCGCTACACCCCTTGGCTCAAGCTCGAATGGCGAGAGCTTCGCGAGCATCATTGGTCGCGCATCGAGAGCCTCTGGAACTCTTCCGTCCACGGCTGAGGCGAGATGAGCCGCGCGACCGCGATCGCCGGGAGCAACATCGCCCTGGTGAAGTACTGGGGCAAGCGGTCTGGCACGCGGCCGGGGCTGAACCTCCCCGCCGTCGGATCACTCTCGGTGACGCTGGATTCGTTGACGACGCGAACGACGGTCGCGCTCGACGAGTCGCTGGAATGGGACGAGGTCACGCTCTCCGATCCCGCCGGTCCGCGCCGCGATGCCGTGAGTGATGCGAAAGTGAGCGGGTTTCTCGATCGGATGCGGCAGCGAGCCGGCGAAGAGCGAAGGGCACGTGTCGAGACGCACAACGACTTCCCGACAGCGGCGGGCTTGGCGTCGTCGGCATCCGGCTTCGCCGCTTTGGCGAAGGCCGCGAGCGCGGCCATGGGTTGGAGCGCCAGCGATCGTGAGCTGTCGCTCTTGGCGCGGCAAGGATCGGGCTCGGCAGCGCGCTCCATCTTCGGCGGCTTCGTCGAGTGGCATCGTGGCGTGCAGGACGACGGAAGCGACAGCTTCGCCGAGCCGATCGCCGAGACCAGCCACTGGCCGCTTCGAGTCGTGGTCGCCGTCACTCGCCGCGGCCCCAAGGCGACCGGCTCGCGGGAAGGCATGGAGCACAGCCGTGAGACCTCGGCGTTCTGGCAGAGCTGGCTGGACACGCATCCCGCCGACTTGGAGAGCGCGCGCGCCGCGATCGAGCAGAGAGACTTCGAGCGCCTCGCGGAGGTGACCGAGGCGAGCTGCTTGAAGATGCACGCGGTGATGATGTCGTCGAGGCCCGGGCTCTTGTACTGGCGCGGCGCCACGCTCGAGGTCGTCCATGCCGTGCGTGAGATGAGGATGAGCGGCGTGCCCGTCTGCTTCACCATCGACGCGGGCCCGCAGGTGAAGGTGGTCTGTGAGCCGGATGCCGAAGCCAGAGCGGCGGCCATGCTCGAGAGCTTGCCAGGCGTCGAGCAGGTGATCGCGAGCGGCCTCGGGCCCGGCGCGCGGCTGGTGAACGAATGAGTCTCGTGACTCGGGCGCCCGGCAAGCTCGTCCTGCTGGGAGAGTACGCCGTCCTGCGCGGCGCACCCGCCTTGGTGCAAGCGCTCGATCGCGAGGTGACCGTTTCGCTCGAGTCAGGAGATTCAGGTGAAGGGGCGGCCTGCCTGATCTTCACGTGCCCCCAGATCGGTGTGCAGCAGAAGACAGTGGAATGCCCAAGTCGAGCGAGCCAAAGACGAGAGCCGGAGTGCCCAAGCCGAGCGAGCCAGAGACAAGAGCACTCGAGAGTGACTCTCGACGAGCGAGCTGGGGCCGATACGGACTGGCCCACGCCACTGATCCGCACGGTCGTCGACGCAGTCCTCGTTCAATGCGAAAAGGCCGGCCGAGCGCTTCCGGGCGCGAGCATCACGATCGACTCGGCCTCCTTCTTCGAAGGTGAGCGCAAGCTCGGCATCGGCTCGAGTGCAGCGGTGTGTGTCGCTTTGATGAATGGATTGCTCCGATCCGCCGGGATCGAGCCGAGTAGAGCAGATCTCTTCGTCCTCGCCCGAGACGCGCATCGGACGGCCCAAGGCGGCTCGGGGAGTGGCGTCGACATCGCGGCGAGCACGTACGGTGGCTTGCTCGAGTATCGGATCGACCAGCAACCGAAGGCGACCACGCTGCCACCCGGTGTCAGTTGGATAGCGGTGACGACCGAGACGTCATCGTCCACGCCAGGTCTGGTGCGCAGGATTCTCGGCGGGGTCGACTCCGACGAAGCGGCACGGTCGATCTTCGTCGAGCTGGGTGCTGCAGCAGAAGAGGGCGCGCACGCGGCGAGGAGCCGAGACGCCGCCGCGTTTCTCGCAGCGACGCGGCAGTTCATCTCGGCGTACCGTCGCCTCGGGGAAGCGTGCGGCGTCGACCTCTTCGGCCATGTGCACGATGATGTCGCAGCAGCCGCATCGCAAGCCGGTGCTCTCTACAAGCCCTCCGGCGCAGGTGCGGGCGACCTTGGCGTCGCCTTCGGATCCCAGCTGCAGCTCGAAGCGCTCGCCACGAGCCTACCAGCCGGCGCCAGGCGGCTTTGAACTTGAACCAGAGCCTCGCACGGGTCCCTGACACCAAGCGCTTGCCGTTGGGGCGACGAGGTACACGGCGAGGACCTCATCCGTCTCGCGGTGAGTCAGGGACGAGCAGACAGCCTCGCCAGTCAACGCGTCTGAACGTTCCCACGCCTTCACCCGCGGGATCGGGTCCCTTCGTCCCTCACGAAGCCCCACTGAATCGATCATGAGCTCTGTGCGCGAGCGTGTTCCCAACCCCGCGATAGGGACCTGT
>JAVJTD010000459.1:0-16855 GCA_040219065.1 Planctomycetota bacterium
GCGAGCCAAAGACCAAGTCTCTTGGTGAGGATTTTCGCGAGCGAGCTTGGGCCGGGGCACACCGTTGCGACGAGACAGCGCATTCGAAGCATCCCCTTGCTCGGCACCATTGCGCTCGATCGGTGGCACCGTCGAGAAAGCGGCTCATCGCTCCGCGGTCACTTCCCATCTCGGTCGCGCGGGCTCTGGTTTCGGCCGCGCGGGGTCCAGTTTCAGATCAGGGGAGCCCCCGCCGGCGGACCGGCGGAGCATACAGTGGTGAAACTGGGCCTGAGGGCGAGGGGGATGGAGTGCCCAAGCCGAGCGAGCCAAAGACCAAGTCTCTTGGTGAGGATTTTCGCGAGCGAGCTTGGGCCGGGGCACACCGTTGCGACGAGACAGCGCACTCCGTACGGCCCCTTGCTCGGCACCTCGTGGCTAGATCGTCAGCGATGTCGAGGATGCGGCTTCCAGCTCGGTGACCTCTTCCCGTCTCGGTCGCGCGGGCTCTGGTTTCGTTCGCCCGTCGTGAAGCCGAAACTCCGCCCCCCGTAGCGTCGGGCCACAGAGCTTCATATCTGAGACCCTGGTCCTCTCCGAGCCGCTCGGCAGGAGGACACGGAGACCGGCTGAAGCCAGCGGTCCGAATGCCGCATGTTTCAGCTCAGCCACGCCCCGCCACTCAATCCAGCAGCTCGATCTCGGGCGGAGGCACGGTGACGATCTCGCCATTCTCCTGCGCGATCGTGATCCCTTCGAGCGGGTCGAGGCGGATCGGTCGGCCTTCGAGTGTCTCCTTGCCGCGGCGGACGATCACCCGCTCCGGCAAGGGGGCTGCCCGCTCGAGCCAGCGGTCGGCGATCGCTCTTCGCTCGTCCGCGGCGATACGCACGAGCTCGCGCTCGAAGCCGATCAAGATCGCGGCGAGGAGCTTCGAGCGGTCGACGGCCCGGCCGCCAACCGCTTCCAGCGACACCGCACGCCGGCCGACCTCGGCGGGCAGCTCGCCTTCGATCGCGCCGACGTTCATGCCGATGCCGACGATGACCAAGCGGCCAAAGCCCTCGAGGCTCTTGGCTTCGATCAGGATGCCGGCGAGCTTTCGGCCTTCGATCAGGAGATCGTTCGGCCACTTGAGCTGGACGGGCGAGCCGCTGATCTCGCGCACCGCATCACAGGCCGCGATGCCGGCGGCGAGAGGCAGACCCGCCATCCAGTAGCGCTCGGACTCGGGGCGGAGCGCGATCGAGCACAGGAGGCTGCGGTCGGGGCGATCGATCCAGGATCGCCCCTGCCGCCCGCGCCCGGCCGTTTGGTGCCGGGCCACGACGACGAGGCCCGGTGGCGCACCGGCTTGCACTCGGCGCCAGACCTCGTCGTTGGTCGAGTCGGTCTCTTCGAGCAGGACCAGCGCCTGACCGAGGCGCTGGGTCCTGAGGTGGAGGCTCACCGCTTCGGCCGTCAGGTCGGAAGCGCCGGCTCCGTCTCGGCTCACTTGCTCTCGAGGATGCGCACGCGCAGCTTGGAGAGCTGGCCCTTGAGGCGAGTCATGACGTTGGAGTGGATCTGACACACGCGGGACTCGGTCAGGTCGAGGATCTCACCGATCTCCTTCATGGTGAGGCCCTCGTAATAATACATGATCACGATCAGCCGCTCCTTCTTGGAGAGGTTGCGGGTGATCAGGTCCAGCGTGTCCTTCTGGTTCATCACGTCGGCGGGGTCGATGCTGCGCCGATCCTCGATGAGGTCCACCTTTTCGACCATCTTGTCATCCTCGTTTTCGTCCCACTTCTCGCTCAGAGAGTAGATCGTCTTCGGACTGGACTCGGCCTTGAGCGTATTCAGCTCGTTGAGCGAGATGTTGAGCTTGTTGGCCATCTCGAACTCGGTGGGCTCGCGGCCCAGCTCGGCTTCGAGGGCCTTGTAGGCTTTGTCGATCTGGTTGGCTTTGAGGCGCACCAGGCGTGGCACCCAGTCCTGGCTGCGAAGCTCGTCGAGGATCGAGCCGCGGATGCGGGTCGTGCAGTAGGTCTTGAACTTGATGCCGCGCTCGAGGTCGAAGCCGTCGATGGCGTCCATCAAGCCGAAGATGCCGGCCGAGGCGAGGTCGTCGAGCTCGATGCTCTTGGGCAGGGTGACCAGGAGGCGCTCGGAGATGTAGCGAACGAGGGGGAGATACTTCTCGATGAGGATGTTGCGGAGGTTGGGGTCGGCGGTGGTCTTGTAGGTCTTCCAGATCTGCTCGATGTCTTCGCCGGTCCGCTTCTTGGTCATGGTCTGGGCGGCTGCCTGGGTGACCTGGGCCTGGGTCGTCGCGGCCTTCGTCGTCTTCTGGGGCGACGTCGACTTGGCGCGCGTCGCCGGGGTCGTCGTCTTGGCCTTCGTGGAAGCCTTGGTCTGGGCCTTCTTGGCGGCGACCTTCTTGACGACCTTCTTCTTGGCGGTACGCGTACGGGTCTTGGCGACGGCCTGCGTCATGATTCCTATCTCCTCTTCCAGAGCGGAAACAAAAAAAGGACTCCGAGCCGAATGTGGCGGAATCCTCTGTCGCGCAGGGCGTCTTTCGGATTCCTTCGGCAGCTGGCTACCATATCGGCGAGTGAATCACCGCTTTAGGTCCTGAAGCTTTGCGCCCTCCCCTTTCGGGAAGTTTGCCATTATCGGGAATCGAGTTGTTAGCGATCGTGAGGCGTGTGGGGCTCAGGGCCGCGCACCTGGATCTCGCGATCGTCGGGCGGAGGATACCACGGTCTCCCCGAGGGTCAATCGTTTTTTCTCAAGAAATCGGATTCCGTCGACCGAAGGCCCTCGGCTCAGTACTCGATGGCTCAGTACTCGATGAGGCTTCGGACCGGGATCCCCATCAGGCGCTTGCGCCCTTCCAGGAAGCTCAGCTCGATCAGGAAGACCGCCGAGACGATCTCGGCGCCGAGCGAGCGAATCAGGCTGCAGCACGCACCCATCGTCCCGCCCGTCGCGAGCAGGTCGTCGACCATCAAGATCCGCTGGCCTTCCTTGACGGCGTCCACGTGCATCTCGACCCGGTCGTTGCCGTACTCGAGCTCGTACTCCTCGGAGATCGTGTCGTAAGGCAGCTTGCCCGGCTTGCGGATCGGCACGAAGCCCGCCCCGATCTCCTTCGCCAGCGCCGCTCCGAAGATGAAGCCGCGCGACTCGATCCCCACCACCCGGTCGATGCGCTGACCCGCGAACCCCTCGGCCATCAGCTCGATCGTTCGCGCGAACTGCTCGGGATGGGCCAAGAGCGGCGTGATGTCCTTGAACACGATCCCCGGCTTCGGGAAGTCGGGGATGTCGCGAATCAGCTTCTTGATCGAGTCCATCGAGTCCTCCTTCAGGACGGGCCGGTGCGGGCCTCACATCTCTTCGACGGGCGTCATGCCCAGAAGGCGCATGCCGTTGCCGAGAACCTGCCGCACCGCGCTCGCCAGACGCAGCCGGGCTCGAGTCAGCGCCACATCATCCGAGAGGAACCTATGCTTGTGCAAGAAGCTATTGCACAGCGCCGACAGCTCGAGCAGGTAGTTGCTCACGATCGAGGGCTCGTACTCCGCCGCCGCGCGTCGCACCGTGTCCGGGAACTGCTCCAGCTTCGAGAGCACCCCTCGCTCCTCGTCCGTTTGGAGCAGTGATACGTCCCCGTTGGTCGTCGCCTTCTGGTCCGCCTTCCGCAGGATGCTCGCGAAGCGAACATAGGTGTACTGCACGTACGGCCCGCTCTCGCCCTCGAAGTTGAGGACGTCCTCCCACCGGAAGTTGATGTCCTTGACCCGCCGCGCCCGCAGGTCGTTGAAGATCACCGCCCCGATACCAATGTGCTCGGCGATCTCGGCCTTGTTCTCGAGATCGGGGTTCTTCTCCTCGATCGCCTCCAGCACCTTGTCTACCGCTTGCTGAAGCACCTCGTCGAGCAAGATCAGGTTGCCTAGCCGGGTGGCCATCTTCACGCCCTCGAACTTGATCAGCCCGAACGGCACGTGGGTCAGGTTCTTCGCCCAGTCCTTTCCGAGCAGCTCGAGCACCTTGAAGAACTGCTGGAAGTGCAAGGACTGCGGCGTGCCGACCACGTAGAGACAGGTGTCGAAGCCGTACGCCTCATGGCGGTAGAGCGCCGCCGCTAGATCGCGCGTCGCGTAGAGCGTCGCGCCGTCCGACTTGCGCAGCAGACACGGCGGCATGTCGTACGGCTCGAGGTCGACGACTTGAGCGCCTTCGCTCTCCTTCACCAGCCCCGCCTTCTCGAGCGTCTCCACCGTCGACTCGAGCTTGTCGTTGAAGAAGCTCTCGCCGGTGGTGTGGTCGAAGGTCACGCCGAGCCTTTGGTAGATCCGCTCGAACTCCTTCAAGGAGACCTCTTTGAACCAGGTCCAAAGCCGTTGGGCCTCGGCGTCTCCGTCCTCGAGCCTCTTGAACCACGCCCGCGCTTCGTCACGAATCGAGGTGTCTTCCTTCGACTCGGCGTTCGCCCGCACGTACAGGTCGTTCAGGTCGAGCACCGGCGTCTGCGAGGCCTGGATCGCCGCCTCGTCGCCCCAGCGCTCGAGGCCGACCATCAGCATGCCGAACTGCGTCCCCCAGTCGCCGAGGTGATTGACGCCGATCGTCTCGAAGCCCCGGAAGCGGAGCAGGCGGCCGATCGCGTTGCCGATCACCGTCGAGCGCAGGTGACCGATGCCGAACGGCTTGGCGATGTTCGGGCTCGAGAAGTCGATGACGACCTTCTGGCCTTTGCCCTCGTCGCTGCTGCCGAAGCACTCGGCCTCTCGCTCGATGTCCTCGAGCACCCGGCCCGCGCGTGTCGAGCGGTCGATGAAGAAGTTGAGGTAGGGGCCCGCCGGTTCGATCTTGGACACCGAGGGCGGCGCTTGGATCTCGGCGGCCAGCTCGGCCGCGATCTTCGGCGGCGCCATCTTGCGCTGCTTCGCCAGGACGAAGCACGGGAACGCGAAGTCGCCATGGGACTCGTCGCGCGGCCGCGCGATCAGCCCCAGCACCTCCTCGACGGCCAGCCCCGACACAGGGGCGATGCACTCGGCAATCTCTCGCTTGAAGTCGCTCATCTCACTCCTCGGCCTCAGGCCCAGGTCTCCCATTCGGACTCGAGCTCTTTCAGCTCGGAGGCCAGGGCTTGCTCCTCGCCTTGAAGCCGTTTCATCTTCGCGGCGTCTTGGTAGTTCTCAGGCCGATACATCGCCTCGCGCACCTTCGAGAGACGCTCCTCGGTCTCGATGATCTTCGCCTCGAGCTGCTCGAAGGTGTGCCGCCGCTTGACCCGGTCGCGCGGCTTGCCCTTGGCCGTCTGCGTCTTGGGTGCTTGGGCTTGCGCCTTCTCGGCCGACTTGCGCGCGGCCTCCTGCGCTTCGGCCTCTTCCTTCTCGGTGCGCTCGACGTAGTCCCGGAAGGTGCCGTGATGCACGCGCACCCGGCCGTCCTTCTCGAACGCCAGGATCTTCGAGCACATGCCATCCAAGAGCTGCCGGTCGTGCGAGACCACGAGCACCGTGCCGGGATAGTCCTTCAGGGCGCGCTCGAGATTGGCCCGAGCGTAGATGTCGAGATGGTTCGTCGGCTCGTCGAGCACCAGGCAGTTCGCTTCGGTCAGGACGATCCGGGCGAGGGCGACTCGGGCTCGCTCGCCACCGCTGAGGACCGAGATCGACTTGTCGACATCGTCGCCGGTGAACAGGAAGCGCCCGAGGTGCGAGCGGACGTCCTCATCGTCGAGGTCACGGCGCGCGGCTCGGATCTCCTCGAAAGGCGTCGCCGTCTCGCGCAGGCCCGAGAGGTCTTGATCGTAGTATCCGACCTTCGTCTTCTGGCCGAGCTTCACCCGGCCCCCGTCGGGCATCCGCTCGCCGAGGATCGTCTTGAGGAGCGTCGACTTCCCGCAGCCGTTCGATCCGACGATGCCGATCTTCTCGCCTTTGAAGAGCTCCAGGTCGAGGTGAGGCACCAGCGTCCGTTCGCCCACTCGGAGCGTGAGGTCTTCGAGGGTCAAGACGTGCTCACCGCCGCGATCCACCGAGCCGAAGTCGACCTTCATCGCCGAGGGATCGGAGCCCGGCGCCTGCAGGCGGTCGACCTTCTCGAGTCGCTTCAACCGGCTCTTGGCCATGTTGGTCTTCTGCCCCGCCATGTTGCGGCGGATGAACTCCTCCTCTTTGGCGAGGTGGCGCTGCTGGTTCTTGAAGGCGCGCTCCTCGATCTCCCGCCGCTTGGCTTTCTGCTGCTCCCAAGAGGAGTAGTTGCCGCTGGTCATCGTGAGCGTCTCGTGCTCGAGCTCGACGATGTGCGTCGCGATGTTGTCCAGGAAGCGCCGGTCGTGGGAGATCACCAGAACCGTCCCGGCGTACTTGCGCAGGAAGTCCTCGAGCCAGGACACCGTGTGGATATCGAGGT
This sequence comes from Planctomycetota bacterium, assembly GCA_040219065.1. Classification (GTDB taxonomy): domain Bacteria; phylum Planctomycetota; class OFTM77; order OFTM77; family OFTM77; genus OFTM77. The sequence goes on from JAVJTD010000459.1 coordinate 6,403, forward strand.
GGTTGGTCGGCTCGTCGAGGAGCAAGAGCGCGTCTTCTTCGAACAGCAGCTTGCCGAGTGACACCCGGCCCTTCTCGCCTTCGCTGAGACCTCGAGCCGGTTGACGGATGCGGTCCCGGTGGAACCCCAGGCCCATCAGGATCGCCTCGGCGCGGCGCTCGACGTCGTAGCCGCCCGCCCGCTCGAACTCTTCCAGCGCACGCGACTGCTTCTCGACGAGCTGCTCGAGCTCGTCCTCGGAAGGGCTCTCGGCGAGCCGCTTCTCGAGCGTCTGCAGACGGTGCTCGAGCTCGACGATGTCCTTGCGGGAGGTGAGCAGCTCGTCGAGGAGCGTGTTCTCGGTGGAGACGTCTTCGCGCTGCGCCAGGGCCACGATCTTGGTGGCTCTTGCGACGGTGCGCCGGCCCTGATCGGGCTCCAGATCGCCCGAGATGATGCGGAAGAGCGTCGTCTTGCCCGTACCGTTCGCGCCGATGATCCCGACCCGCGAGCCCGCATTGACCGTCACCGAGACGCCATCGAGCAGAAGGCGTCCGCCGAGGGACTTCGTCACATTGTCGAGCGAGAGGATGGTCATCGGAGAACGGGCTCAGAGGCGATCCGGGGCGGTCAGAACGAATCGCGTAGGATAGGCAGGGCGACGGCGGCGCTCAACGCACAATTCCGGAGGGGGAGCCGGGCCGGCGGTTGTCGGATTGCACAAGCCGAGCAAAGCCGCAGAAAACAGGAGTGCGCAGGGCGAGCCAGGCAGGAGTGTGCAAGTCGAGCCAGGCAGGAGTGCGCAGGTCGAGCCAGGTTGGAGTGCGCAAGTCGAGCGCGCCCGAGACGCCGTTCAAGGCAAGGACCCGACCCACGCGAGCTTGCGCCGAAGCGCGAAGCGGCTTCCGGAGGCAGAATCCGAACGGCAATCTCCTGCACCCGCGTCGATCTCGAGGTGATCTCTCCAGCGACGCCCCGTCTGCGTTTCAAGAGCGTCAGTCAGGGGGAGGCTCTGAGGTTGCAACGCTCCTTCCCCGTCCCGCCCGATCTCCCGCTCCTGCCCCACACCTGGTAAAACGTCCTCCTGGGCAACGAACTCCAGAATGGCGAGGACAAACGTGGAGCGCTGCGAGAAGGCGTCGGTTCGAGGGCGAGTGGTCGCGCATCAGGGGCTGGGAGCGAGCGTCCATCGGCTCACGGTCGAGGTGCCGGCGGACGTCGCGGCGCCCGGCGCTGCGCAGTTCTACATGCTGCGACCCTTCGACGAGGCGCTCCCTTTCCTGCCCAGGGCTTTCTCCGTCAGCCGCTTCCGCCGCGCGGACGAGTCGCTGCACCTCGACTTCCTCATCAAGGTCTACGGCACCGGCACCGCCTGGCTCTGTGACCGCCGCCCCGGCGACTCGCTGCGCGTGACCGGACCCCTCGGCATCGGTTACGACCTCGGCGGCGACTTCGACCGCGTCGTCCTCGTGGCCGGAGGCATCGGACTCGCCCCGTTCCCGGCCACGATCGACGCGGTCCGCGAGCGCACGAGCACGCGGCCGATCCGGCTCATCTACGGCGGCCGCAAGGCCGAGGACCTCGTCGGTCTCGACGATTCTTCCTGGGAAGGCGTCGAGATGGACTTTGCCACCGAGGACGGCTCACGCGGACACAAGGGCTTCGTGACCCACGCCCTGAAGCACCTCATCGAGACCGGCGGTTGCGGCCCCAGAGACCTCGTGCTCGCCTGCGGCCCCAACGCCATGCTCGGCGCCGTCGCCAGCCTCACGATGCCGGCCGGCATCCCCACCCAAGTCGCGATGGAAGAAGCGATGGCCTGTGGCTTCGGCGTCTGCAACGGCTGCGCGATCCGAGTCGTCGACTCGAAAGGCGAGTTCGGAATCTACGAGCGCGTCTGCGTCGACGGCCCCGTGTTTGACGCAAAGCGCATCGACTGGCCCGAGCTGGCCAGCATCCACGGTTGATCTGAAACATGCCGCATTCGGACCGCCGGCTTCAGCCGGTCTCCGTGTCCTCCTTCCAAGCGCCTTGGAGAGGATCCAGCCCTCTCATCCGAATCTCCGTGGCCCGACGCTCGTACGCCAACGCCCCGGCCCAAGCTCGCTCACAAAAGCCTCCACCGGCAAACTCGGTCTCTGACTCGCTCGGCTTGGGCACTCCATTGCACCGAGCCCGGTTCAACACCTGTCAGCTCCGGCGCCTCCGGAGGCAGGTCGACCTGAAGCAAGCGGCGTTCGGTACGTCGCATTCGGACCGCCGGCTTCAGCCGGTCTCCGTGTCCTCCTTCCAAGCGCCTTGGAGAGGATCCAGCCCTCACATCCGAATCTCCATGGCAATTCGTCAGCGAGTCCATCCAACCGGCGGCGGCCTTGAAAAGTGGGCCATTTGTGCCGGGAACAGAATGCTCACTTTGGACCGCCCCGGCCCTTTCGGGCCGGGGCGGTGGGTCGGCGAAGAGAGACGGTGTCGATCGAAGGTCGTGTGCGGTGCCGTGCTGGAAGTCGAAACACTTACTGCAGGGAGTCCAGCTTGCCGGGTGTCGGGTTGACGGCTGCGCTTTCGTGGAGGAGGTGACCGTCGGCGTAGCCGTAGATGGACTGGGCGATGGCGCCCACGAAGGCGGGGTCGGTGATCCTCGGCTCGTTGCCGACGATGTCGGTCGCGCGGACACCGTCGATGCGGGCCCAGCCGGTGGTGCCGATCGTGAGGCCCGTATTGCGCATGTCGTAGGCGGTCGATGACAGGAACGCGTCAGTGAAGACGGCATCGATGTCGGCGAGCTCGACGGACGCCCAGCAGCGGAATGTATAGCTGGCTGAGAACTCCTGCTCGTTGTTGTTGAAGACCTCGAAGGCGAGGGTCGTGCGGTAGTCGCTGTTGCCGGCGAGGGAGACGAGCATCAAGGTCGAGGTGACGACGCCTTGGGCGATGAAGCTGGAGATCATCATCTCATCGGCGACCGCCTCGTACTCGATCCCGTTCAGCTCGAGGAAGCCATCGTGATCGACATCGGTCGGGCTGCCGGCCGCGACGACCGCGCGGAAGGCGATGGCGTCGAAGCCGTAGAGCCAGTTGCCGTAGCCGTCGGCGACGATCTCGTCACCGATGAGCCAGTCGTGGGACACGGGCTGCTGGGAGAGCGGAGACAGCGCGACGCAATAGAGGAATCCGGTCTCGCTGTTCGGATTGTGCTTGTTCGCCAGGATCGTGAAGGTGTCGTTCGGCGTGAGGCGCTCGTAGCGATTGAACTCGCTCCAATTGTCGCCATCGATGTAGATGAAATGCACGTCGACGACGCCATTGAGATTGGTGTTCGGATTGAAGGACGGCGCGTCCTTCGTATTGGTGATGCTGATGACCGTGCCGCTGCCCGGATGAGAATCGTAGACGGGATAGACGAGCAGGCTGCCTGGATTGCGGCCCGCCGCTGTCGCCGAAGGAGCCAAGGCCGAGACGAGAGCGACGCCGGTGAGGACCAACCACGTCAGTTGATTGCGGAACATCGTCGGAGAGCTCCATGCGGAGTGGGTACGACCGGACCCAATGGGCCCACCGAGGCGACCGGAGGATCGTTCGCATCCGGCCCCCGAGCCAGGACCCTGGCGATCGGGCAGAGCAGCGACATCGCTGCATTGGCAAGGTGGGCAATCATCGACTCAAAGCCTGCGGGGGCCCATGAGGCGTCCGCAGTGTCAGACCCGGTTGGAAGGAGCTTCGTCCCTCCCCGGGAGATCATCACTCTTCGTGGCTTCGAGGTTGGAACCGCTCGCCGGCCGAGTCGTCGGCGCGCGCTGCGGTTCGATGCGATGGCGCCGCTATGGGCAAGAAGGGTGCCGGATCTCCGATTGGCTCTTCCCGGCGGTGCTGCCAGAGGCTGAATGCACGCAAGTGGGCCCGGGGATTCGACAAACGGCGGGGCTTCTCCGATGGCCCAGCCACGGCAGCGAAACCGCTGAGAGAAGCGCGTGGAGTGGCTGCGGCGAAACGTCGAGGAATCACATCCTCCATTCGGGTCTGCTGGGAGCCAAGGCCACGGTACGGTCGGCCATCGAGACCCCTCAGCCTCCATGGGCTGCCGCCGCGATCGATCCTCCCGAGACGGAGAGCCGCTTGAAGATGCGCTCTAAGCCGGATATCTCACGAGCCATCTACTGCGGCGCCGAATCTACCCATGCCTGCTGCGTCAAGCTCCCTGCGCCGCCTCGACGACCTGCAAAGAGGTCGACTGCGGCGTGCTCGGTCGCTTTCCTTGCATCCATGGGCATCTTCGACGCCTCGCGACGATGTCTCGTGAGATATCCCGGCTAATGCCCGCATCCGCCGCAACAGGGATCGGGCGCTAGCGACTGGCTATTCATGGGCGAGGGGTATTCATTGAAGCCGAGCTTGCTCGAGAGCGTGCGGCGTGATAGCTTGCCTCTCCATGCTTCTAGTCGGGCGGTTCGTCGCGGGACGCTCCGACTTTCCATAGGCACTGCTGCAAGCTGATCGATCGAGCTCTGATCGATGATGGCCGGCCCGAGTGGCCGATGCCCTTCCTGTGTCCCTATTGGAAGTCCCCTCTCGAGCGCAACTCACCGCGCCCGAGTGTGCGACCCCGTGCGCAATTGAATGGAGCATGACATGGTCCGTCCGATCCTGGGTCTCGCCTTGCCTCTCCTGGTCGCGAGCACGACATTCGCTACGCCTGCGATCGAGGACGACTTGCCTGTCGGCAACCGCTTCGTGGAGTCGCCGGCGCCGAAGTTCGATCCGAACGACCTTCCGATCCGCATCGAGAGCCTCCCCGGGGCACCGCTCTTCGACCCCGACCTCACCAGCTACTTCTACATCCGTCCGCCACACCTGCAACGAGGTGGGCAGAAGGTGGGCGTGCTCATGGTCCTCGGCATGCGCGGGGGTGACCCCACCAAGAGCTACGCGCTGCTTCGTACCCTGCGGCTCTCCCCGTTCCTCCAGCGCCAGTACCGCGACCTCATCGTGGTGGCGCCGAACCACGGTGATGAGGATCCTCCCCTCGTCCAGATGCAGCGGGCCCTCGATGTCCTGAATGACGTGCAGGAATGGGTTCGGCGAGACTTCGACGGGACGATCGACATGGAGCGTCTCTACGTCACCGGCCACCAATCCGGAGCGAAGACCGCCAGTGCTCTCGTCCATTTGAAGCCGAACGTCTTCGCCGGTCTCGGCCTCTCGTCCGCCGTCTTCTGGGGCGGCACCGCTGCGATCTGGGACACCCAGGTGAAGGACGGCATCGCGCTCTTCTGCGGTGAGGACGACTCCGACCGCGGGCAGATGGAGAGGGTGCTCGCGGATTGGCAGCAGCGCAACATTCCCGTTCAGCTCACACTCGGTGAAGGCGTGGCGAACGAAGGGCCACCCACCGAGACCGCCTCCGAGATCGTGCAATGGCTCTGGGATCTCAAAGGGGACTCGACGACATCGGGATCCGGCCCGGCCTCGATCGGCTCACGCATCGTCGAGCCCTTCTTGATGGCCTCCATGATCAACGACCTCGTTCGCAACGACAGCGAGGAGCCGCACCAGTACGGCGGCGCCTCCATGCAGAAGCCGGGAGACGGCAGCATCATCCATCGCGAGGTCCAGGTGACCGCGCCGTCGGACATCCTCTTCACCGAGGCGGTGCCCGAGTTCCACGGTCGGTTGCCCGAGGACTACGACGCGCGTGAGGACACGACCTATTTCCTCTATGTGCCGGCCTCGGCGCCTGCCAAGAACGCCGGCCTCGTCGTCGGAGCATCTCCGAGCGGGGAGGGCGATTCCTTCTTCTCGCTCTTCAAGCCCGAGCTCGATCGTCACGGCTTGATCTTCATCGGCCCGTGGCGCCTCGGCCCCCGGCGCAGTTACGCGGAGCGTGCCCAACGTGTCCTGGACAGCTTGCACGACCTCCGGTCGAAGCGAAGCATCGACCCGGATCGGATACTCATTTACTCTTACTGCAGCGGCACCGGCATGGTGTCGGGCGTCGTACGGGCCTTGCCCGGCGTGTTCAAAGGCGCGGTCCTCATCGGCGGCGCCTTCCCGCCGATCGAGCCCGACATCTTCAGCAAGCTGAAGGTCGACTGTGGCGTGTATCTCTACGCCGGAGAGCGTGATTGGGCGCGTCGTCAGGTCGAGACCGCCTACCGTCAGATGCTCCGCTCACCGGGGATCCCCGCCGTCGAGATGATAATCTCCGAAGGGAAGATGCACGTTCAACCCGATCGCTCCGAGCTCACCACCATCGTCGACTGGATGCTCGATCGGAACTGTTCGAGGTGATCCAGATCGTCTCGAAGAGTGATCGCCGCGGGAGCCCGCCTCGGGCTCCCGCGCTCTCGGTCCGCCCGACGCGGCAGATGCGCCTGCGCCTCTCGAGGTCCGAGCCGTGAGCGCGTCACGCCCTCTCCCCTTCTTCGGCAGCTACTTCGAGCTGAGGCGAGGACTGCTGCCGTTCTTCACACGGTGCGCGCGACAGTCCGACCTCTCGACCGTCCGAGTTCTCGGCAAGAAGATGTACCTGGTCCATCACCCCGACTTGATCGAGGAGATCCTGGTCCACCGCGTCTCCGAGTTCCCCAAGGCATTCCAGTTCGGGCACCTCGCCCTCGCCCTCGGACGCGGGCTGCTGACGAGCGAGGGAGACCTCTGGCTGCACGAGCGGCGAGGAGTGCGTCCGGCCTTGCTCCCCGACCGCATCGCCGAGCACATCGCCGTGATGCAAGAGGAGATCGACCGCGCGCTCGACGCCTTGCCCGGCGGCACGCTCGACATCCATCAAGAGATGCGACGGCTGTCCTTGCGCATCGTCTGCCGCACGCTCCTCGGGCACGACCCGGCCTCGTTCGAAGACGTCGTGCTCGAGGCGGTGAGCGAGTACGTTGAGGGATTCGAGCGGATGCTGCTCGATCCCTTGCCGACGGCTCGCATCTTGCCTCGGCTCGTGCTCGTTCGCTCCAGGCGGCGCCTCCTCGGCCGGATGGAGGCGATCCTCGAGCAGCATCGCCGGTGTCCGGGCCAAGAGGACCTGGTCGACTGGCTCCTCCAGGCTCAGGCACAGCAGCCGAATGTCGTGACCGATCGGCAGATCCTCGACGAGATGTTCACCTTTCTGGTGGCGGGTCATGAGCCGGTCGCGAATGCCCTCGGCTGGACGTTCCACCTCCTCGCCGAGCACGAGCGCGTGCGAGCGAAGGTCGTGGCCGAGGTCGAGTCCGTATTGGGAGACCGGCGCGCCGAGGCCGGGGACCTGCCTCGACTGCAGTACCTCGATCGCGTGCTCAAGGAGTCGATGCGGCTCTATCCGCCCGGCTGGGCATCGACGCGAACGACGCGGCGCGCCGTCCGGCTGGGCGATGTCGAGCTCCCGAAGAACGCGAACCTCGCGGTGATCGCGTACGTCACGCAGAGGGACCCGCGGTACTTCAGCCGTCCCGAGGAGTTCTGGCCGGAGCGGTGGGAGCCCGGGCGCGGGGAGCCTCGGCACAAGAGTGCGTACCTGCCGTACCTGATCGGTCCGAGGACCTGCGTGGGCAAGGCGTTCTCGCTCGTCGAGTCGAAGCTGATCCTGACGAGCGTGCTGCAGCGATTCCAGCTCGCGTCGGTGCCGGGTCGGAGAGTCGAGCCACAACCCTCGATCTCGCTTCGCCCGCGCGGCGGAGTGCTCCTCCGGCTTCGGCACCGGCAAAACAGAGAGCGCACCGTCGAAGCGCCGTTCGATTCCGTCTCCATTCGGGAGTGATGACCGATGTCCGAGCGAACCGTGCCCTATTGCTCGCGAGACCTCACGGCGAGCTTTCTGACCGAGACGCTGCGCGAGGCCGGCGTGATCGCCAGTGCTCGCGTCACGGGCTTCGACGTGGAGCCCTTGAATGGACGGGAGTCGTTCCTCGGCCGCCTCGATCGCCTCCGACTCCGGTATGACGCCGAGGAGCACTCAGCGCCCGCGTCTCTCATCGCGAAGTTCTCCACCGACAAAGCTGGCTTACGGATGATGCTGAACATGGTCCAGATCTACGAGCGCGAGGTGCGCTTCTATCGAGAGATCGCTCGGAGCTTCGAGACCTGGACGCCCGATTGTCACTTCGCCGAGGTGGAGCCGTCGACCGGCCACAGCATCCTGTTGCTCCAGGACCTTGCCGATGCGTTGGTCGGCGACCACCTGGAAGGCTGCACGCCGGACGACGCTCGCCTGGCGATTCGCCGCCTGGCGAGCTTTCATGCGGCCTGGTGGGAGCACCGCCGGCTCGATACGCTCTCGTGGCTGCCGTCCTACGATGCGCGTGCCGACTTCATGCAGGCGATGTACCAACAGATCTGGAGCTCGTTCCGGGAGAAGTACCAGGACCTGTTGCCCGAAGCTTTTCTCGAGCTCGCGAGTCGGTTCCAGGAGCACGTCGCCGATAGCTGCCGCCGGTTGGCCCGATCGCCGCGGACGATCGTTCACGGTGACTATCGCCTCGATAATCTGCTCTTCGATGGCAGTGGCCCGGAGCGGAAGATCGTGGCCATCGATTGGCAGATGGTCGCGTGCGGGCAGGGGCCGATCGACGTGGCGTACTTCCTCGTGTACTGCTTCGAGCCGAGTGTGCGGCGGCGCATCGAGCTTGCGTTGCTCCGCGAGTACCACGAGGTGCTGTTGGAGGATGGCGTCAGTGGCTACACCTTCGAGGACTGCCGCGCTGCCTATCGACAAGCGATCCTGCAGATCCTGTTTCGTGTCGTCACCAGCGGTGCCTTGCTCGATCTGACCAGCGAGCGCGGTCGAGCGCTCGCCCGGTCCGTTGCCCGGCGTTGCACCGAGGCCGCGATCGATCACGACGTTGCCGAGCTGATGCCCCGGTCCGAAGCGGCCGAGCGTTGAACGCCGAGAAGGGAGCGCTTGCATGGTCCGACTGCTACTCGCGCCTCATCTGCCTTGCCAGGAGAATCACGACAACATCACCGCCGGCCGCACTCCGAGTGGTGTGTCGGAGAGAGGACGGGAGCTCGCACGTCATCTGTCCCTGGACGATGAACAGAGGACGCGCATCGCCGCGATCGTGCACTCGGGTCTGCCTCGCTCCGTGGAGACCATCGAGCTCTGCTTCGCGGATGCGGGCATCCCGATCGTCGTCGACGAGCGCCTGAGTGCCATCGACTACGGCGAGCTCCAAGGAAGATCCATGGAGGAGATCGACCGCGTGCGGCTCGATCACATCGAGGTCCCCTTTCCTGGAGGGGAGAGCTACCGGCAGATGGCGGAGCGACATCGCTCCCTCTTGGCCGATCTCGATCGACGCTACCCGGATCGTGACGTGCTCTTGATCGCGCACAACGGGACCCTGCCGATCCTGCTCCACATCGGATTGAGCCTGCCTCTCGAGTCTGCCTTCGTCATGGCCAAGTCGCTCGCCGATCCGATGCGGCAAGGGTCTGCGGAGACGTTCTACGCCAATGCGCCCTATGGTCCTTGGCCGTACGCGCCATCGCCGGAAGAGCCCGCTCTCGAGTGCCGGGCGAGCGAAGAGGAGCGCGTCGTCGTCGTGGCGCAGCACAAGTCCGGCACCAACTTGATCCGGAAGCTGCTCGAAGCACTCGACCTGCCCCCGATCGGGCTGGGCATCCGCGAGAGCTACTCCGCCGTCGGTGCGAAGCTCGAGAAGCGCTTCGGCTCGAAGCTCGCCTTTCTCGATCCGGCCAAGCTGTTCTCGGTGCTCACCGGTGACTTCCAGGGGCGGCGGAGCCTCTTCTTCCACTCCTTGCCGGACGGGCCGTTCATCCGCGATTGGCTGCAGTGCGGCGGCCGGGTGATCTTCCACTACCGCGATCCCCGCGCCGTCGTCGTCTCGCTCGTGCACTACCTGTCCGACGATCAGGTGCGCGCTCAAATCCCCGAGGAGTGGGGCGCCCGTCATCACGCGGCCGAGATCGCGCGCTGCACGGACATCGGCGACAAGGTCCGTCATGTTCTCGAGCAGATGCCCGAGTACCTGGAGGTCTACCGGAAGCACACCTGGCTGCTCGATCATCCCGGTGTCTGCCGAACGCGATTCGAGGATCTCGTCGGAACGCGCGGCGGGGGCTCCAAGCACGCTCAGCGAGTGAGCCTCGAGACGGTGATGGCGTATCTCGGTGCTGAGGTACCGCTGTCCACGGACCTCGCCGAAGGCCTCTTCGATGAAGGGGCGCGGACCTTTCGGCGGGGCCGGATCGACTCGTGGAGACACGAGCTGCCGAGCGACGTGTTGGCCCGGCTCGAGTCGAGCTGCGGGGACATCCTCGAGCGGTACGGCTACCGAGAGGGCGTCCATCCTCGGGCGCGGTCGTAGAGCCGGGGAGAGCTCGCGACATCTCCGAGCGCTGGCTCTCAACCGGGCCCGAGCGCGATGGAGTGCCCAAGTCGAGCGAGTCAAAGACCGAGTCTGTCGGCGAGGGCTCTGCGCAAGCGAGCTTGGGCCGGGGCGGCCGTGCGACGACAGCGCACTCCGAG